>JBGOVA010000022.1:0-31361 GCA_041477875.1 Micropepsaceae bacterium | reverse complement strand
CTTCGCGGCGTCGGCGATCGGGTCCGATGCCTGGCGCTTCGTGCCGACGAAGAGCACGCGGCCGCCTTGCGCGACCACATCGCGGACCGTCTTCAGCGCCTGGTGCAACAAGGGCACCGTCTGCGTCAGGTCGATGATGTGAATCTTGTTGCGCGACCCATAGAGATACTGGGCCATGCGCGGATTCCAGCGGTGGGTCTGGTGGCCGAAATGGACGCCAGCTTCCAAAAGCTGACGCATGGAATAGTCAGGTAAAGCCATCTGGCTTTGGTCTCCTTAACCGGTTGAACCTCCGCGGGCCTATCACCGGGCCCCGAAGGACCCAGCACCGGAGGGCGGCCCGCCATATGGCGGCCGGGCAACCCAAAGCCCGCGTGTGGAATGGGCGCCGATATAAGGGCTTGCGGCAAGGCACGCAAGGGCGGCAGCCTGGCATTCGCGCGACAAATGAGCCATTCGGGGGCCTATGACTGCTATCCGACCCAACATCCTCGGCCTTGAGCGCAATGGCATCGGCGATGTGGCGTTTCTGGGGCTGGGGCGCACCGACATCATCCCGCTCTGGTTCGGCGAGAGCGACGTGGTCACCCCCGACTTCATCCGCGAGGCGGCGAAGCGGGCGCTGGACGACGGCAAGACCTTCTACACGTTTACACGCGGCATGACGGAGTTGCGCCAGGCCGTCGCCAAGTGGGCGTCGCGCCAGGCGGGACGCGAGATCGAGCTTGAGCGCGTGACTGTGCCGGGCGCCGCGATGATGGGCGTGCAGATCGCGCTCCAATGCGTGTGCGAACCCGGCGACAACGTGATCATCGTCTCGCCGATGTGGCCGAATATTTTCCAGGCCGTGATCGGATCGGGAGCGCAGCCACGCTTCGTGCGCCTGAGTGGAGGCGCGAACGGCGAACCTTGGACGCTGGATCTGCAGCGGCTGTTCGACACGGCCGATGCGCGCACGAAGGCGATCTTCTTCGCCTCGCCGTCAAATCCGACCGGATGGATCATGAGCGAACGCGAGCAGCGCGCGATCCTCGACTTCGGTCGCAAGCGGGGTATCGCGATCATCTCGGACGAAGTCTATACGCCCATCGTCTACGACACGCCGGCGCCGACATTCGCGGCGATCGCCGATCCGGACGACGACGTGTTCGTCGTCAACAGCTTCTCGAAGGCATGGGCGATGACGGGATGGCGCGTGGGCTGGCTGATCCATCCGCGCCGGATCGGCGTGCAGATGGCCGAGATGGCGGCCTACAACAATACCGGCGCCGCGATGTTCGCGCAGTACGGCGCGCTCGAGGCGATCACGAAGGGCGACAAGTTCGTCGAGTGGATGGTGGCGCGCTGCCGCACGGGACTTGGCATCGTCGAGAAATTCCTGGCCGAGCAGAACCGCATGAGCTGGTCGAAGCCGGCAGGCGCGTTCTACGGCTTCATCGCCGTGGATGGCATGATGGACAGCATCGCGTTCGCCAAGCGTCTGCTGGCCGATGCCAAGGTCGGCGTCGCGCCGGGGATCGCGTTCGGACCGAAGGGCGACAGGGAGAACGATCGCTTTATCCGCATTTGTTTTGCGCAGGCGCCGGAGCGGTTGGGCGAAGCGATGGAGCGGATCGCGAAGGCGATTTAGCGAAGAGCACTCACTGTCATCCCGGACAGCAAGGCGCGTTACCCAAACGCTGCGCGTTTGGACGCATCTAGCTTCCGGGATGACAGTGGGTATTTAGATTTCCTCCACCTCCCGCACGCCGTGGACGACCTTGATCGCGCCTTTGAGTTGCGGCGTCACGGCGTAGCGGCCGGGAAGTTCGAGTTCCACTTCGCGCTCGCCCCGCTCCACCGGGAAGACGAGGGTCACGAGGCCCTTGCCGTTTTGGTTTTTTAGGCGTTCCGAGATGCTGGACAACGGCTTCGGGTCGTCGATGAAGACGCGCAGGCCCGCGCCGGTTTGGGCTGCGGCTTCGTTCAGGCCTTGGACGCTCATGATCTGAAGTTTTAGATCGTCGCCGTCCCAGCGCGTGGCGACGTTCAGGATCACCGACTTGCCCGGTTCGAGGTGCTGGCCGCCTTGGGCCAAGACTTCGGAGAATGCGACGGCTTCGTACATGCCCGAGGAATCCGAGAAGCCGATATGGGCCATACGCTTGTCGTCGCGCGTGCGGCGTTCCTTGCGATGGATGATGCTGCCGGCGAGCGTGACCAGGCGGTCGTCGTGACGCTTGTCGGCGGCGAGTTCGGCATAGGGGACGACGCGCAGGCGCGCCAGCGTTTGTTCGAATTCGTCGAGCGGATGGGCCGACATGTAGAAGCCGATCGCGCCGAACTCGCGCGCCAGGCGGTCGGGCATCGTCCACTGGTCGATGCTCGGCAGCGCGGGGTCGCGCGGCGTATCGGCTTCGCCGAAGAGATTGACCTGCGTGCTTTCGCGCTCGCGGCTGGTGATCGCGGCTTCGCCCAGCATCATGTCGATCGCTCCGAAGGCTTGCGCGCGGTTCGAGTTCAGACTGTCGAAGGCGCCGGCGGCGATCAGGTTTTCGAGAATGCGCTTGTTGACGAATTTCGCGTCGACGCGGCGCGCGAAGTCGAAGAGGTTGCGAAACTCACCGCCGGCCTCGCGCACGGCCACGACATGTTCCATCGCGGCGCGGCCGACGTTGCGGACGGCGGAGAGCGCGTAGTTGACCACGTCGGTGCCGTCGGCGCGCTTGCTTGCCGCAAAAAGCGCACCCGAGGCGTTGATGTCGGGCGCGACCACGGAGATGCCGAGGCGCTCCGCCTCTTGACGGAAGATCGAGAGGCGGTCGGGCGAACTGATGTCGAGCGTCATCGAGGCGCAGAAGAATTCGACCGGGTAGTTCGCTTTCAGCCATGCGGTTTGATAGGCGACCTGGGCGTACGCCGCCGCGTGGGCTTTGTTGAAGCCGTAGCCCGCGAACTTTTCGGCTTGGTCGAAGATCTGTTCGGCGGTGTCGGCGTCAATTCCCTTCTTCTTGGCGGCGCCTTCGATGAATTTCGCGCGATGCGCGGCCATCTGCTCCTTGATCTTCTTGCCCATGGCGCGGCGCAGTTCGTCGGCTTGACCGAGCGAGTAGCCGGCGAGTTCGCGCGCGATCAGCATGACGTCTTCTTGGTACGTCATCACGCCGTAGGTGCCCGACAGGATCGGTTCGAGCGCGGGGTGGAGATAGAACGGTTTTTCGCGGCCGTGCTTGCACTCGATGTATTTCGGGATGTTGTCCATCGGGCCGGGGCGATAGAGCGCCACGAGCGCGATCAGATCTTCGATGCGGTCCGGTTTCATCTTGCGCAAGAGGTCGCGCATGCCCGTCGATTCCAATTGGAAGATGCCGGTCGATGCGCCCTTGCCCAGCTGCTCGAAGGATTTCTTGTCGTCGAAGGGGACGTCTTCGGCTTTCACCTTGATGCCGTGGCGCTTCAAGATCAGGGCTTCGGTTTCGGCGATGACGGTCAACGTTTTCAGCCCCAGGAAGTCGAACTTCACGAGGCCCGCTTTTTCGTCGTTCTCGTAGTCGAACTGGGTGACCGGCATGTCGGAGCTCGGGTCGCGGTAGAGCGGTACGATCTCGTCGAGCGGGCGGTCGCCCATGACGACGCCCGCAGCGTGCGTCGAGGCGTGGCGGTAGAGACCTTCGAGCTTGCCCGCGATCTCGAAAAGGCGCGCGACGGATTCCTCCTCGTTCTCCATCTGCTGCAAACGCGGCTCGATTTCGATCGCGTCGCGCAGTTTGATCGATTGGCCCGGCTGGACCTTGATCATCTTGGCGATGCGGTCGACCTGACCTTGCGGCATCTGCAGCACGCGCCCGACGTCACGGATCGCCGCGCGCGCCTGCAGCGTTCCGAAGGTGATGATCTGGGCGACGCGGTCGTGGCCGTATTTGTCCTGGACATAGCGGATGACTTCGCCGCGGCGGTCTTGGCAGAAGTCGATGTCGAAGTCGGGCATCGAGATGCGTTCGGGGTTCAAGAAACGCTCGAACACCAGCCCGAAACGCAAGGGATCGAGGGCCGTGATCTGCAAGCCCCAGGCGACGACCGAGGCGGCGCCGGAGCCGCGCACGCCGACGGGAATCCCCTGCCCGCGCGTCCATTTCATGAAGTCCGAGACGATCAGGAAGTACCCGGCGAAGTTCATACGGATGATGACGTCGAGTTCGAATGTCAGCCGCTCCCTGTACTCCTTCTCCGTCGCAAAGAGGCCGCTCGCGGCGAGGCGTGCTTTGAGGCCCGCTTCGGCCTGAGCGCGCAACTCGTCTTCGGGCGAAAGCCCAGAGGCCGGAACGAAGCGCGGCAGGATGGGCGGGCGCTTCTTGGGCAAGAACGAACAGCGGCGGGCAATTTCGAGCGTGTTTTCGATCGCCTCGGGCGCGTCGGCAAAGAGCGCCGTCATCTCTTCGGCGGACTTGAAATAGTGGTCCGGGCTTTCGCGGCGGCGCTCATCTTGCATGACGAAGGAGCCGCCGGCGATGCAGAGCAGCGCATCGTGCGCCGCGAACATGTCCTTCGCGCCGAAGAACGGTTCGTTCGTCGCCACCAAGGGAATCTCATGCGCGTAAGCGAGGCGCACGAGGTGCGGCTCGGCGGTCGCTTCGTCGGCAAGGCCGTGGCGTTGAAGCTCAATATAGAGGCGGTCGCCGAGGCGCGCGTGCAGGCGCTTGATCCACGCTTTTGCGGCATTGTTTTGACCGGCGACGAGCAAGGTATTGAGCAAGCCCTTCGGGCCGCCGGTCAGCGCGATAAGACCTTCGTGGTGTTGCTCGAGCGCGGCCCAGGTGATGTGCGGCGCGTCGCCCGGCTGGACCTCGAGATGGGCCTTGCTCGCGAGCTTCATCAAGTTCGCGTAGCCGGTTTCGTTCTGGACCAAGAGCGCGATGGCGCCGGTTTGGCCGCGCGGCTGCGCGCCGGCGTTGCGCGCGCGCGGGCCGTCGGCGCTCTCGACCTGAAGCGTGAGCTGGCAGCCGACGATCGGCTGAACCCCCGCCTTCGTCAGCGCTTCGCTGATGTCGTAGAGGCCGAAGAGGTTGTTGGTGTCGGTGACGGCGAGGGCCGGCATGCGGTGCTTCTTGCACAGCGCCGCAAGCTCGTCGGGCTGAATCGCGCCCTCAAGCAGCGAGAAGGCCGAGTGGACCCGCAGGTGAACGAAATTCGCGTGGCCTGCCATTCACCACTCCCTGTGCTCGTGCAGTTCTCGCGGATGTAAGTACCCGGCCCCTCCCCTTTCGCAACGCGTGGACACTGATTGGGTTGGGGATGTTCTTTTTTTGTTCCCGCGCTGTCAAGCGGCCCTCTCAACTTCCTTCGATGCGATGCGGGCGGCGGCAGAGACCTCGCGGCGCTTTCGTCGTCTTCGTGTTCTTTGTGGTGAAATGTTTTCTTAGGGCTTCAACTTACCGGCGTCGATCAGCTTGCCGTCGTGAAGCAGCCAGGTGCGGTCCATCTTCACGGCCATCTGCAGGTTATGCGTGGCGATCAAGGCCGAGACACCGCGGGCGCGGCAGGTTTCGACCATGACGCCGAAGACCATGTCGGCCGTGCGCGGGTCGAGGTTGCCGGTGGGCTCGTCGGCGAGGATCAGGCGCGGCTGGTTGGCGAGGGCGCGGGCGATGGCGACGCGCTGCTGTTCGCCGCCGGAGAGTTTTGCTGGGCGATGCGTCACGCGCTGCGCCAAGCCCACCATCGTGAGGAGGCGCATGGCGAGCGCTTCGGCTTCGCGCGTGCCGCGGCCCCCGATCAGCTGAGGCATGGCGACGTTTTCGAGCGCGTTGAATTCCGGCAGCAGGTGGTGGAACTGGTAGACGAAGCCCAGTTGCTCGCGGCGGATGCGCGTGCGTTCGTCGTCGTTGAGTTTGGAGCAGTCGCGGCCGTTGATGACGACGGTGCCCGACGTCGGCGGCTCAAGCAGTCCCGCGATGTGCAACAGAGAGGACTTGCCCGATCCCGATGGGCCGACGAGGGCCACGATCTCGCCGGGTACGATCTGGCCGGTGACGCCGCGGAAAATTTGAAGCGTCTCCTCGCCCGAGCCGTAGACGCGCGAGATGTCGTGGAGCATCAGCGTCGGTACCGCCTGCGTCGCCGCGCGGGGCACCGTTTCCTGCGTGCGGAAGTAGGGTTCACTCATAGCGCAGCGCCTCGACCGGATCGAGGCGCGCGGCGCGCCAGGCGGGATAGATGGTGGCCAGGATCGACAGGGTCAGCGACATCAAGACGACGTAGACGACTTCGTCGACTTCCATCTTCGCCGGCATGTGGCTCAGGAAATAGATCGTCGGATTGAAGACCTCCACCCCGGTCAAACCTTCCAGCGCGTCCTTGATCGAATTGATGTTCCAGCAGAACAGGACGCCGAGGACGAAGCCGAGGAACGTCCCGACGATGCCGATCGCCGAGCCCGAGATCAAGAACACGCGTAGGATCGTGCCGGAGGTCGCGCCCATCGTGCGCAGGATCGCGATGTCGCGCGTCTTGTCCTTCACCATCATGATCATGCCGGAGATGATGTTGAAGCCGGCCACCACGATGATCAGCGACAGGATCAGGAACATGACCGTGCGCTCGACCTGAAGCGCGTCGAAGAACGTCGCGTTCACCTGGCGCCAATCGACGAGGCGCGAGTTGGGCGGCACCGCGGCGATGATCGTGCCGCGCATCTCGTCCACGCGGTCGGGATTGTCGACCATGACTTCGATGCCGTTGACGCCGTTGACGTTGAAATAGGCCTGCGCTTCGGCGAGCGGCATGAAGACGACCGAAGCGTCGTATTCCGACATGCCGACCTTGAACGTGCCGGCGACGGTGTAGGCCTTGGCGCGCGGGGTGACGCCGAAGGGGGTGACGTTGCCGCGCGGCGCCAGCAGCGTGATGCTCATGCCGGGAAGCAAGCCCATCGTGTTCGCGAGGCGCTCGCCCACGATCACGCTCGAGCCGTTCGATTGGAAGCGCCGGATCGCGCCCGGGCTCAGCGAATCCGCGACCAGCTTCAGGTTCATCAAGTCCGAGGCGCGGATGCCGCGCACCAGTACGCCCGGCGAGGCGCCGGCCGCGCTCGCCAACGCCTGACCCTCGATCAGCGGCGTCGCGCGCGTGACGCCGGGCACGCGCGAAAGTTTTGTCGCGAGCGGCTCCCATTGCTCGAGCGAACTGCCGATGCCCTGGACCATGAAGTGCCCGTTGAAGCCCAGGATCTTGCCCATCAACTCTTCACGGAAGCCGTTCATCACGGCCATCACGATGATCAGCGTCGCGACGCCGAGCGCGATGCCGGAGAGCGAAAAGCCTGCGATGACCGAGATGAAGCCTTCCTGGCGGCGCGCGCGCAGATAGCGGCCGGCCAGCATCCACTCGAACATCGAGAACGGCGCGGTGCCGCGCGCCCGGCGCGGTTCGGGCGCCGTTCGGATGTCGCGTTGCATGTCGATTCGGTTCATCAATGCCCGCTGGTGAACTTGTTCAATGCGGCTTCGGGCGACAGGTTTTCACGCTCGCCCGTTTTGCGGTTCTTGATCTCGATCTGGCCGACGCCAAGGCCGCGCGGCCCCACGATGACCTGCCACGGCAGGCCGATCAGATCGAAGGTCGAGAACTTCGCCCCTGCCCGTTCGTCCGTGTCATCATATAGGACTTCAACGCCCGCTTTCGTGAGTTTCCGGTAAAGATTTTCGCAAACCTCGCGCGTCTTGGCGTCGTCGGGCTTGAGGCTGATCAAGCCGACGCGATAGGGCGCCACGCTTTCCGGCCAGATGATGCCGGCCTCGTCGTGACTCGCCTCGATGATGGCGCCCACCAGGCGCGACACGCCCACGCCGTAGGAGCCCATCTCGACGAACACGTCTTCGCCGGCGGGACCCGCGACCTTGGCGTTCAAGGGTTTCGAATATTTCGTGCCGAAATAGAAGATGTGGCCGACCTCGATGCCGCGCGCGGCGAGGCGCTTGTCCTCGGGGATTTTCGCAAAGGCGTCCGCGTCGTGCTTCTCGTCGGTCGCGGCGTAGAGCGAGGTGCGGCTCCGAATGATGGGTTCAAGATCGCCGTCGAAGTCGACGTTCTCGGGCACCGGCATGTCGACCAGGTCCTTGTGGCAATAGACCTGGGACTCCCCGGTGTCCGCGAGGATGATGAACTCGTGGGAAAGATCGCCGCCGATCGGGCCGGTGTCGGCTTTCATCGGCACGGACTTCAGGCCCATGCGCGCGAAGGTGCGCAGGTAGGCGACGAACATCTTGTTGTAGGCGCGGCGCGCGCCGGCGGCGTCAACGTCGAAGGAGTAAGAATCCTTCATCAGGAATTCGCGGCCCCGCATCACGCCAAAGCGCGGGCGGATCTCGTCGCGGAACTTCCATTGGATGTGATAGAGGATGCGCGGCAGGTCTTTGTAGGAACGCACCGTCGAACGGAAGATGTCGGTGATCAGTTCCTCGTTCGTGGGACCGTAGAGCAGATCGCGCTCGTGGCGGTCCTTGATGCGCAACATCTCCTTGCCATAGTCGTTGTAGCGGCCGCTTTCGCGCCATAGGTCGGCGGATTGCAGCGTCGGCATCAAAAGCTCGATCGCACCTGCCCGGTCCTGTTCCTCCCGTACGATCTGCTCGATCTTCTTGAGCACGCGGTGGCCGAGCGGCAGCCACGAATAGATGCCGGCCGAAGCCTGACGCACGAGGCCCGCGCGCAGCATGTAGCGGTGTGAAACAATCTGCGCTTCCGCAGGCGTTTCGCGCAGAAGCGGCATGAAAGAGCGTGAAACGCGCATCGGGGGCGATTCTCTCGGATCGGGTTTTGGGGCTCAGTCTTAGCTGCGCCGGAGATGCCGCGCAATTCCGCCCTTTTTGCGGCCATCTCCACCACAAAGCATTGAACACCGTAGGAACTGCTGCAAAGCTGGGTGAATGAACAGGACTGTGTGTCTATTGGCCTTGGTGGCCGCTTTTGCGAGCCCCTTCGCGCGTGCCGGCGGGACGACAGGAGAATTTGTGCGCCAGAGCCAGCATGACGTCACGCTAGGCCGCTGGAGGGCACTATGACTACGAACCGTACGCGCTCGAGGCGTTGGATATTTCCGCACTGCGCGCTCGCGTCACAATAGGAAAGATCGAACGCGTCTCGAACTGGCTTCCGACCTTCGGGTTTGTGCTCGCGAACGGCACGAGCGCCCTGGGCTTCCATGTCCGGTGCGAGAGGTACACCGCGCCGCGAGCCGGGTTGTTTCTCACCGTGGACGGCAAGGAGATCAAGAGTGTCATCTTTGCCAAGTCGCCGACCTTGGGTCAGCCGTTCTCGATGGAAATGTCGTGGACGAAAGACGGCCACGTGATCGCCACTCTGAAGTTGCAGGGCGAGGCGGAACGGCTTGAGTTCGACTTGGGTGCTCGGCCGAAGGAATTGCGCGTGACCGTGTCGGGTGGTCGGTTTGAAGTCGCCCCGCTTGAACTGGGTCACCTTCAAAACGCGGCCAACTGATCCGTCCGCCAGCCAGATCAAAACGCGAACACAATTCGGACCGCACCGCAATTTCGGTGACATAATTCTTGTGGCTGCGCGCCACGCGCGTTGCGACTTACAGCCTTAATAGAAATCGTCCATCTCGCGGCCATTGATCACGCGGCGTGCCTTAACACGCGCGATCGCGCTCCTGCGTAACCTCGGCACTCGCGAATCACACTGTCCCCCTATCGCGAACGAGGTTGCGTCATGCCCAAGCGTCGGAAGAAGCCCCACAAAACCCATCACGCGTTTCACATCGCGGGCGTGCTGACGGCGCTCGTTGCGCTGACCGCGTGGGCACATCAGCAAGGGTTGATCAATTGGGAATTGCCGTCGAGACTCGCGGCGGCGCCGACATCATCATCGAGCAGCCAGTCCGTCGATGTTGCGAGCGAGCCAGCCGGCACGACCGTCGCGGTGGACAACGGCGAAGCGTTGGGAGCCACGCCCGGCGCGTCGTCCGACAATTGCGCGCCGCAGTTCCTCGCCGGCAAGGCACCGGTGCTGACGAACGACAAGATGGCCGCCAAGACGCACGAGCTTTGCTACATGGGCTTTGCCGTGTTGGATTCCGGCTTGACCCGCACGCCGCTGTGGGCGGCGGAGCATTTGACGGCCGACCGCATTGCCGACGCGCGCAACCTGCCGCGCAAGGGATCGTTCCACGCCGACGCCAATCTGCCCGCCGATGAGCGCGCGGAGCTCGTCGACTACAAGGGCTACGATTTCGACCGCGGGCACATGGCGCCGAACGGCGATATGCCGGACGCCGCGTCGCAGGCGGAGTGCTTCACGCTTGCGAACATCGTGCCGCAGAACGCCGAGAACAATCGCGGCGTCTGGAAGGAAATCGAGGAGAAGGTGCGCGATCTCGCCGAGAAGGACGCCGACGTCTACGTCGTGAGCGGCCCCATCTTCGGCGGCGACAACATCGAGCAGCTGCACGACCGCGTGATGGTGCCGACGCAATTCTTCAAGGCCGTCTACGACGCGAAGCTGCACAAGGGCGCGGCCTACATCGTGCAGAATGCGCCGGGCAGCGCGTATGAAACGATCAGTTTGACGAAGCTACAGGGCCTGACGGGCATCAACGTGTTCCCGGGCCTGCCGCAGAGCGCGACGGGCGAACTTGCCCTTCCCGCCCCCAGCGAGAAGCGGCACAGCTAAGGTGGAGCCGTTTCAAAACGAAGCCGACGTCACCTCGATCGGCCAGCTCACGATCGAGAACCGGACGGACCGGATCTCGATCAGCGGCAGTCTCGACATCACGCGCGACAAGGCGGGCTTGCAGAACGCGCGCGCGTTGAAGCAGCTTTTCGATGAGATCGTCACGGTCCTCGGGCGGGAAGACTTGCCCGACGCGATCAAGCTCAGCGAAACGAAGGCGGTGAAGAATCCGTTTCGCTGACCGGTGCTACTGCAGCGTCGGGCTGTCGAGGTTGAGTTTGTCGATGGGGATGCGTTCGAGGTTGGGGCGCTTTTTCTTTAACGCGTCGAAGAAGACGGCGCCGTCGCCGACGACCACGAGGTTGGCCGTCTTCGGATCGTAGAGGCGGCTTGCGGCGGCGCGGACTTGATCGGCCGTCACGGCGGAGACGTCGGCGACATAAGACTGCAGCTTGTCGAGCGGCAGGTTGAACGAGGCGATCTGCGAGAGCTGGCCCGCGAGGCCCGAAGTCGTTTCGACGTCGCGGCCGAAACTGCCGATCAAGACGGCCTCGCGCGCGGTGATCTCGCCGGCGCCGACGGGGGTGCCGCCGAGTTTCGCGAGTTCGGCTTCCATCAGGTCGACGACTTGAATGGCCGCGTCGTTGCGCGTCTGCGCCAGGGCGACGATGGGTCCCGGCGCCAGGCGCGGCGGGAAGCTTGAGGTTGCGCCGTAGGACAGGCCGCGCTTGATGCGGATTTCCTGATTGAGGCGCGCGGAGTAGCCGCCGCCCAGGATCGAGTTCGCGACCAGCGTCGGGAAGAAGTCGCCGTCGGTGCGCGCGATGCCGCGCAGGCCGAAGCTGACCGCCGCCTGCCCCGATTTCGGCAGGTCGATGACGACGGCGCGGTGGGCGCCTGCGAATTGCCCCGCGTCGGGCTCGGCCTGTAGCGGCGATGCGGGCTTTGCCCAATCGCCGAAGAACTTCTCGGCGAGCTTGAACCCGTCGTCGGGCGCGATGTCACCGGAGATCACGAGCACGGCGTTGTCGGGGCGCCAGTAGGTGGCGTGGAACTTCGCGACATCGTCGCGCTTGATTGCGGCGACACTTTTCGGCGAGGCGACGCTGCCGTAAGGCGCGGCGCCGAAGAGGACGCGCGCCATCGCGTAGCGCGCGATAGAGCCCGGCTGACGCAGGCTGACCGAAAGGCCGTCCAGCGTTTGCTGGCGCTGACGCTCGACCTCCGGGGCCGCGTAGACGGGGTTGCGCACGACGTCGGCTGCGATGGTGAGCGCCTCCTCCGCGCGCGTCGACAGCGTTTCGAGCGAGACGGTGGAGCTGTCGGCGCCGGCGCCGGCTTCGAGCGATGCGCCCAGGGATTCGATCTGGCGCGCGATGTCGGTGGCGCTGCGCGTCTTGGTGCCCTTGGTGATCACGTCGGCGGCAAGCGAGGCGCTGCCGGCGAGGCCCGCAGGATCGCTGCCGGTGCCCGAAAGCACGCGCAGGTCGGCCGAGAGCAGCGGCAAGTCGCGCTTCGGCGCGACGATGACGCGCAGGCCGTTTGCCAATGTGCGCTCGGCCGGCGCCGGCAGCTTCGCCGAAACGGCAGGGCCCGGCGCGGGCGGCTTGGCGCGCGCGACTTCAGGCGCGAGCGCGAAGGTCGGGATCTCGTTTTGCGGGATATCGAGCTTTTGCGCCTGGATCGTGGATGCGGTCGTGATCGTATCCGCCTTGGCGTCTTTCGGCTTCTTGTCCTCGGAGAGATATTTGATGGTCACGCGGCGCTGATCGTCGAGGATCGCCTTCGCGACGCGCTGGATGTCGGCGGCGGTCACGGCCTGGATGTCGGTCAGAAGCTTGTCGGCGTATTTCGGATCGCGGAAGCGGATGACCGAATTCGCCAATTCGGTCGCGCGGCCGAAGGCGGTTTCGCGCTGCTTCAACGCCTCGGCGAGAAGCTCGCTCTTGGCTTCGTCGAGTTCGGCGGCCGTCACGGCCGTGTCGCGCGCGCGGGCGATTTCGGCGAGCAGGCTGTTCACGCCGTCGTCGGGCGATTTGCCTTCGCTCAAGATCGCGGCGAGCGTGTAGGCGCCGGGGTCGCGCGTCGGCTCGAAGCTGGTGAAGACTTCGGCCGCGACCTGCTGGGTGTAGACCATCGACTGATAGAGCCTGGAGCTTTCGCCTTTCGACATGATCGCGTCGAGCACGGTCAGCGCGGCGAGATCGGGGCTCAACGCGTTGGGGGCCGGGTAGGAAATCGAGATCGCGGGCAACGGCGTGTTCGGCTCGTAGACCGTGTATTCGCGCGGGGCGGTGCGCGCGGGCTCCCTCGCGGTCACGCGCGGGATCGGACGCTTGGGCGTTTGGAGCACGCCGAAATACTGGTCGACCCATTTGTCGAGCGTCGCCTGATCGAAATTGCCGGAGACGACGAGCACCGCGTCGTCGGGCCGATAATAGGCGGCGTGGAAGGCGCGCACGTCGGCGACGGTCGAGGCATCGAGGTCTTCGATCGAACCGATGCCGGGGCGGCCGTAGGGGTGCACGCTGAAATTCGCCTGTGCGAGATAGAGACCGAAGAGCTTGCCGTAGGGCGAGGCAAAGATGCGCTGACGCAGCTCTTCCTTCACCACGTCGCGTTCGGACTTGAAGTTCGCTTCATCGACGACGAGCGAGCCCATGCGCTCGGCCTCGGCCCACAGAACGCGCTCCAAGTGGTTCGCGGGAACGACTTCGAAATAATTGGTGAAGTCGTCGTTGGTCGAGGCGTTGTTGAAGCCGCCGACGTCTTCGGTCAGGCGATCGAAGGTTTCGGCGGGCAGGTTGCGCGTCGCCTTGAACATGATGTGCTCGAAGAGATGCGCGAAGCCCGAACGGCCGACGGGATCGTCCTTGGAGCCCACGTCGTACCAGACCTGGACCGAGACGTTCGCCGTGTTCGGATCGCGCAGGGCGTAGACCTTGAGGCCGTTGGCGAGCGTGCGTTCGACGAAGTTCAGCGGTGCGACTTTGAGCGTTTTCATTTCGGGTTTCGCAGGTGGCGTGGACGAAGGCTCGGAACAGGCCGCGCAAAAGACGAGCGCGAGCGCCGGAACGGCCGCGGCGAGGAACTTTCTCATGGAGACTCCCTTACTTGGGCGGGAACCTAGGCGAGCGGGCGGGCTTGAGGCAAATCAAGCGTTTGTGTCGGTTCAGGCCGTTTTCAGCTCGATTTCCGCGATGGGGATGCCGTGGTCGGAGGAACCGGGGACTTTGGGCTCATGTTCATCGTCGCGCAGATGGTCGTTGATGACCTCGTGGCGGAGAACGTCGCCGATGCGGTTCTTGTTACGGGCGAAAAATTCCTCGGACACCAGGATGTGGTCGAGAATGTCGCGCTCGCCGTCGTGGATGTGGGTGTGGATCGTCGGCGAGCGTTCGCGCGCGACGCGGAAGGTCGAATAAAGAATCACATCCCACAGCGCGCGTTTGTCTTCGTGGTTCATATCCTTGTGCGGACTGGGGCCGCGCACGGTTTGGGTGCTTGCGGAGTCCGGCGTGTCGTTCAAATCGCCGAGGACGATAGTGGGCTTCGCGCTGTGCTGAAGGTCGGTGAGGATGAGGTGGCGCAACGCCGCCGCTTCGGCCGCGCGCACGATGGTCGCGCGCGCCTGGCCCAAGGCGCCGACGAACGGATCGTCGCCGCTTTCGCCGACGCGGACGAGCGGGCCCTTCGATTTCAGATGCGCGACGTAGACGGTGAGGTCGAGGCCTTCGACATCGACCACGGCCCTGAGCGGGGGACGCTGGAATTGGGCGATGGGGATTGCGATCTGACTGATCGCGCCGCCGTCGACGCGCAGCGGGATCGTCAAGTCGACCGTGGTCGGAAAGTGCGCGAAGACTTCGATCGACTTGATGGGGAAGCGCGAGAGCAGACCCAAGCGCGGGCGCTTGGCGAGCCTGCCGCTCAGATTCTCCGCCGGCGTCGCGCCCGGTGCCATGACATGGGCGCCGCTCGCGAAATGAAGACTGCGGCGCGCGGCTTCCTTCAGAGCGTCCTCGAACCACACTTCCTGGATGCCGACGATGTCGGCGCGCGTGCGCGTGAGGGTCGCCGCGGTCCAGTTGAGCTTCGCCTCGGCCTCTTCCTGCGTATAGATCAGGCGGTCGTAGAAGCGAATATCGTGGCCGAGCAGGTTCTCGACGTTGAAGCTCGCAACGCGCAGCCGCATCCGTCAGGCGGCTTTGCGCGCGCCGTCGAGGCTCCACGGGCCCGGGCCGGCTGCGGCGAGATAGAGGAAGATGAAGCAGAAGAGGATAGCGCCTTCGCCCTGGTTTAGGATCGGGAAGAAGTTCTGCGGCGCGTGCGCGGTGAAATAGGCGACGGCCATTTCCCCGGAGAGGACGAAGGCCGCGAGCCGCGTGAACAGGCCGATCGCGACAAGGGTGCCGCCGACAAGCTCCAAGATGCCCGCGACGCCGAGGACCGAGGCGACCTGCAAATCATTGAACATGTCGACATGCGGGAAGTGGAGCAGCTTGGCCGAGCCGTGCGACAGGAACAGAAGGCCCGTCATGAGGCGCAGGACGCTCAGCAGCTGCGGCGACCAGGGCGACAGGAATTTCTCGAACGGCATGGGATGATCCTCCGATTCCTGGGGCCATCCTGATGCCTTTGCAAGACCGCATCAACCGTGCGGATCGGGCACGACTTCGGCTGGACGGCTCTGGCGCCTGCGAATGGCCTCGCGGTGCATGATGTAGAGGCCGCTCGAGACAAGGATCACGGTTCCCGCGATCGCCAGTGCGTTGGGAATGTGGCCCCAGATCAGGAAACCGAGCAGGATCGCCCACACCACGCCCGCGTAACGGAACGGAGCCACGACCGAGACCTCGACCCCGCGAAAGGCGCGGATGACGAAGATGTTGGCGGTGCTGACGAGGATGGCGGAGCCGGCGAGCAGTGTGAGCGTGTATGTCGTCGGCGCGGTCCATGCTTCCAAGGGTTTTCCGGCGAAACCGAGAAGGCACACGGAGAGCGTGGTCGTGAACGACACGAGGGCGGTCGGGATGCCCGGCTCGAGTCCGCGCGTCACGAGATCGCGCACGGCGACGAGCGCCGCGCAGGCGAGGGCGGAGAGCGCGTAGATGTTGATCCCCTGCCCCGTCGGCTGGATCACGAGGACGACGCCGGTAAAGCCGGTCGCGACCGCGAGCCAGCGCCGCCAGCCGACATTTTCCTTGAGGACCAACGCCGAAAGGACGGTGAGCACGAGCGGCGTGACTTGCTGGATCGCGGTGATGTCGGCGAGCGGAAGATGAGGCAGCGACACCAGGAACAGCGCCGCCACCGCCGCCTCGATCGCCGCGCGCAACATCACACGCGGCTGCAAGACGAGATGCCAGCGCGCCACGTCGATCGTCGCCGCGGCCACGCTTCCCATCAGAATGACGGCCATGACACCGCGCAGCGCCATGATCTCGGTCGCCGGCATCAAATCGCCCGCGAGCTTGACGATGCTGTCGCTCGAGACGAAGAGCGCCATGGCCGCAAGCACGGCGAGGATGCCGCGAGTGTTGGCGGCGTGGGTCTGCTGATCGGTCACGGAATGCCTTCAGGACGGCCGGGCGGTTCAGTATCCCGGCGGCTGCATGCCGGTGAATGGCACGCGGTAGCCCGTGTTGTCGATGACGCGCTTCACGTCGACGTCGGGCGGGTGATCGGCGCCGGTGCCGGGGCCGCGGGCCTCCAACTCCTTCACCGTGAAATCCATGCGCGCGTCGTAGGTGCGGTCGACTTGGTTGCGCAAGCGTTGCTGGGCGTCATACCAGCGGTTTTCGGCGGGCGTGTTGGCGCAGCTTGCGAGTTCTTCGGGCGAGGATGCGCCCCAGCGGCGCTCGATGCAGTCGTAAGGGTCGAACGACATTTGGAACAGGCGCCGCAGCACTTCCGGGAAACGCAACGTGACCCGCTGCCCCGCCGAGTTCGTGTAGACGTTGGTGCAAATGTCGGCTGAGTAATCGTAGGCTTTTTGCAGGTCTTCCTTGAGGTTCAGACCGTCGTAGGAGATGCGGTCGTCGCGCTCGATCCACATCTTGATCAGACGTTCCATGTCGTCGCGCAAGGCCCTGAAGGCCGTCTTGAGGCGGGCATCGCGCGAGGGCGTGGAGTAGATCTCCCACTCCATGTGGTCGGTGCCGTAAATGTTGGGCGGCAGGCGTTCGGGGTGCTGCTTGCGGTCGATGCCGGCCTCGATCGCCAGGTCGACGAAGCGCTGGCGGTCGTAGAGGTCGTTGCACAGCGTCTTCATCGTCATCTTGAGCTCGGCGACGGGATTGAAGCTCAGCTTGCCTTCGGCCATGGCGATGCGGATGTATTCGTAGAACGGGGCTTCGACGTCGTTGTAGGCGAATTTCGCCTGGCGCCAGTCGGCGCGCGGGTCGGGGTCGACGTTGCCGTAATATTGCTCGGTCGAGTAGTCGGCGATCTGGTTGTTCTTGGCGATCTGGATGCGGCCGCGTTCGAAGCGGATCGGGCGGAAGTTCTTGAAGCCAGCGCCCATTGCCGGGAAGTCGCGGCCGAACTGCGCGCCGAAGACGCTGCGCGTCAGCGTGTAATCGGGATGGGAGTCCATGTAGTAGACGCGCCCGTCCTCGCCGATCTTGTAGACGAGCGCGACGTGGCCGTTGACGTCATAGATCGCGGTGCCGGGCTTGATCGAGCCCTTTTGAATCTTGACCGGATAGAGATCGGTCAGCGGGTTCTCGTCGATGTCGGGTCCGACGCGATAGGTCGCCGATGAGATCGTGTCGCGGATCTCGTAGACGACCGAGCGGCCGTTTTCGCCTCCGGTGATATAACGGCGGCCGGCGACGCGATTGCCTTTGGACGAAAAGCGCACGTCGTCGCCGCCGCGTGAGTAGACGCCGGCGACGAACGTGAACGGCAGTCCGTTCTTCCACGCGTAGTAGGCGCGCAGCATGTAGACGAGGTCGGCGCAGTCGGCGTTGAAGTCGATGCCGCGCCCGTCGGTGCCGCGATAGGGATTGGCGTCGGAGTTGATGCAGTCGTCCGGTGTTTCGCAGCCGCTGTCGCCGATGCGCTGGATGAAATCGGAATAAGCGCGTTCGTCTTCCGCGGTCCATTCGGGCTTGGTGATCTTCCACGTCTGGCCGGCCGCCCACGCGGGCGCCGCCAATCCGGCGAGCAGCAAGGCGATGAACAAACGAAGAACCATTGCGTCCCCGGTGGCGTGCGAGCGTCCCCGATTAAAACTCTTGAGCCGCGATTTGGTTGTCAAGCGGACCGTCCTCCGTCCGTGATTTAAGACGCAAAAGTCGCCCCGCACGTGTCGTCCATGCAATTATGCAACGGGTGCGTGGGCGGCCGGGCAACTTTGCGTCACGAACGCACGACCGAATGATGACAGTGTTGCGCGGATCGCGTATCGTGCAATCGCCTTCAAAAGAGGCAGCCCAAGTTAGGGAGGAAGCTGGAAGGGCGGGCAACTGCGCTATCTGGCGATTGGGCAAAGCGAGGCGCGATCAAACCGCTGCCTCGCTTTTTCCGTTCATGGTTAGCGCCTAGTCCCACCTGATGCCCGCGGGCAGCGGGATATCTTCGATCGTGATGACGCCGTACTCGATCACGTAGAAAAGCACCGCCCAGATCGCGATCGCGATCACGAAAGCCCAGATCGCTTTGCGCCAGAGCCTAGGTGCGGCGGGCGCCGACGGCTCGGTGCCCGGAACAACGCTGCCTTCCTCCAAGTGCGAGCGGATGCCGAACGGCAGCAGCACGAAGAACGCCATCCACCAGACCAGCGAAATCACCATCAGCGATCCGGCGATGCCCATCGGCGTCAGACCTGTTCGAGCTCGATCAGGGTGCCGTTGAAATCTTTCGGGTGCATGAAGATCACCGGCTTGCCGTGCGCGCCGATCTTCGGCTGGCCGTCGCCGGTGATCGTCGCGCCCTTGGCGATCATCCGATCGCGCGCGGCATGGATGTCTTCGACCTCATAGCAGACATGATGAATGCCGCCGGACGGGTTCTTCTTCAGGAAGTTCGCGATCGGCGACTTATCGCCCAAGGGTTCGAGCAGTTCGATCTTGGTGTTGGAGAGTTCGACGAAGACGGTGGTCACGCCGTGATCGGGCTGGGGCACGGGTTTCGAGACCTTGGCGCCCATGGCGAACGTGGCGCGGTAGATCTCCGACGCCGCGTTGATGTCGGGTACGGCGATGGCGACGTGGTTCAGGCGTCCGAGCATGAGGCGATATCCTTTGTGCAATAGCGAGATGGCAGAAAACTATGCTGAGCGTCCCGTCCGAGCAAGCGTCGTTCGGGCATTCTCGTGATATGGACGGCTGCCTGTCCCAGCGAATCTCGGCCGTTCATGTTCGCTCTCGCCCACCTTCTCGGCACGCTACTCGTCAACGCGATCCCGCTCGTCGGCGTGATCTGGTTCGGGTGGAGCGTCTTTGAGGTTCTGTTCCTCTATTGGTTCGAGAATGTCGCCATCGGCATCACGCATGCCGTGCGCATGGCGATCAGCACACGGACGAACGCGGTCGCGAACGGATGGTCGACGACCACGTTCTTCATGCTGCACTACGGCATGTTCACGCTGGTGCATGGCGTCTTCGTCATCGTCTTCTTCGGGGTGATCGGCGGCGGGCTCGCCGCGCTGGGCGGCGGCTTCGTCGGACCCGTCGTTGCGATCATGGGGTGGCAGGGTGCGTTCCTCGTCATCGACAGTTTGCGGACGGAAGGCTTCAAGGGGCGCACGCCGGACGATCTTTTCTTCGAGCCCTATCCGCGCGTTCTTGCACTGCACATAGCGGTGATCGCGGGCGGCTGGCTCATCGGCGAGATGGGTTCGCCGGTTTGGGCGCTCGCCGTTCTCGTCGGCATCAAGACGCTGTTCGATCTCGGCGTCGCGTTGTTTTTCTCAACACGGACCCGGAACGCAGGCAATGTTCTTGCGGCGTTAAGGAAGGACCGGGACTAGGGGCAACACCTCGCCGTCACATTGGCGTCATGCGCTTGTGAAACCGGAGGCCGCGTGGTCTTGTTTCGGAATCTTTCGCGTGCACTTCGGGAAGGCCCAAGCTCATGGATATCGTCTTTCTGGCCGGCATCATCATTACCGCCGCCACGGCCGTCCCGGTGCTGTGGCAGCTGATGCGTCACCCCAAGGGCCTATTCATCCTGTTCTTTGCCGAGATGTGGGAGCGCTTCTCCTACTACGGAATGCGCGGATTGCTGATTTTCTATCTGACCCAGCAATTCATGTTCAAGGACACGTTCAGCCAAGGCCAGTACGCCGCCTACACGTCGCTTGTTTACTTGCTGCCGTTGATCGGAGGATTCCTCGCCGACCGGTTCATCGGTACGCGCAAAGCGATCGCGTTCGGCGCGATGCTTCTGGTGGCCGGGCACTTCACGATGGCGATCGAGGGCAAGCCCGCGGTCCAAGTGCTCAACTATCAAGGTCAGAAATACGAGTTTAACGTCCTCGGCCGGATGGAGGCGCGCGACGTCAAGCTCGTCGTCGCGGGCCAACGCTACGAGTTTGGTCCGAGCGATGACGGCGGCTTCCTGATCAAGGGTCTTCCGGAGGGCGGCCCGCTGCCGTCGGTGCTCGCCAAAGGCACGTACGAATTGACGGTTGAGGGTCGCGACCAGATTTTCGTCGACATCTTCTATCTAGCGCTCGCGCTCATCATCATGGGCGTCGGATTCTTGAAAGCGAATATCTCGACGATCGTGGGCCAGCTTTACGGCAAGGGCGATCCTCGCCGCGATCCAGGGTTTACGCTGTACTATTACGGGATCAATTTGGGCGCGTTCTGGGCCGCGATCGCATGCGGGTGGCTCGGCACGAATATCGGCTGGTGGGCCGGCTTCGGCGCGGCGGGCGTCGGCATGGCGCTGGGCTTCGTCGTCTTCGGGCTCGGCAAGCCGTTGCTCCAGGGCAAGGGCGAGCCGCCGGATCCCGAGCGGCTCAAGAAGCCGTTCTTGGGGCCGATCAATCTCGAATGGTTCATCTATCTGTGCGGGTTCGTCGGTGTCGGCCTCGTTTGGCTCATCGTGCAGCAGCATGCATGGGTCGGTTACATGCTGGGAGCGGGATCGGTCATCGTGCTCGGCTATCTGCTGATATTCATGGTGACAAGTTGCACCTTCGTGGAAGCGCAGCGCATGATTCTGGCGCTGATCCTGATCGCCGCGTCGGTGCTGTTCTGGACCTTGTTCGAACAAGCCGGCTCTTCGCTCAATCAGTTCGCCGAGCGCAACTCGATCCTCAATCTGGGCGGTGTCGCGATCACGGCGGCGCAGACGCAGTCGTTCAATTCCGGCTTCATCCTGCTCTTGGCACCGGTGTTCTCCGCCATCTGGGCCTATCTCGGGCGCTTCAATCTCGATCCAAACCCCGTGCTGAAATTCGGCGTTGCGCTGCTGCAGGTCGGCGCCGGATTCTTCGTTCTGGTATGGGGCGCCAGCTTCGCGGATGATGCTTTCCGAGTGCCGCTGATCTTCCTCGTGCTCGCCTATCTGCTGCACACGACCGGCGAATTGTGCATCTCGCCTGTGGGTCTATCGCAGATGACGAAACTTTCGCCGGCCGCGACCGTGTCGACGATCATGGCGACCTGGTTCTTGGCTTCATCTTGGGCGCAGTACGCGGGCGGCATGGTCGCGCAGTTGACGGCTGCCGAAACGGTGGCGGGACAAGTGCTAGATCCCGGCAAGGCGCTACAAACCTATGTCGGCGTGTTTCAGATGATCGGAATGTGGGGCCTCGTCCTTGGCGCGGGCCTGGTCGTACTGTCCCCGATTCTGCGCTATCTCGCACATGACGTGCCAATCGTGAGACATCCGGGCTCGGCACCGGAGCCGGACGAGGAACTACAACCGACGCGCTGATCTTCGCCACATTTCATTGCAAAACCAAGCGCCGCGGCGGAGACGCCGTGGCGCTTGTTACTTGGTGTTACACGAATGAACGCACTCTGAACGGCGCGTTCCGGCTGGCTTCAGGGTCGCGGCCTCAAACTCCTGCGCATCGAGTTCGCACAACCTTGGCCATGGTGGCCGGTTGTCCTGAAACAGGAGAGATCCCCATGAACCTCAAGCTCGCACTCGCCGGCGCCTTGCTCGCGTTCGGTTTCGCCACGCCCGCATTCGCGGCGCCTTATGGTCCGCAGCCCAACCCGATCGCCTATCCCAACTACCGCCACACGCAGTGGGACTTGATCGGCACGCGCGACGTCAGCTTCCGCGCCGACCACGACACGATCTTCGCGCGCGGGAACGACAGATACAGCCAGGTCATGCTGTGCGTGTATCGCCAGCCCGTACGCGTGTTCGATTTGGACGTGCGCTTCAAGAACGGCGGACATCAGGACCTCAGCGTCCGTAACGTGATCGGCGCCGGCCAGTGCACGCGGGCGATCGACCTCAACGGCAACCGCCGCGACATCAGGTCGGTTTCCATCGCCTACAAGTCGATCCCCGGCTTCCGCTTCGGCGGGCCGTTTGCTCAGAACGCGCTGGTTCGGGTGTACGCGCGCTAGTTCCCATCGCGTTCACTTGATGCACGAGGCGCCGCCCGCCACTTGGCAGCGGCGCCTCTTTCTCGCCTTGACGGCGGCGCGATAATAGTGACACTAGTAGTGTCACTATTTTCGAGAGCGCCGGCCCCATGAAAATCCTGCGTACGCCCGACAGCCGATTTCAGTCCCTGCCCGACTACGCCTTTGCGCCGCACTATCTGAACATTCGCGACGCGGACGGGACGACCTTGCGCATCCACACGGTCGACGAAGGTCCGCGCGACGCCGCGCCCGTGCTGATGCTGCACGGCGAGCCGTCGTGGTCGTTCCTCTATCGCAAGATGATCTCGGGGCTCGTCGCCAAGGGGCATCGCGCGGTCGCGCCGGATTTGATCGGTTTCGGCAAATCGGACAAGCCGTCGGAGCAGACCGATTATACGTACGAGCGGCACGTGAAGTGGATGAGCGACTGGCTTCTCGCCATGGACCTCACCCGCATCACGCTTTTCTGCCAGGATTGGGGCGGGTCGATCGGGCTCCGACTGGTCGCCGCATTCCCCGACCGGTTCGCGCGCGTCGTCGTTGCGAACACCGGGCTGCCGATCGGGACCGGCATGACCGAGGGCTTCAAGCAGTGGCTGAACTTCAGCCAGTCGGTGCCGGAGCTCCCCGTCGGCGAGATCGTCGCCATGGGCACGAAGAAGGGTCTGAGCGACAGCGCGAAGGCGGCCTACGTCGCGCCGTTTCCCGACGAGAGTTTCAAGGCAGGCGCGCGGCGCTTCCCCGCCCTTGTTCCGGTGACGCCGGAGCATGCCTCGGTCGCCGAGAACAAAGCGGCTTGGCAGGCACTGTCGAGCTTCACGAAGCCGGTGCTGACGCTGTTCAGCGATTCCGATCCAGTCACCAAGGGCGGCGAGCGCGCGTTCCATGAGCGCGTGCCGGGTGCGAAGGGTCAACCGCACACGATCATCAAAGACGCCGGACACTTCCTGCAAGAGGACGCGCCCGGTGAACTCGTCGAACACATCCACGCGTTCATCACGAGGTAGATCATGAAAGTCGCAAACGCCGTCTATCCGAAAGGCGAACAGCTGACCGAGGCTGTCGCGAAAGGCGTGAAGGCGCCGATCGTGATGCTCAATCTGCTGAAGTTCAAAGACAAGTCGGCCTACAAGGACGGCAGGACGGACGGCGCGTCGGGGCGCGAAGCGTACAATCGGTACGGCGCCGATATGCTCAAGTTCGTCGAAGGGCACGGCGGGCGCGTGCTGTTCATGGGCGAGGCCAAATCGCTCGTCATCGGTCACGTCGACGAGATGTGGGACGCGGTGGCGCTGGTCGAGTATCCGTCATCCGAAGCCTTCGTGAAGATCGCGATGTCGCCCGAAGTCGCGAAGTTCGGCGTGCATCGCGAAGCGGGCCTGGCCGGTCAGCTGCTCATTCAGTGCGTCCAAGGCAAAGGCGTCTAAAGGTTTGATGCCGATGGCGCCGTCGCGCATCTCGATCGCGGTCGTGGCCATCCTCGGCCTGATCAATGTCGGGCGCGGGCTCATCCACGTGTTCGCTCCCGACGGCGGTTTGCAGATGATCGCGGGTCTCGACACATCGGCAGCGCCGCAAATCGTCCTGACGTTCATTGCCTCGGTCGGCGCCGGCCAGCTGATGTTCGCGCTCGTCGATTTTGCGGCGGTCGCGTTTCATCGGCCGTTCGTGCGGCCGCTGCTGTTGATCCACACGGCGCAAGAGGCTGGGGCGGTGCTTCTGCTTTTCGTTTGGCGGCCGCTGCCGCACGACGTGCCGGGGCAATGGGGCGCACTTGCAGGCTTGATCGTGGTCGGTTTCTTTGCGGCGCTCGAAATCTCGCGGAAGGACAATGCTGCAGCGTAAAGACAAAGCCGAGGCGCGGCCCGACGGCCGGCGCACCCGCGGCGAAGACAACCGGCGCAAGATCGTGGGCGCGCTGTTGAAACTCGTCGCGGGCGGCGGCGTGTCGCCCAGCGCGGAGGAAGTCGCGGCCGAGGCCGGCGTCGGCTTACGCACCGTGTTCCGTCACTTCGCCGATATGGAGAGCCTCTACGCGGCGATATCGGAGCGCATGACGGCGGAGATCCGCCCCATCATCGAGCGGCCGTACGAGACCAACGATTGGCAGGGGCGGCTCGGCGAGCTGATCGAGCGGCGGGCGCAGGTGTTCGAACGTCTGCTGCCGTTCAAGATCGCGGGCGATGCGCATCGGCACGGCTCGACGTTCCTGAAGGCCGAGCACAAGGCCTTGGTGAAGGCTCAGCGCGACGCGCTGAAGCGCGCGCTGTCGGCAAAGATCGCCGACGACAAGCCGCGTTTCGAGGCGCTCGATCTGGCGCTGAGTTTCGATTCGTGGCGGCGGCTCAGGAGCGATCAGGGGCTTTCCGCACGCGACGCGCGCGCGGCCGTGCGCGCGGCGGCGGCGGCGTTGACCTCGTCGGAGCCCGGCGCGTAGGGCCTGCAGCGGGACGGCAGCGGCGGCATGCGGATGCCGGGCAGACTTGCGAACGTCTGGCGCATTTCGCGATCGCAGAGGATGGCGTCGTGGCCGGCGGCGATCAGCGCGTCGACGTCCAGGCCGTCGATCGTGAGGCCCGTTGGGATTGCCGCCAGGCGCTTGTGCTCATCGTCGTCCCGCAGATCGCCGAGCGAGACGTGGGCGAAGTGCGGCTGCATGTCGCGGCACGGTGTTTCATCGCCCTTCGCGTCGCGCGGGCAACCGCGGCGGGCAAGACCGGCCGCGAGCCGTATCGTCATATCCCGCGCGTGGATGAGCGTTTCGAAGCCGTAGCGATCGATCGCGGTCGAGGCGACGGCGCCCAGCACGCGAAAGACGCTGCTGAGGTACGGCACGTCGGTCAGCTCGTGATCGGGCTCGGCCTGGCCGTCGACGCTCACGATGATGACGTGGCGGATGCGCCTTAGACGCTCCTCTTGGATCTCGCCCTCCTCCGTCGGCGTCATCAATTGGATCAACCCGCGCAAGGCCAGATTGTCGGCGACGCCGCCGTCGAGCAGGTGGACGTAGGCCTCGTCGCGTTTTTCGAGATAGGAGTTCGCGAGTTCGGCGAGCTGGCGGCGGCGCGACAGGTCGTCGTCGATGCGCAGGTACTGGTCGACCCATTTGGGCTTGGTGCACGATTGCGTTTCGTCGTGCGCGTAGTTGCGCAGGCTGATCGGCGAGAAGAGCACGGGGAAACCGTTCGACGCGGCGACCGCACGCGCGACGGGCAACGTCGTGATGTCCGAGCAAATCCAGTCGAACGAATCCTGGCCGAAGATGAAGGGCGCTTCGTTGGCGAAGTCGGTCGCCTGAACGCCCAGGAACGGGCGGCCGAGGCGCGCGAGGTCGCCGTAATCGGTGCCTTGGAACAGGAGCTCGTCGTAGATGCGCGCCATCTCGTCGTTGGTGCCCCAATCGGGGTTGACGAGCCAGTCCCAGTGCCACGGCAGCAGATAGATGCCGAAGATGTCGGCGTTCAGGTCGTATTTCAGGAATTGATCCGCATACGTCGCAAAGAGTGCGTCGCGCTTCAACGCGAACGCCGAGGCCGTGAAGCTGCCGCCGGATACGCCGGTGACGACGTCGATCTCGTCCGTCAGTCTGCGCGGGCCCTGGCCGAGGTCGACCGTGATCTCGCGCAGGGCCGTCAGGGCGCCGTAGCCGAACGCGGCCGAGCGCTTGCCGCCGCCCGAGAACGCGAGCGCGATGAAGAGTTCGGGCGAGGTTGCGTCGGGGATCGTCGTGATGCGGTAGGCCGGTCCGTTGACGGCCGTTTCGAGCGGCCGGTTTGGCACGGCGCTCAGCGAGGCGCAGGCGGCGAGCGCGCAGGCGAGCACGCTTGCAACAGCCAGCTTTGGCGCGTTCATGATCCCCTCCCCGCGCCCGGGCCCCGAATCACCAAGCGGTTGGGGAATCTTAGCGAGATGGCGGGCCACACCCTAATGAGATGAGGTAGCTTCGCGCCCCATGAAGGGCCTGGAAACGACATGCTGCATCGCCGGCGGCGGGCCGGCGGGGATGATGCTGGGCCTGCTGCTGGCGCGGGCGGGGGTCGATGTCATCGTGCTCGAGAAGCACGCGGACTTCCTGCGCGACTTTCGCGGCGACACGATTCATCCCTCGACGCTCGAGATCATGCACGAGTTGGGACTGCTCGACGAATTCTTGAAACGGCCCCACCAAGAGGTGCATGAGATCGGGGCGCAGGTCGGCGAGGAGCGGCTCACCGTTGCCGACTTTTCACATCTGCCGACGCGCTGCAAGTTCGTCGCCTTCATGCCGCAATGGGAGTTCTTGGATTTCGTGGCGACGCATGCGAAGCGGCGCTCGACGTTCCGCTTGATGATGGAGTGCGAGGTGACGGGCCTCGTCGACCGCGGGCGGCGGGTGACCGGCGCGCAGGTGCGCTCGCGCGGGGGGGCGTTCGAGATTGCGGCGAAGCTGACCGTCGGCGCGGACGGGCGGCATTCGGTCGTGCGCCAGGCGGCGGGCTTGCAGGTGATGGATTTGGGCGCGCCGATGGACGTGTTGTGGCTGCGCGTGTCGAAGCGCCCCGGCGATCCGCCGCTGTCGTTCGGGCGCTTCGATGCGGGGCGCGTGTTGATCCAGATCGATCGCGGCGAGTATTGGCAATGCGCGTTCGTGATCACCAAGGGCTCGTTCGATGCGGTGCGCGAGCGCGGGCTCGATGCGTTGCGCGCGGAGATCGCGAGGCTGGCGCCTCATCTCGCTGACCGCGTGGCCGAATTGAAGAACTGGGACGACGTGAAGCTTCTGACCGTCGCGGTCGACCGGTTGAAGCGGTGGTACAAGCCGGGGCTCTTGTGCATCGGCGATGCGGCGCATGCGATGTCGCCGGTCGGCGGGGTCGGGATCAATCTGGCGATCCAGGATGCGGTGGCGGCGGCCAACCTTCTCGCGCGACCGCTCAAGCGTGCTCGCGTCGGCAACGGCGATCTTGACCGGGTGCAGCGGCGGCGCGAACTTCCCACGCGTCTGACGCAATTCATCCAAGTCACGGCGCAGAACCGGGTGATCGCACCGTTGCTTGCCGCCAAGGGGCAGATTCCAACGCCCCTGCCCTTGCGGCTGTTGCAGCGGTTTCCATATCTGCGCCGTATCCCCGCACGCGTGATCGGACTTGGCTTTCGGCCCGAGCACGTGAAGACGCCCGACGAGAAGAGGACGCTTCTTGGCTAGAGATCCTTACGAAGTGCTGGGCGTCGCGAAGACGGCATCGGCCGACGACATCAAGAAGTCGTATCGCAAGCTGGTCAAACAGCTGCATCCCGATTTGCATCCGGGCGACAAGAAGGCGGCGGAGCGCTTCAAGGAAGTCGCGTCGGCCTACGACATCGTCGGCGATGCGGACAAGCGCGCGAAGTTCGACAAGGGCGAGATCGACGCCCAGGGCCAAGAGCGGCCGGAGCAGAAGTTCTATCGCGAATACGCTAATCGCGGCGGCGCGCGGCACTATCAGTCGGGCGCGGGCTTCGAGGATTTGGGCGAGTTCTCCGATTTGTTCTCCGATCTTTTCGGCCAGGCCGCCGGTGGAGCGAGCATGCGCGGACGCAACGTCCACTATAAGCTTGAAGTCGATTTCCTGACGGCGGCGCAAGGCGGGCAGCAGCGCATCACTTTGCCCGACGGCAAGCAACTCGGCGTCACGATTCCCGAAGGCGTCGCCGACGGACAGACGCTGCGGCTCAAGGGCCTCGGCCACCCGGGGCGGGGCGATGGGCCGGCAGGCGATGCGCTGATCGAAGTTCATGTGCGCACGCATCCGCAGTTCGAACGCAAGGGCGACGACGTCTTGAGCGAGCTTGCGATTTCGCTCGACGAGGCGGTGCTCGGCGGCAAGATCGAGGCGGCGACGATTTCGGGGCGCGTCATGGTGACGGTGCCGAAGGGCGCGTCGAGCGGTCAGACGCTCAGGCTCAAAGGCAAGGGGCTCAAAGGCAAGCGCGGTGTCTCTGGCGACCAGCTGATCCGCCTCAAGATCGTGATGCCGAAGGCGATCGACGAAGAGCTCGAGACGTTCATGAAGGGCTGGCGCGAGCGCCACGCCTACAACCCGCGTGCGGAGTGACGTGCCATGACACTGAGCGAAGAAGATCTCGTCGTCCAGGTCGAGCAGCTGTCGGTGCAGCGGCTGCACAAATGGATTCGCCTGGGCTGGGTCAGGCCCGAGCGGCACGAAGGCATGCCCGTCTATCACGAGGTCGACGTGGCACGCGTGCGGCTGTTGCGCGATCTGGAACACGAACTCGAGTTCGACGAGGACACGGTGCCCGTGGTGCTGTCATTGCTCGATCAGGTTTATGACTTGCGCAACGAATTGCGCGCGCTTGCGGCGGCGGTCGAAGAGCAGCCGCCGGCGTTGCGCGAGCGCGTCCGCAACGCCTATCGCCGGATCGCGGAGAGCTGATCTCACCATTTATGGAAGACGAAGAAGGCGCCGAGCGCGAGGCAGGAAAAGCCCGCGAGGTGGTTCCATCTGATCGCCTCGCCCAGATAGAGCACCGAGAAGCCGGCGAAGACGAGAAGCGTGATGATCTCCTGTATCGTCTTCAGTTCGGCGGTCGAATAGACGGCGCTGCCCCAGCGGTTGGCGGGCACGGCGAAGCAGTATTCGATCGACGCGATTCCCCATGACACCAGGACGACGAGCCACAGGGCGTGGTCCTTGTATTTCAGGTGGCCGTACCAGGCGAAGGTCATGAAGATGTTGGAGATCGAGAGCATGAGGATGGGCGTGAGGCTTGCTGGCATGGGTCATCCCGGAGTGATTTGCACGCCTCTGTGTTAGCCGATTCACGCGCCTTGTTGCTGCCGCATTGGGGGCCATCATCCGCCGCCCTGCCCGCCCACGAGGACTCATCGCCCATGCGCCTGATCTTTTCCGCCGCGACGATTTTGTTGATGCTGGGCGTCGCGCGCGCCGACCTGGCCCCGCCGCCGCTCGCGCCGCCGCCGAACAAGGTGCCCGGCCTTCCGAGCGAAGTCGTGCCCGCGAAGAACGACGTCGCCGCCACGCTCATCGCCCATGCGGAGGCGGGCCGGGAAGATCTGAAGGCGATCATAGACAGCGTCAAGGCGCCGGCCGTCCAGCCGAAGGAAGGCGCGGTCACGCCGCACGCCCAACTGCCTCCCAACCCGTGCAAGTCGCAGATGACGGCGGCGCTGCGCCTGTGCGTGCAGTGGCTGCGCAATTCGACGGTGCGGATGGAGGCCTCGACACTCGACCTCATGCGGGCGCGCCTCATCGAAACGCGGGACGACTTGCGAACGCTCGGGCGGGCGATGCGCGACGCGATCGAAGAGCAAAAAGGATTCGCGCGGGGCGAGCCGCCCCCGGCGCGCCCGATCCCGCGCAATCCGTGCCAGGGCTGGAACGTGTCGTTCTGGATCGAGTGCGCGACGCGCGTGGACGCGGCGCTCGCCGGCAATCTGCCCGACGAAGCGAGTGCGGCCGAGATCATACGCGCGCGCGATCGCCTGACGCTGACGCTCGATACCATGATGGGGCGCAAGGTGATGGACGAGCGGCACATCCGCCAGGCGATCGGTGGACAGGCAAAGCTGGAACAGGCGGTCGCCGGCGCAACAACGCGCGCCGAGGCGGCCCAGCGCGCGCTCGCGAAAACGATCAAGACGGCGGCGAAGCGCGGTGCTTGAGCCGGCTATCGCCTCACGCGCAAAACGAATTACGCGTAGAACGAATGCGGGGCGGCGTAGAGATGCATGGGCGCGAGGTCGCGGAAGCCCACGCCCTTGTAGAGCGACACGGCCATCGGTGTTGCATGCAAGATGGCGAGGTCGTGGCCGCGCTCGCGCGCGCTGCTCAGCGCCTTGATGCACAAGAGGCGCCCCAGCCCCAAGCCGCGCGCCTCCGGCTTCGTCGCCATCCCATAGAGCCCGACCGCGCCGCCGCCGTCATGCGTGACCGCCTTGGCGAGCGCGACGCCGTCCTTCACCGCAAGCCACGCGCGGTTCAGCGATCCTGGCACGCCGATGCGAAACGTGGCGCGGGCAATAGCCTGCAGATGGGCGCGCGCGTCCTGCGGTACCTGCCAGCGGCTGGCCACGAATTCCATGAACGGCGCGAAGTCCTGTTCGGGCGTGACATCGTGAATCTCGACGCCGGCGGGTGCATCCGGCAGCGGCGGCAGATCGTTCAAGTCCGCCGCCATGCCGGCGATCGGCTCGACCTCCTCGAAGCCGCGCACCTTGAGACGCACCGTCAGATCGGCGGGCGTGGCCGACGGGTGCACGAGCCAGAGGAACGGCACGCCGCGCGCGCGGAAGTGCGCGAAGATCGCGTCGATCGCGGCGTTGGCGTCCGCTTGGCCCTGGAAGCGCACGACCATGTTGTAGGGCGGCACGCGTATCGGCGTTTCGAACCACAGCGCGCCGTCGCTCTGGTGGAGCGTACAGCCGGGCGCGCGTCCGAACTGGGCCCACATGGACCAGAGGTTGGATTCGAGCGCGGCGTGGGCGCGCGGCGATGAAACGAGGGTGGACATGGCATAGCCTGCCGTTAGGCTCGTGCAGATAGTAAGCCCGGCGCGGACCGCCAGGGAAGCGCGCGGGAGCGGCTATGACGGCCGTCACATTCGCAGGCACACACCACTCCGCCCCCCTTGTGGGGAGGCCAGCGAGAACGAGCGGAGCGATGTTCGAGCGGGTGGGGGTGCGCGGCGCGCCAGCTACCCCCACCCGCTCAAGCTCGCTCGCGCTCGCGCTCGCATTCGCTGGCCTCCCCACAAGCGGGAGGCGGAGTGATGCGCAGTCGCCGCGAGTTCACGAACATTTTTGAGCGCGCCGCGAAATCATGACACTCGATGTCAGTCTTAGGGCCGCATAACCCGCCTCGCAAGTTTTCAAGCGAGGTTTCCATGACGCCACTTGATCGCCGCGACGTGATGCGCCTGTCGCTGCTCGCAGCCGCCGCGACTTCCATTCCCTTCAAAGCAGCAAAAGGCGCCGCCGCCGCAAACACACCGGAGAACACGCCCATGTCAAAAGATCCCGTGCACGATTTCGATTGGCTTGTCGGTTCATGGCGCGTGCGGCACCGCCGCCTCAGAGAGCGCCTTTCGAACAACACCGAATGGGTCGAGTTCGACGGCACCTGCACGATG
>JBGOVA010000060.1:0-20319 GCA_041477875.1 Micropepsaceae bacterium | reverse complement strand
GTTCGATAGCGAGTTGGGCGGACGCGGCTACATCGCCAGCGAGCGCTACACCATGGCCGACATCGTCGCGCAAACCACGTTCGACTTCGCGCGCTTCATCGGCATCGACATTCCCGACGACTGCAAACACCTGCATGATTGGTACGCCCGCGTCGCCACACGCCCCAGCGCCGCGTTCGCAGTCCCCGAAGCGTTGATGGCTCAGGCGCGCGGCGCGGCCGCGCGTTAAACCTGTTTATCGGGCGGGTACACGTCGAGCGATAGGTCGATCTTGAGGTCGGCCATCTTGCTGAGGACGTCGAAATCGAGAACGTCGCCGCTGTTGCCGTCGAAAAACCAGCCGACGAAGAACTCGATCGACCCGCCCTCGCGTCGCAGTGTCTCGAACAGAGGTTTATGAGGCGTCAGGTCGATGATAAGGCGACGGATGACGTCTGAGAGACTTGCACTTTCGGAATTGCCCTCCGCAACTCTCGTTGTCCAATAGCTTTCGCGATTGACGCCTGCCAAGGGCATTCCGTTGGGCGTGCTTCTGGGCTCGTTCGCACGCCAGGATCGATGGGGCTTCCGACCCAGGGCCGACGTGATCGCGCCGACGTCCATTGAGGGATGTCGTACGCGGAGGCTAATGCTGTATCGATATGGATTCATCCGACGGAGGACAACCTCAACGCCCCTTCTCGATCGTCATCAGGATCGCGCCTTCGTCCGTCATGCCGTCGCGGTGCGCCGCCGCGATGATCTGCTCGAACTCTTTCGCCAACGTGTGGTCGTTGTCGACGCGCGCGAGATATGTGCGCCCAAGCTCCATCGTCTCTTCGATGTTCGACCGCGCGGAAACGCGTCGGCAAACATAGTCGAACGTCGTGTCGCGCCGCCCGAGCACGGGCGCCAGAAGTTCGCCCGGCGATAGGGTGTCGTTGTGCACCATGCCGCCGCGCCGGTCGATGGTCTTCAGCCAGCGGTCGAAGGCGTGCGTCGTCCGCTGGTCGGCGATCGTGTCGTCGTACCAGACGTCGAGGATCTCGACGCTGTGGCGCGCCACGCGCAGCGCCTCGTTTAGCCCCGCGCCCCAATCCGCCAGATGATGCGGCGTGAACGAAAACACGACGACGTCGAACTCGCCGTCCGCGAACGGCAGCGCGTGCGCCGATCCTTTCACGGCCTCGAACCCCTCCGCCCGCAAGGCCGACACATGATCGTCGGTCGGATCGAGCCCGCACAGTCGCGAGGCCTCGCTCTGCACCGTCTTGAGAAACGCACCGTCGCCGCTCCCCACTTCGAGAATCGCGCGCGGCCGTCCGCCCAAGACGCGCTCGCGGAATTCCTGGCGATAGATGTCGTAGACGTCGGCCAATGGGTAGGACGGCTCCAACCGCGATGATAAGGCTTCACCTTACAGACGCGGAGCGGCGAGAGCTACAACCTCGCTCGATTTGCTTCCAGATATGCGCGGGCACGGGCCAAGCGTGCCCAGCACATATTCCGCTGCGCGGAACTCAGACGCAGGAGCCAAGATATTTTCACCGTCAGTCGAGTATCGACCGCTTCAGGGCCTCAATCGCGGCGGCAACCTCGGGGTCGGTCTCGCTCAAGCGCCTGATCTTGTCGCATCCGTGGATCACGGTTGTATGATCGCGCGACCCGAACCTGCGCGCGATCTCCGGATAGGATCGCCCGGTCAGGTCTCGCGCGACGAACATGGCCGCTTGCCGCGCCCGGACGACCGCGCGTTTCCGGCTCGCCGATTCAAGGTCGCTGATCGGAATCGCAAAATACTCCGCGACCCTTCGCTTCACGTCCTCGATTAGGATGCGCGGCCCGCCTTTTTTCGCCTCGCCGCTGTCGTCCGCAGGCCGCGCCGTTGCGGCCGGCGCGGCGTCGCCCGCCGCGGCCGAATGCGGTGATGCCGGCGCGCCGCCGCCATCGCCCTCCGGTCCGGTTCCGGGAAGAACGCGGGGTCGCGTCGGCCCTCCGGGCGGCCGCAGCGTCGGATCGACGATGAAATCGACGCCGCGCAACCTGGGCAGACTGACCGCGATGAGGTCAGCGATCTGCTTGCCGAACTTGAGCGCGACCTGGTCGCGCGAGAAGGGCGTGCGGCAAACGATGACGACATGCTCGGGGTCGGCGGACGCGACGCGCAACGGCGCGATCCAGTACTGGAAGCGCACCGGGTCCATCTCGGCGCGCAGCTGCTCGCGCGTGCGCCACCATATTTTGTCGAACCAGCGATCAGGTTGTTCGTCGAGAGTGTGCATCGTCTTCGTCTCCCTGTTGTTGGTTGCCGGCGCGCGGGGGGCCGGCCGCGCGTCCGTTCAAAAACAAAGTGCGGCGGTCCGCACGCAGCGCGGGTGCAGCCGCGCAGCGAACGATAAGGGGCGTCGCCGCGTGTCACGCGGCGTTCAAACGCAGATGCTGGGAAAACTCAGCCGTGAGGCGGAGCCGCTACGATGTGGCGCCGATCGGTCCGGCGGTGTTGGCGTTCCGATGACGACAGGTACAAATGGTTTTTCTTATCAACATGTCTGCATCCGATCTCTAGGCCCACCCGAGAGGTGAGAGCGAACCGCATTCAAAGGGGGTGCGAAAGTCACCACGGCGTTGCCGGGGGGCACGTCGTGCATCTCTCAGCACGGCACAAAAAAACGCCATACGGCCGTGCATGTCAAGCTGTGTCGAGCGGCCGATCGAGCGTTCGATTCGATAGTCCGTACACGGACGATGCAGGAAACACGCTGATTCACTGGCCGCAGCGCAAGCGCACTGCATGCGCAATTATTTTTTGCCGCGCCGGCCACCATTTTCGGTTGAACGCGCTTGACTCGCCTTTTGCGCCAACGTTTCCGGCATGTTCTGCATCCGATTGACGCATGCGCGTCGCACGCGTCATCGCCGCTCGCGCTTCTCGTGCGACGCGACAATTGTTTGCACGCGAAATGCGACGCGACGCAAGAGCTTGAGCTTCGCCGAAATTCTCGTTGGAGCAGAACCGTCGCTCGCCTAATCTGCGCCGCATGGTTCGATTGCGTGCAGTCCTCTCGCATGAATTGAGCGCTCTGACGGAACTCTGCCTCCGCTCGAAGGCGGTGTGGGGCTACGACCAGTCTTTCATGGACGCGTGTCGCGCCGAACTGACGCTGATGCCGCGCGACCTGACAAGCTCCAAGCTTCAAGTCGCCGAGCGCGACGGCGCGGTCGTCGGCGTGGCGCAGGTCTCGATGGACGATGGCGTCGCGCATCTCGATAAGCTCTTCATCGAGCCCAAGCTACTGCGATCCGGGGCAGGGCGCGCGCTCTTTGAATGGGCGCGCAGTATGGCCAGGGAACTTGGTGCGACTGCATTGATGATCGAAGCCGATCCGGGTGCCGCTGATTTCTATCGCCGCATGGGCGCCCTCGATGACGGCGTCGCGCCCTCGGGCTCGATCCCCGGCCGCGTTCTGCCCCGCCTCAGGCTTGAGCTGCGTTAGCGGCCGTCGGCCTCGGTCGACTTCGCAAAGCGCCTAAACTCTTTCGCGAACTGCGTCGGCCGTTCTAAGAAAGCTGCATGGCCGCCGCGAAACTTGCTCAATCGCGCGCGTTTCATCGCGTTAATGGCCGGCAGACACCTCTTGAGTTGATTGATCTTGTCGCCGGTCGCCCAAGCAAACCATATCGGAACATCGAGCCCGCTCGCGAGCGCCCGGATGTCGGCTTCCGGCTTGCCGAACGACAGCCATGCATCGCGCAGCACCGGCGCCACTTCGTACCCTGCGGCGATGATCCGCTTGCACTGCGCGCGCGCCGCCGGCGAAGGCAGTACCAACAGCCGGTAGTAGGCCCAGAACGCCGCCCTGAACCACCACGCCTTGCGTGCGCCGGCGGCGAAGAAGCGCGACATCGCGCTGCAGGCGCGCGCGATCTCGGGTGTCACCTCGATGAGCCCGCCGGTATTGCACAACACCAACGCTTTGACCGGAGTGGAGGCCGCATAGATCATCGCCGCCGCCCCGCCGACCGAATTGCCCAGGATCATCGGGCGCTCGACCTTGAGCTGGGCGAGAACGCCGCGAAGAACGTCCGCATAGCGCGCCGCGGACGGCGCCTTCGCATCAGGGCCGGATCGTCCCTGGCCGGGCCAGTCGATGCGGATTACCTCGAACTGATCGCGAACGCCTTGCGCGAACGCGTCGAAGTCGCGTCCGCCATGCCCGATGGCGTGCAGGCAGACGACGGCGGGTCCGCGCCCCTCCCGCGAATAGGCGAGGCGCACGCCGTCGACCTCCACCGTCGGCGACCCGGCGGGCACACCGATCTCCTCGATCAAGCTCATCGTCGCGGGCCTTGTGTCACCAGAGGTGATAGATATATCACATAAAGGTCGCAAACAAGCTTAAAACGCGCTATCCGTTCGACGGCGAAAAACGGAGACATGAGCTTGAGCGCTCGATCGGTGAAACAAGAGGGTCGGGCCGCAATCCGCGCGAGTTCCGCGCAGACGCGCGCAAAGCTGATCGGCGCAGCGGTGAAGGAATTCAACCAGCACGGCTATTTCGCCACCGACACGAACAAGATCGCGCGCCGCGCCGGTTTCGCGCCCCAGACTTTTTACCGTTGGTTTCGCGACAAAACCGAGATCTTCGTTGCGGCCTATCGCCTGTGGGAAGAGCAAGAGCGTGAGATGCTTTCAAAGTTGATCGCCGCGCGCGCGCCGGCGAGCGAACTTGTGGAGGCGGCGGTCGCCCACCACCGCGCCCACCGCACGTTCAGACGCAGCTTGCGCACGCTTTCCTACGAAGAACCTGAAGTGCGCACCGCCCGTGCGCAAAGCCGTTTGCGCCAGATCGAGAGCATCAAATCCTGGATCAAACCCGCGCGCCCGTCGACGGCCGAGATTGCGACCATCCTCCTTCAGATGGAACGCCTCGCCGACGCGCTTGCCGAGAACGAATTCGATGATCTCGGAACCGATGAGAAGGCCGCCAAATCGGCGCTGGCCGACCTTCAACTAAGCCTGCGCCGCTGACCGGCGCGCAAGACCGAGGAACAGAGGAACCGACAGGACGAAGGTCAGAATGAAATAAAGACCGCGTGCGATCACGAGCGGGCGTGCGAACTCAAGCGGCGTGACATAGATGGCAAGCCCCAGCGGCACGAAGATGAACCAAATGCCGAGCGCGATGAACGTGCCCAACGCGCCCAGCCTCGCGAAGCCGAACGCAAACAGGAACGAGCCTAGATAGACCGCCTGAAACTTCACGCTTGAAGCCAGCATTTGCAGCTGGCTCTCTTGCGTCGAAATCGGCAGTCCGTGCTCCGCCGAGTAGAGCATCGTCAGGATGTGATGGTTCTCGACGGCATCGAGGAGCGCGCCGAGAAGGAGAGCGCCGAGCGCGATGGCGGCTACTTCGCGGCTGACCAGCGTGCGGATGCGATACGCGAGGAAAGCGAAAAACGTCGTGTAGAAGACGATGAACGCGTTGTCGAAGCCGATATTGAAGCGAAGCCCTTGCGGGTTCGTCAAAAGCTTGGCGACGTTCTCATCGGCCAGCCGCGCCGCCTGAAACGGCTCCTGCGAGATGCCGGCCTGAAGTCCCGCCGCCAATATCCCGATGACCGAAAGCGCGCTCAGAAGCGCAAGCAGCGCGAGAATTCGATTGGTCGCAGTTTCGCTCATGACACCCTCGCTCGTAAGTGATAAATATATCACCTTGGAGCGAAACGCAACCGTCGAAAGGTCTTGGTGCAGAAAGGTCGGAAATCACGCGGCGCGTGCGTCGCCGCAAATCGCCGGCACCATCGACTGAGCAAACGCCCTCAACTCGGCGGGGCTCGACCCGATGCGCGCTCTGACCGCGAGCGTGTCGAAGATGCCGCCCGCAAGCCGCGCGCGCGTCGCGGGCGAGGGCAGGGCCGCGATCTCCTTCTCCGCGACCGCCCGCGCGAAGGCTTTCTCGAACACCGCCTCGATATCGGCCAAGAGCTTGCCCGCCGCCGCCGCGATCTTCGGGTGCGTAGGCGCCTCGACCGCGGCGGTGTTGATGATCATGCAGCCCGGGCTATGCGGCGGCGCGGTATAGAGCGCGATCGCGGCCTTGTAGATCTGGCCCAAGCGCTGCGCGATCGGCAGCTTGCGCGAAAAAATGCTCTCCATGCCCGCCACGCTCTGATCGCCGTAGCGCTGCAGCGTGTGGAGATAGAGCCCTTCCTTGTCGCCGAACGCGGCATAGAGGCTCGGCCGGTTCAGCGCCGCGGCCGCCGCCAAATCGTCGAGCGAGGCGCCGGAAAACCCCTTCGCCATGAACACGCCGCGCACGCGGTCGAGCACCTCGCCCTCGTCGAACGAACGCGGCCGCCCGCGCGGCGCCTTCCCTTTTTTTGTACCGTTTCGCATAAATTGTGTTGACACCGGCGTTCCGAGTCTATTTCTGTACCATATCGCATAGAAATAGGAGGTTACAAATGGATCTCTATGCCTCTCCCATGGCCTGCTCGCTGGCCTCCCACATCGCCGCGCTCGAAGCGGGCTTGCCCGTCGCGATTCATTACGTGAACACGGCGACCAAGAAAACCGATGACGGCGCCGATTACCGCAAGATCGCGCCGAACGGCTACGTGCCCGCCTTGAAACTGGCGAACGGCCAAGTCCTGAACGAGGGACCTTCCGTGCTGCAATATCTGGCGGACCAGAAGCCGTCGGCCAAGCTCGCCCCCGCCTGGGGCACGATCGAACGCTATCAGCTGATCGACATCCTGAACTACCTGTCGACCGAGGTGCACAAGCACGTCTTCCACGCGATTCTGACGCCCTCGACTCCCGAACCGCAAAAGACGGCCGCGAGGGCGCTCCTCGACCCGACGCTCGACTACCTGGCAAAGCGCCTGGGCAATCGCGACTATCTGGTCGGCGACAGTTTCACCGTGGCCGACGCTTACTTCGTGACGCTGCTGAACTGGTTCCGCTATGTCGGCTCGGACCTGAAGCGCTGGCCCGCGATCGACGCCTATCATCAGCGCCACCTGGCGCGCCCCTCGGTCAAGCAAGCCGTGGCTGAGGAAATGGCCGAACGCCAACGCCGCGCCGCCTAGGATCCAACGGTCGAAGATCTCAAGCGAACAACTTGAGATCTTCGATCAGCGGGTAAAGCGACAAGATCAATAGAATCGCCATCGTCACATTGAACGCGCGCAGCGCCCACGGGCGATCGAGGGCGCGGCGCATCACGACGCCGAACCCCGCCCACGACGCGACGCACGGCAGATTGACGATCGTGAAAACGATCGCGACCACAAGAACGCTGACCAGGAATTCGCCGGGCGCCGCGAACGCCGCGATCGCGCTCAGCGCCATTGCCCACGCCTTCGGGTTTATCCACTGAAACGCGACCGCCTCGAGGAAACTCATCGGCCGCGATGACGCGTTCCCGTCGCCGATACCGTCGGCGGTCGCGATCCGCCACGCCAGCCAGATGAGATAAAGCGCGCCGCCAAACCGCAGCACGGCGTAAAGCATGGGATAGGCGGTGAAGAGCCCGCCGACGCCGAGCCCAATGGCAAGCACCATCACGCCGAAGCCGACATTGACCCCCATGAGATGCGGCACGGTTCGGCGGAAGCCGAAATTCGCACCCGACGCCAGCAGCATCATGTTGTTCGGCCCCGGTGTGATCGACGACACGAAGCAGAACGTGGCCAGCGCCAGAAGCATCGCTTCACTCATGGGATATGACTCATGTTTGTTGGTCTCGATTGCGGGCCTGCGACGGTCAGAGCGTGAGCGTTCCCCGCATCACCGGCACGCAGCTACCGCTGACGACGATGTTCCGCTTGCCTTGCCGTTTCTCGACTCTCACGACAATGAGACTCGGCCGGCCCATCTCGATGCCCTGCTCGATGGTGACCTGAAACGCATCACTGCCCTCCTGGCCGAGTGAAGAGAGCAGTCCGCCCAGCGCGGCAGACGCGCTTCCCGTCGCGGGATCTTCCAGGACCTTGCTCAAGGGCGCGAACATTCTCGCTCTGACGTGCGTCGCAGAGATGCGCACGTACAGGAACAGTGAGAAGCGATCGCTGGGGCCGCCGTAGCGCTGTCGCGCATTGCTGAATCCCGCCGAGTCGGGCACTGCCTTCGCGAGGCTCTCGACCCGTCGCACTTGCGCGATGATGAAGGGCAGGCCGACCGACGCGATCACCGGTACATGCCGATCGGTGGCGATTTCGTCGGGACGGAGCGAAGCGCAGGCCGCGACGATCTCAGGGCCGATCTCGTCCCCAATCTCCAAGTCCTGTGGGGCGCGGATGCTTGCGCCGGCGACTTGCCCGTCGCGCCGGACGAGTTCGACCGCCACCAAACCGGCGCCCTCCTCGAAGCGCATCACATCGCCGATCTCCTTGCCGAAGACCGAGCGCATGCGGCCGAGCACGAAAGCCGTGCCGACATTCGGATGGCCGGCAAACGGGATTTCGGACGCGGGCGTGAAGATGCGGACCCTTGCGGTGTTGGACGGATCTGCCGGCGGCTCGACGAACGTCGTTTCGGAATAGTTGAATTCGCGGGCGATGCGCTGCATGTCGCCGTGCGCGAGGCCGCGCACATCCGGAATGACCGCCAACGGATTCCCGCCAAATCGCGACTCGGTGAAAACGTCGACGGTCTCATATGCAATCTGCGTCATCGCTTGGCCCATCGCGGAAACCGCTGTTTCTGGTGTCGGCCGAAGAGGCACGCCCCTTCCAAATCGACGCTTGCCTCCATATTGTAATAAGACAATAGTGAGTCAATTCTGATATTGTCTCATAGGACAATTGGGAGCGCTTCATGTGGCATCCGGCCCTGCGCCAGGGCTCAAAGCCGATCCACGACCAGTTGATCGACGCACTCGCCCGCGACGTCGCCTCGGGCGCGCTCGCAACCGGTACCCGGCTGCCGCCGCAGCGCGACCTCGCCTATCGCCTGAAGATCGGCGTCGGCACGGTGACCAAGGTCTACGCGGAGGCGCGCCGCCGCGGCCTCCTCACCGCAACCGTCGGCCGCGGCAGCTTCATCGCCGGCCAAACCGCACCGGCGGACGATCGCGACACGCTCATCGACTTCAGCCACAACCTTTCGCCGTTCGCGCCCGCCACCGCCCGCCTCGGCGACGCTCTCGCCGCGCTGCGCCGCCGCGCCGATCTCGCCGACCATCTCTCTTATGCTCCGCCGGCCGGGATGACGTCGCATCGTCAAGCCGGTGCGAAGTGGATCGCATCATCCGCGGACTCCGTGAACGCCGATTGGCGGCGGCTCATCGTCTGCGGGGGCGGCCAGCATGCGATGACGCTCGCTTTCGCATCGCTGTGCAAATCCGGCGACACGGTGATGACGGAAGCCGCCACGTTTTTCGGCATGAAGACGCTGGCCGAACAACTCGGCATTCGCCTGCAAGGCTTGAAGATGGACGAGCAGGGTCTGCTGCCCGACGCGCTCGACCGCGCGGCCGCAGCGGGCGCCAAGATCCTCTACACGATCCCCACGCTGCAAAATCCGACCGGCCGCTTGATGGGGCTCAAGCGGCGCAGCGAAATCGCCGCCATCGCGCGCAAACGCGATCTCATCGTCGTCGAGGACGATGTGTACGCACCGTTTGCGCGCGGCGACGGCGGCGCCCCCGCCGTCGCCGCACTGGCGCCGGAGCGTACGTTCTATATCGCCTCGCTGTCGAAGATGATCGCGCCGGGCTTGCGCTGCGGCTACCTGCTCACCCCCGATGAAGAGCGCTTCGAACGCGTGATCAGAACCGTCCGCGCCTTCTCCTACTCGCCCGCTGCATTCGGCGCCCTCATCGGCACGCAGTGGATCGAGGACGGAACGGCCGACGCCATCGCCGCCACGGTCAAACGCGACGTCGTCGCGCGCCTGGAGCTCGCAACGCGCGTTCTCGGCCAAGCGATCGAAGGTCCGCACGTGAAGGCCGCGCCGCATGTCTGGCTCCCGATGAACGAGCTCAAGGCCGAGCGCGTAGCCGGCGCCGCTCTGCGCGGCGGGGTCGCGGTCACGCCGCCGTCCGCACCCATTGTCGACGCCAGGGAAATCGCCGGCCTGCGCTTGTGCATCGGCGCGCCGGCCGACATCGCCGCGCTCGAACGCGGCCTGAGGGTGGTGGCGGACGCTTTGTCCGATACGCCCCGCAACGTGCGCGGCGTCGTGTAGGCATCCGGCCAAACCCCGCGACAACGGCGCTGGCCTTGTGCAATATCCTTCCATCAAGCCACTCGAGAAAATACGCGAAGGAACGCTTATGACCGCCATGCCGGCAACCAAGCATCTGCCGCCGTTCAAGCCGCTGCCGCTGCTGCCGCCGAAGATCTACTCGCAGGCTCGCGCGGACGGCTCCTATATCATCCGCTCGCTCTACGATCTGGGGCCCATGCATCGCTCGATCGCGCATCTGCTCGAGGAGCGTGCCGCCCAGCACCCGACGCGCAACCTCCTCGCCCAGCGCACGCCGCAAGGCCCGTGGCGCTACATGACCTACGGCGAGGCGAACCAGCGCGCGAGCGCGGTGGCGCAGGCGCTGCTCGACCGCAAGCTCGGCCCGAACTCCCCGCTCCTGATCCTGTCCAGCAACTCGATCGAGCACGCCGTGATGATGCTGGGCGCCATGAAGGCGCGCGTACCCGTGGCACCCGTGTCGGTCGCCTATTCGCTGTTCAGCCAGGATCACGGCAAGCTGCGCCATGTCGCTCAGCTGACGAAGCCCAAGATGATTTTCGTCGACAATGGCCCGCTCTACGCGCGCGCGATCAAGGCGCTCGATTTGGCCGACGTCGAGATCGTGACCGTGGTACCCGCGCGCGATCTGCCGTCGACCTCGTACGATAGTCTGCTGCAAACCAACGCCGGCCCGGCCGTGCGCGCGTCGATGGACAAGATTTCGCACGACACCGTCGCAAAATACCTCTTCACCTCGGGCTCGACGGGCATGCCCAAGGGCGTGATCCAGACGCATCTCATGATGTGCGCCGTCGTCGCCGCCCAGGAATCGCTGCGCGCCGAGCCGCCAAATCCGGATGAGATTCCCGAAAGCCTCGAATGGATGCCGTGGAATCACATTTCCGCCGGCAATATCGGTTTCAACGGCAATCTGAACGCGGGCGGCACGGTCTATCTCGACAACGGCAAGCCGATCCCGGGCATGTTCGACGAGACGATGCGCAATTTGCGCGAAATCTCACCGCTGGTCTTCGGCTCCGCGCCCATCGCCTTCACGATGCTCGCCGACGCGATGGAGCGCGACGAGGTGCTGCGCGACAAGTTCTTCGCCAAGCTGCGCTACATGGGCTATGGCGGCGCGACCCTGTCCGATGACCTCTACGAGCGCATGCAAACTCTCGCGATCAAATCGACCGGCAACCGCATCGCGCTCACCACCATGTACGGCGCGACGGAAACGCAAGGCATCACCGTCGTCCACTGGATCACGGAGCGCGTGGGCCTGATCGGCCTGCCGCTGCCCGGCATCACGCTGAAGCTCGTACCCAACGGGCAAAAGCTCGAGGTGCGCGTGAAGGGCCCGACCGTGACCCCCGGTTATCTCAACCGCCCCGATCTGACCGAAGCCGCCTTCGACGAGGAAGGCTTCTACAAACTCGGCGACGCGGCCAAGTTCGTCGATCCGCACGAACCCGCGAAAGGCCTGATCTTCGACGGCCGCGTGACCGAAGACTTCAAGCTCTCCTCCGGCACCTGGGTTTCCGTCGGCACCTTGCGCGCCGAGGTCATCGCAGCCGCATCGCCCCTGATTCAGGACTGCGTGGTTGCCGGATTGGACAAGGAGTTCGTTGCCGTCCTCGCTTGGCCGAATATGGCCGCCGCGCGCGAAATCTGCGCCGACGCGAATCTGACGACGCCCGACGAAATCTTGCGTTCACCCGCCGTCGTCGATTTCGTGCGCGATGGTCTGTGCAAACACAACAAGGGTACGGGCGGCTCCTCCGGCAAGGTTCGGCGCATCATGCTGATGACCGAACCGCCCTCGATCGACGGCCACGAGATCACCGACAAGGGCTACGTCAACCAGCGCGCCACGCTCGACCGCCGCGCGAAGCTGGTCGAGGCGCTTTACGCAAGGGTTCCGCCAGACGACGTGATCGCGGTATGAGCGGCAGGCTGATCGGCATCGCGCGCCATGAAAAGCCACACGCGCCCATTGAAGAACTCAAGACCGCCGCCGTCTCGCTTGAGCGCGGCATCGAGGGCGATGGACGCGGGAGCAAGCCGGACCATCAGGTCACCGTGGTCTTCCGCGAAGATTGGGAGGCCGCATGCCGTGACCACGGCCGCGATCTGCGATGGGTCACGCGCAGGGCAAACCTCTACGTTGAAGGGGTCACGGGGTTCAAGCGGATCGGCGCCCGTATCAAAGTCGGCGCCGTCCTGCTCGAAGTCTGCGAAGAAACCGAGCCGTGCAGCCGCATGGACGCGCAATCGCAAGGCTTGCGCGCTGCACTGCAACCGGATTGGCGCGGCGGCGTGAACTGCAAAGTGTTAACGGCGGGCGAGATCGCGCTCGGTGATCGCGTCGAGGTTGTTGAAGGCCAGGTTGTTGAAGGCAGGGGTCGGTTGAACGCTTAAGTCTTGCACACGCCCCGCAGCGCCTATTTGATGGCGCCCGAAAAATACTGGCGAAGGTTCAAGAGAAATGGCGCTCGACGCGATTGTGAAAGACCTGCTCGATCAGATGGCGGCCAATCCCATGCCGAAGCTGTGGGAGGTGCCGCCCGCGCAAGGTCGCGAATTGTATCGCATGATGGCACAGACTCTGGAGCCGCAGGGCATCGCCATCGGCAAAGTCGAGAACACGTCGTTCCCGGGACCGTCCGGCGACCAAATCAAACTGCGCGTCTACTCGCCCGTCGCCGGCGGCGGCGCGGCGCTGCCGTGTCTCGTTTACTTCCACGGCGGCGGTTGGGTGATCGGCGATCTCGACACGCACGACGCGCTGTGCCGCACCCTCGCGAACGAGACGGGTGCGCGCGTGATCTCCGTCGACTACCGCCTCGCGCCCGAGCACAAATTCCCCGCTGCCGTCGACGACGCCTACGGCGCCGTCAAATGGGTCGAATCCAACGCCTCGAAACTCGGCATCGATCCGAACCGCATCGCCGTCGCGGGCGACTCCGCCGGCGGAACCCTGTCCGCCGTCGTCAGCCTGATGGCAAAGCAGAAGGGCGGCCCGCACATCGTCTTCCAGCTGCTGATCTATCCGGCCACGCAATCGCGCTCCAACACCGACTCGATGAAGTCCTTCGCCGAGGGCTATTTCCTCGAGCGCAAGACGATGGATTGGTTCTTCGACCAATACCTGCCCGCCGGGATCGATCCCAACGATTGGCGCGTTTCGCCGCTCGCCGCTCCGGATGTCTCGGGGCTGCCGCGGGCCTATGTCGTGACTGCGGGCTTCGACCCGTTGAAGGATGAAGGCAAAGCCTACGCCGACAAGCTGAACCACGCGGGCGTCGCTGCGGTCTATGTCGACTATCCGGGCATGGTGCACGGCTTTTTCAACATGTCGGGCGTGTTGCCGCAGGCGCGCGAAGCGATCGCCGACGCGGCGAAGGCCCTGCGCAAAGCATTCGAGGGATAGACCATGGCCACGAACCGCCAAATCCACATCGTCGAATTGCCGAAGGATAAACTCGGACCGGAGCATTTCCGCCTCGCGCAAGGACCGATGCCGCAAGCCAAGGACGGCGAACTCCTGGTCAAAGCAAAACTCATCTCTCTCGATGCCGCCAACCGCGCCTGGATGCAAGGCGCGACCTACCGCGCCGCGATCGAAGCGGGGCAGGTGATGGCCGGCGGCGCGCTCGCCGAAGTGATCGAAGCAAAGGCGCCGGGCTTCAAGGCCGGCGACCTCGTTTTCGCCGACACCGGCTGGCAGGAATACGCCGCAATCCCCGCGCGTACCGCGCAAAAGGTCGAGCGCCGCGAACCGCTGTCCCATCTCTTAAGCGTCTACGGCGTCGCGGGCCTCACCGCGTATTTCGGCCTCTTGAACGTCGGTCAGCCGAAGTCGGGTGAAACGGTCGTCGTCTCGGCGGCCGCGGGCTCGGTCGGCGCCTTCGTCGGCCAGATCGCCAAGATCAAAGGCTGCCGCGTCGTCGGTATCGCCGGCGGTGAGAAGAAATGCGCCTGGCTCAAACAGGAACTCGGCTTCGACGCGACCATCGACTACAAGGCGCAAGCCGTCGGTGCCGCGCTCAAAGACGCAGCACCCAAGGGCATCGACGTCTATTTCGATAATGTCGGCGGCGACATCCTGGAAGCCTGCCTCTTCCGCATGAACACCCACGGCCGCATCTCCTGCTGCGGCGCGGTCTCGCAATATGACGGCGCGGCGCCCCGCCACGGCCCGCGCGGCGTACCCGGCCTGATCGTGACGAAGCGCCTGACGATGAAAGGCTTCATCGTCATGGACTACTACGCCGAACGCGACACGGCGCTACGCGACCTCGAATCCTGGGTGAAGAGCGGCAAGCTCAAAGTCCCCGAGGACATCATCGACGGAATCGAGAACACGCCGCGCGCGCTGATCGGCCTTCTCGCCGGCGACAATATCGGCAAGCGCATGGTGCGCGTCGCCTGAAAAATGGGGGCTACGGAATGAGCTTCCCGGGATTGAGCACTCCCGCCGGATCGAGCTCCCGCTTGATCGCGCGCAGGACGCCGATGCCCGTCGCCCCTTTTTCGGCCTCGAGCCACGCCTTGTGATCCTCGCCCACGCCGTGGTGATGGCTGATCGTTCCGCCGACGCGCGTGATGGCGTCGGAGGCCGCGGCCTTGATGGTCCTCCACTGCGCGACGTCGTTCTTCAGATCGCGCGGAAACAGGAACGTGAAATAGAGACTGGCGCCGTCGGGATATGAGTGGCTGATGTGCGCCATGACGAGGCCGCGCGCGTCGGCAACGGGCGCGCTCGCGCGCATCGCCTTGTCGAGCGCCGCTCGCACTTCGTCGCGCAGCCTTTCGACGTTCGACCAGGTCGTTGCGGTCTCGAGCGTATCGATGCCGATGCCGTGATCCATCATCGGGTCGCGCAAATAGGGTCCGTGGAAGCGGCCTTGATACCAACCTTGCGCCGGTCCGCGTCCGACGGAAGTACCGCGGCAGGATCGGATGATCGACCGCGCCGCCTTGCGCGCGAAGGCGACCATCGCGCCGTCACCCTCGAACCCCAGGATGAGCGCGCATGGCTTCTCGCCCAGCCCCATTGATTTCAGGAACTGCGCCTGCAGCTTGTCCTTCAGAGTCGGCGCATGACCGACTTTGCCGAACGCCTGAAAGAAATAAGTCTCGTCCGGATCGGACAACCGCATCGAGGCGACCGCAATCTCCGCCTGCACGATCTGCCGGACCGCATTTGTGCCGCTCGCAAAGTCGGGAAACAGATAGGCCGAATAGTCGCTCGCCGCCGGCAGGTGATGAATGCGAAACGTCGCCGACGTGATGACACCGAAGGCGCCCTCCGACCCCGCGATCAGCGCACGCAGATCGGGGCCGGCGGCCGAGGCGGGCAGGGCCGGCAAGCGCCACAAGCCTTTCGCCGTCGCGATCTCGCCGCCGACAAACCATTTCTCCGCCCGGCCGTAGCGGTTGGACTGCTGCCCCGCGCCGCGCGCCGCGATCCACCCGCCCAAGGTCGAGAACTCGAACGATTGCGGATGATGACCGAGCTTGTAGCCTTTGGCGTTCAACGCCGCTTCAAGGTCGCTGCCGTAGATGCCGGCTTCCGCCGTCGCCGTCATCGACATCTCGTCGAGCGCGAGAAACTTGTTCATCTCCGTCAGGTCGAGCGCGACCGACGCGGCGAAATTCCCGCGCGATCCCGTGACCCCACCGACGACGCTTGAGCCGCCGGCGAACGGAATGACGGCGATCTTGTTCTGCTCCGCCCATCGCAGAACGCGAACCGTTTCATCGGCCGAGCGCGGATAGAGGACGGCATCTGGTGCGTCGTCGAGCTTGCCCGCGCGCAGATAAAGAAGGTCGTGATAGCTTTTGCCCCGCGCATGCGACGCGCGCTCGAACACGCTGTCGCGCACGTTGTCGCGTCCCACCACGGCGCTGACAGCATCGCGTGCCGCCGCGCTCAAGCGGCTTTCGCCAAGGCGAACGTCGTCGAGTTTCTTCGCCGGCGTCTGCGGCAAATCCTTCACGCCCAGCGCGTCCGCGATCCACGGCCATGCCGCCTCGCGCCCTTCGACCGGATTGTGTGCTTTGGTCCAGCCCCAGCCGTTCCAGCGCGTATCCTTGCGATCGACCGGCATCCGCGACTCAGGCCCGGAACTTCAGCGCTTTGGGCATCACCTCGAACATCGCCGGCAGCCGCCCCGGCGTCTCGCCGTCGACTTCGATATAGACCGGCGCACCCCCTGTGGCCTCGACCGGCGTCGCGATGATCGACTTGCCGCGGAACACCTTCACATGCGGATTGGCGATGTGCGCGCCGGTGTAGATTTGATTCATCGAATTGAGGATGTCGCGCCGCGGCGCGTCGCCGATGACGATCACGTCGAGCAGTCCGTCGTCCGGTGATGCATCGGGCGCCACGCGCATGCCGCCGCCGAAGAACTGCCCGTTGCACACCGCGCATGTCGATATCGACACGACATCGTCGAACGTCGAGTCGACCTTCAGGCGAACGGGCCGCGCCTTATAGCGAAGAAGGCTGACGAGACTTCCCCAAGTGTAGGCAAAGCGTCCCGTCCACCGCTTGATCCGCGCCGCGCGATTGACGCGATGCATCACGTCGCCGCTCATGCCGAAGCTTGCGATATTCGCGAAATGCCTGTCGCCGGTCTTGCCGTCTTCCGTAACGAAGCTGATCCGGCCCACGTCGATGCGCCGCACGCGGCCTTCCGCGATGCGCTCGAGCGACGCGTCGAAACCCGCATCGATGTCGAACGTCTTGCGGAAGTCACCGCCGGTGCCGAGGTTCAAGAGCGCGAACTCGGCTTCCGGGTTGATCGGCAATCCGTTCTGGAAGAAGCCGTTGACGACTTCGTTGATCGTGCCGTCGCCGCCGACCGCGACGACGCGCTCATACCCGTCGCGCAGCGCGTGCGTCGTCAGGCGCACCGCGTCCATCGGCGCGTTCGTCATCGCGACGGTCAGCGGCCCGGTGACGTCGGCGAGCCGGCGCGCGATCGTCTGCGCGTCGCGCCCCGTCTTGCCGCCCGCCGAGCGCGGGTTGATGATTGCGAGCGTCTTCATGTGGCGCGCGCCAGGGGCTTGTAGCGCCAGGCGATCGACGCGATCTGGCGCGTCCGCTCGGCTTCGCTCCAGCCCAACTCCGCCGCCACGATATCGGCGGCCGCGTCGACGGCGTTGGCCTCCAAAGGCCCAAGGGTCCCGAGCCCCGTGCGGCGGAACAAAACGTCGTCCAAAGTCATGGCCATCTCTGATCGTACGGCGAACGCAACCTGTGCTGCAATATCCGGCAGGCGCTGGGAGACAGAGCGCGCCAACCGGCTGTCGGTTCGCGCCAGTTCGAACACCTGGTCGCTGCGCGATCCGTAGTTGCGCACGACGTTGGCGACAATCGAGGGCGACAGATCCTTGCGTTCGGCGTTCGCGCGCTCGACGAATGCCCGCACCCGGCCCGTGGCGCCCCCGGGCAGCGGCGTCTCCGCCGTGTCGCTCGCCTTCGCGGATGCGCCAAGCTTGCGCGCGATCAGATCGACCGCCTTCTCGCCGATATCGCGCGAGGTCGTCCACTTGCCGCCGATCGCGGAGACGAGGTTGCCGGGCCCGCCTTCGCTGCCGTGATCGACGATCTCCGCGCGCCGGCTTGCCGTGTAGCTGTTCTTCGACCCGTCGTCGACCAGCGGCCGTAACCCCGCATAGGCGTAGCGAACGTCGTCGCGAGAGAGCTTCAACCCCGGCAGACCTTCGTTCACGAACGCGATGAAGCCGTCGATGTCTTCCGCCGTCACCGCAAGCTCGTCGGGCTTGCCGGTGAACACGGTGTCCGTCGTGCCGATGATCGTGTGCTCGCGCCACGGCAGCACGAAGAAGTGCCCGCCCTTGTGCGAGACCGTCAGCGCATGCCCTTTCGTCAGCTGATGCGTGACGATGTGAATGCCCTTCGAGCGGATCAGCCTGTGCGACGCCTCGCCCCCGCCGATCAGCTCCAGCAAGCGGTCGGCCCATGGCCCGGCCGCGTTCACGACGATGCGGCCGCGCAGTGATGTCTCCTCGCCCGAGAGCGCATCGCGCACGCGGATCGACCCGACGCCGCCGTCGCCCTTCTCGAACGAAGTCGCCTCGGCATAGTTCGCGACCACTGCGCCATGCGCGACAGCATCGATCAGGCACTCGAGCCCCAACCGCTCGGGCGAAAGCATCTGGCAATCGTAATAAAGCAGGGCACCCGCGAGGCCCTCGCTCTTCAGCGCCGGCTCCATCGCCCGCGCTTGCGCCGCCGAGATCGCGCGGTGCGCCGCCATATGCTGGTCCGGATCGTCCAGCCGATTGCGGTCGAACGAGAGAAGGTCATAGAGCGTCAGACCCGCGCCCACGATCCACTTCTCAGCCTGGCTGTAGACCGGCAACAAGAACAGCAGCGGCGTGACCATGTGCGGCGCGATTTTCTCCCACACCCGCCGCTCGCGCAGCGACTCGCGGATGAGCCCGAACTCCATGCTTTTGAGATAGCGCAAGCCGCCGTGCACGAGCTTCGACGACCCCGAACTGGTGCCGCACGAAAAGTCGCGCTTCTCGATCAACGCGACGCTGAGGCCCCGGCGCGCCGCGTCGCGCGCGATGCACGATCCGGTGATCCCGCCGCCCACGATCGCGACGTCGAAAACGGTTGATCCCAGTTGCGGGAAGTTGCGGCGCATGAACCCGAGAGGATGGCTGAATCCCGGCCAAACTTTAGGGTCGCGCCACCTTTGTCAACCGCCCAAGAGGCCTGTTAGGCTGAAGCCACCGCCATCACCATCACCGATCGGATTTCACCATGCCCCAGATCAAAGCCAACGGCCTCGCGTTCGAGTATGAAAGCTTCGGCAGCACGCAAGACCCGGCGATTCTCCTTATCATGGGCTTCTCGGCGCAGATGACGCTGTGGCCGATCGAGCTCTGCGAAGGCCTCGCCTCGCGCGGTTACCGCGTCGTGCGTTTCGACAACCGCGACGTCGGCCTGACGCAAAAGCTCGAGCACGCGGGCGTGCCCAACGTCATGGAAGCATTCGGCAAGGTCGCCGCCGGCCAACCGATCGAAAGCCCGTACAAGCTCGCCGACATGGCCGCCGACGCCGCGGGCATTCTGGACGCCCTCAGCCTCAAGGACGCGCACATCGTCGGCGCCTCGATGGGCGGCATGATCGCCCAGCTCGTCGCGCTGAACCATCCGGCGAAGGTGCGCAGCCTGACCTCGATCATGTCCTCGACGGGCCGCCCCGGTCTGCCGCCGGGCAAGCCCGAAGCGATGGCCGTCTTGACCGCAGCGCCGGCGAACCTCGAACGCGAGACCCGCATCGCGCACGCGATGAAGATCTGGCGCACGATCGGCAGCCAGCCCGTCTACGCCGCCGACGATCTCGAGCTGCGCAAGATGGCGGAGCGCGAAGTCGATCGCACGCCCTATTACCCGCAGGGCATGTCGCGCCAGCTCGTCGCCGTCCTCTCCTCGCCGCCGCGCCACGAGATGCTCAAGAACGTGAAGGCCCCGACGCTCGTCATCCACGGTGCCGACGATCCGCTCGTCAACGTCGAGGCGGGCAAGGACACGGCGGCCTCGATCCCCGGCGCGCGCCTGAAGCTCATCCCCGGCATGGGCCACGACTTCACGGCGAAACTCGTGCCGGTTTTCTTGCGCGAGATTTCCGACTTCGTGGCCGAGGTCGACGCCCGCCGCGCGAAGGCCTGAGCGATGCCGAACCTCAAGGCGAACGGCGTCAGTATCGAGTACGAAGCGACGGGCCCGCGCGACGGCGCCCCCGTGTTGATCATCAGCGGTTACGCGTCGCAGATGACGTCGTGGCCCGACGAGTTCCACCAGGCGCTTTCGTCGAAGGGCATTCGCGTCATGCGCTTCGACAACCGCGACATCGGCCTCGGCCAAAAGTTCACCGGCATCATTCCCGACTTTCGCGCCGTGGCAAAGGCGATGGCCGAAGGTGGCACACCCGACGTGCCCTACACGCTCTTCGACATGGCCGACGACGCGGCCGCGTTGCTCGACGCGCTCGAAATCCCATCGGCCCACATTGCCGGCGCCTCGATGGGCGGCATGATCGCGCAACATGTCGCGATCCGGCACCCCGCGAAGACGCGCAGTCTCATCTCGC
>JBGOVA010000149.1:0-11389 GCA_041477875.1 Micropepsaceae bacterium | reverse complement strand
CTTGGCGATTTCCTTGAGATAGGCGTCAACGGCGATCGCCCCGCCGCGGCTGGATTGGGATATCAGATCGTAAAGCTCGGCAATTGCTCTGATGCGTGTTTGCATGGCTTTGTAGCCTTGAACGCACGGGGCTGCCGTCCATTTGGCTTCATAGGCGATCAAGCCGACGACGACCTGCAGGTTATTCTTGATGCGGTGCGCAACCTCGTTCGTCAGCATCTGGGCGTCCCGCTCGCGCTGCTTGCGGTCCGTGATATCTTCGAAGACCAGAAGCATGCGATGGGCATGGTTCCCCGGCTGAGAAATTTTTCGCGCATTCAAGTTGAAAACACGGCGGCCGAGACCCGGAAAATCATCCTCGATCTCGAAACTTTCGATCGGCTTGTTCTCCGGCAGCACCTTCTCCATCAAATGGCGCAGCGCCGGCACGTCCCATTGATGCTGGCCCAGTTCCGAAACGCGCCGGCCGTGCGCCTCGGCCTCGGTTATCCCGAATATCGTCAAGAAAGCCTTGCTCGCGGTCACGATGGTCATGTCGTGCTCGAGGACGACCAGGGGATCGCGGATCGTGTCGACGATACTTTGGGTCAGTAGCCAGTTGCGCTTGTTCTCGGCCCGGGCGGCGCGCTCCTCGCTGACATCCTCGATAGCGAGTAGGATGCAACCGTCATGGTCGCCGGGGCGAAAAATCTTCCGGGCGTTGACCAGCATGGTGCGCCGGCCGATGGAGGGAAAATTATGATCGACTTCGAACCCTTCGACCGAAGCTCGATGGGGGATCACGCTCTCAAGCAGGGTGCGCAGTGCCGGGATATCCCACTGCCGGTTTCCCAGCGCGTAGATATGACATCCCTCGGTCTCGTCCGCGCTCGTGCGGAACGTCTGGTAGAATGCCCGATTGGCGGATGTGATGTTCAAATTTCTGTCGAGAACGATGAGCGCGCTGGGTACGGTCTCGACGATATCGCTCGCGGCAATATCGGACACGGGCCTTTCGCGTAGAGCAACATCGGGGTTGGCCATTGGTCCTCGTTTCGCGGCTTCAAAATTATGCTGCAAGCATGTGTTCGACAGAGTCTTGGAGCTGATGTTCCGTGTACGGCTTGCGAAGGCAATGCGTGCCTTCGACAAACAGAGCTTTCATTTTATCGGTGACGAAATTGCCGGTCGTGTAGAGCACACGCAATTGCGGCCGAAGTTTCATGGCCTCGTGCGCGAGTTCACACCCGCCAAGGACCGCCTTCTTGAGATAGATATCGGTAAAAAGTGCGTCGATATGTTGAGGGGAGCGCAGGTGCAAAAGCCCCTCGGCCACGTCGCTGGCCGAAAGTATGTGATGACCCCAGTCCTGGATCAGCATCTCCGCCACTTCGCGGATGAACACATCGTCTTCGACGATCAGTATCACGGCCATCAGAACGGCATCCCCGCCGTGACGACGAACCGCGGCCAAGCTCTTCCTGCCGATATCACGGCTATAAGAGCGCTTGCTGTCGCTATTCGAGCAAATCACATAACGCGCACGGGCGGCTAAGGTTCCGGAAGGTTGGCATTTTCTTTCTTACCCAAACCGCTCCACCCGAAAAGCCGCCATGAGGCCAAAGCCGCGGCCGGACCCCGGCCGCTGCCCCATCGTCTGGCGGTCTATTACTTCGCCCTCCCACGGCGAAAAACAGGGGTTCGAGTCCCCCCGGCCTCCCGACACGCAGCTTCGAACGCCTGCTTGTAGCGCGCTCGGGCTTCTGCGCTCGCTGGCGACCATACTGGGATCACTCGGCCGTCCAGTACCCTGTGGCTGACCTGCACAAAATCCTGTTCGTCAGCCTCTGCCGCACCTGCTGTCACTATCGCAAGCGCGACCATCGCGGGCATAGTTTTCCGCATGGTCGGTCATCTCCTCTTGCAAGGGGAAATACTAAGGTCGCTCGGTTTATGAGTGCCTGACAATGGCCGTGCAAGGGTATGGGGCAATCGGCGTGACGGACGCGCTGAAACGGCTTTCGCGATCGCGAACACAAGTAACCATAGGCAAATGTCGCCCTACGCACCGTTGCGGTCTATTCTGCGTCCGGACAAGGGAGGGATGAAGCCGGTGGCGAGACGGAGGCGGCAGGTCAAGCACCTGGTTCAGGCGTCGGTGTCGAACATCGACCTTGCTAAAGCACGGTCGGCATTACGATTGGAGGTCTTTGCAGGCGGGGCAAAGATCGGCGAGTTGGAAGTTGGTCGAGGCTCGTTCTTTTGGTCCGGACGAAGCCGGCACCGGTCGAAGCGCATCAGCTGGAGCCGCTTCGCCGACATGATGGACAAGCTCGCCTACGGCGCTTGATGCGAGCGCCCGAGCGACTAAGCAAACCGCTCCACCCGAAACGCCGCCATCTCGACCGGCGGACGCGCGTCGGTCGCCAGCGCCTCCACCACTTCCGCCGTCGCCGCCGCGAGCGTCATACCGAGATGTTGGTGGCCGAAGGCGTAGAGCACGCGCGGCTGGCGCTCCAGCCGGCCGATCGCGGGGAGATAGTCGGGCAAGGTGGGCCTCGGCCCGACCCAGCAATCGGGCGTGGCGGAGAACGCGACGCCGAGATCGCGCAGCTCCGCCTGCAGCCATTGCCATTTGCGTGGGTCGCCCGGCGCGTCGGGGGCGCCGAATTCGAGGAAGCTCGAAGCGCGCAGGCCGCTCGTGAAGCGCGTGATCACCATCGAGCGCTCCTCGAAGGTGGTCGAGAGCAGCGCCTCGGGCCAGCGATGCTCGGAACTTTGGATCGAATAGCCGCGCTCGCCGATCACCGGCGCGTTCGCACCGAGCTGCGCCATGAGAGCGCCCGACCACGCGCCGGCGGCGATGAGCGCGTTGCCGGCCGTGCGCGTCTCGCCGGTGGCGAGCGCTGCGACCACGCTCGTCGCGCCCGCCATCACGCGCGAGACGCGGCCGCACTCGACAACGCCGCCGCGCGCGGCGAACGCAGCGATGAGTCCGTCGCGCACGGCCTGCGGCTCGCTGAATTGCCCGGTACCTGAGAAGACGATGCCCGCGGCGGGCGCCTTGCGCATCACGCCCTCGTAAGCCGCGAGCTCCACGCGCGTCATCTCGCGAAAACGCGTCGCGCCGATGCGCGCGCGCCGCCACGTCGCCATGCCGGCATCGGCTTGTGCTGCGGACATCCAGACGACGGCGTTCCCCGTCGCGCGCACGAGATGCGGCGCGCCCGCGAGCGCCGCGAGCCGCTGCCATGCCGCAAGCGACTGGCTCTGCAATTCGCCGAGCGCCACGGCGCCGCGCTCGAACGTGCGCCGGTCGCACGCCGCCGCGAACCGCAGCGCCCACGGCAACCACAGGCGCATATCTTGGAAACGAAAATCGAGCGGCCCACCGAACGCGAACAGCCGCTTGGGGAACGAGAGCAACGTCTCGCGCGAGGCGAGCGGCTCCGTCTGCTCGGCCGCGATGTGCCCGATATTGCCGAACGAAGCCGCACGCCTGGGATCGCCGGGATCGATCAGCGTCACCGCGAAACCCGCGGCCTGAAGCCTGAGCGCCGAGGCGGCGCCCACGATTCCCCCGCCGATCACCAGAGTGGATTGCGCCGTCACATTCTGCCCCGTTGCCTCGCAAATCGAATATCGTATACGATTTGGCCTTATTGAGCCCGACGAGGTCAACCATGCCGACACCCGCACGCGTATCCTGGCAGGGGGTATTCCCCGCCGCCACCACGCAATACGCCCCCGATCTTTCGATCGATCTTCCCGCCACGCAAGGCGTGCAGGACGCGCTGATCAGGGACGGCGTCAACGGCCTCATCGTGATGGGAACGGTGGGCGAGAACAACTCGCTCGAGGTCGAGGAGAAGCGCACGGTGCTGCGCGCGACCGTCGAGGCCGTCCACCGCCGCGTCCCCATCATCGCCGGCGTCTCGGAGCTGACGACGCCGCACGCCGTCGCCTTCGCGCGCGATGCGGAGAAGATCGGCGCCGACGGCCTGATGGTGCTGCCCGCGATGGTCTACGTGCCGACGGAGGAGGAGTTGACCGCCCACTTCCGCGCCGTGGCCGAGGCGACCTCGCTGCCCATCATGCTCTACAACAACCCGCCCGCCTACCGCGTGAACATCTCGTTCGACACGCTGAAGCGCCTGGCCTCGATCCCCAACATCGTCTGCATCAAGGAAAGCGCGCCCGACACGCGCCGCTTCACCGACCTCTTCAACGCGCTCGGCGACCGCTACGTGGTGTTCGCGGGGCTCGACGACGTCGCGCTCGAAGCCGCGGTGCTCGGCGCGCGCGGCTGGGTCTCGGGCCTCACCAACGCCTTCCCGCGCGAGTCGCTCGCCCTTTGGAGCGCGGTCAAATCAGGCGACCTCGACCGCGCCCAAGAAATCTACCGCTGGTTCATGCCGCTGCTGCATCTCGACGCGGAACACGACCTCGTCCAATCGATCAAGCTCGCCGAGCAGATCATGGGCCGCGGCAGCGAACGCGTGCGCCCGCCCCGCCATCCGCTCGCGGGCGCGCGGCGCGCCTATGTCACCGAAATCGTCGAAACCGCCGCGGCCCGCCGGCCCAAGCTGAAGGCCGCCGCCTGATGCGCCACACGTTTTTCTGCATCGACGGACACACGGCCGGAAATCCCGTGCGCCTCGTGACCGGCGGCGCGCCCCCGCTCGACGGCAAAACGATGAGCGAGCGGCGCCAGGATTTCCTGAAGCGCTTCGACTGGATCCGCACCGGCCTGATGTTCGAGCCGCGCGGCCACGACATGATGAGCGGCGGCTTCCTCTATCCGCCGACGAGCGCCGATGCGGATGTCGGCATCCTCTTCATCGAAACGAGCGGCTGCCTACCGATGTGCGGCCACGGCACGATCGGCATCGTGACCTTCGGCTTGGAACACGGCCTCATCCGCCCGCGCGCGCCCGGCCGCTTTGTCGCCGACGTGCCGGCAGGCCCCATCGAGCTCGCCTACACGCAAGACGGCAACCGCGTGACGTCGGTGAAAATCCGCAACGTGCCGAGCTACCTCGCCGCGCAAGAGATCGAGATCGATGTCCCCGATTTCGGCCGCCTCACCGTCGACGTTTCGTACGGCGGCAACTACTACGCCATCGTCGAGCCGCAAGGCCCCTATCGCGGCCTCGACGATTTGGGCGCCGCGCGCATCCTCCATTTCTCGCCGATCGTGCGCCGCCTCGTGCGCGAGAAATTCGAACCCGTCCATCCGCTCGATCCCACGATCCGCGGCGTCAGCCACGTGCTCTGGGCCGACGCGCCGAAGGGCGAAGGTGCCCACGGCCGCAACGCGGTTTTCTACGGCGACCGCGCCATCGACCGCAGCCCGTGCGGGACCGGGACATCCGCGCGCCTCGCGCATCTCCACGCCAAGGGCAAGCTGAAAGTGGGCGACACGTTCGTCCACGAAAGCTACATCGGCAGCCGCTTTATCGGCCGCGTCGAGGCGAAGACCGAACTCGGGGGCACGCCCGCCATCGTCCCGTCGATCGAAGGCACGGCCATCGCGACCGGCTTCAACCAGATCTGGATCGACGACGAAGACCGCTTCGCCCACGGCTTCCAGGTGGTTTGACGATGGCGTTGCTTGATGTCCGCACGCTGTCGAACCAGGTCTTCGAGAAGGTGCGCGACCGCATCCTGTCGGGCGCGCTCGCCGCCGACGCCCCCATCCGCCAGGACGCGCTGGCCCTCGAACTCGGCGTCAGCAAGATTCCGGTGCGCGAGGCGCTGAGCAAACTCGAAAGCGACGGCCTCGTCGCCTCCCACCCTTATCGCGGCTTCGTCGTACGCCCGCTCTCGCGTGAGGAAGCGGAGGACGTGTTCGACCTGCGCCTGAAGCTCGAGCCGGATGCTACAGCGCTCGGCGCACGCCGCGCCGACGCCGACGCGCAAGCCGCAGCCCAAGCCGCGTTGGCGGCTTTGGATCGCGCGCTGCGTGCACACGCACCCGACGTCGGCCGCCGCAATCGCGAGTTCCACTTGGCTCTCGTCCGTCCCGCCGGCCGTGACGTCACGGTGCAGACGATCGAGCGCGTCCTCACCCTCGCCGAGCGCTACGTGAGCGTCCACTTGGGCCCGCGCGGCCGTTCCGACCGCGCGCGGCGCGAGCATCAAGACCTGCTCGAAGCCTGGCTCAAGCGGCGCGAAACGACAGTGCGCAAGAAGACGGAGCAGCACATCAACGCGACGCTGCGCGATCTGCGCGCGCAACTACCGGCCGACTGAAGGCGAAGAGGAGGAAGCCATGATCGTCACCGTTCTCCTCGCGCTGTTGGTCCTCTTCGCCGCCGCATTCATCTTCGTTCTGCTGCGCACCGCGCGGGAACGCGCCGCCCTTGCGCCGAACATCGAGTCCGTCGCCCTTGGCGCCGTCACGAATTTCTTCGACACGCTCGGCATCGGCTCCTTCGCGCCGACGACCGCCTACATCAAGCTGCGCAAGCTCGTGCCCGACAGCTTCATTCCGGCCGTGCTCAACGCCGGCCACTGCCTGCCGACGGTCGCGCAGGCGCTCATCTTCATCAATTTGGTGCAGGTCGACCCGCTGCTCCTCGCGGCGTGCATTGCCGCCGCAGTCGCCGGCGCCACCATCGGTGCGCCGATTGTCGTGCGCCTCCCGGTGCGTGTCGTCCAAGGCGTCGTCGGCGTTGCCTTGCTGATCGCATCGGCTCTCTACGCGCTGTCGAATCTCGGACTGATGCCCGTCGGCGGCGACGCACTCGCGCTCGCAGGCCCGCTTTTCGCGCTCGCCGTCGCCGCGCACTTCGTGATGGGCGCATTGATGACCTTCGGCATCGGCCTCTACGCGCCCTCGCTCATCCTGCTGAGTCTTCTTGGCCTCAACCCGACCGCCGCCTTCCCGATCATGATGGGCGCCTGCGCCTTCCTGATGCCGGTGAGCGGCATCCGCTTCATCCGCACCGACCGTATCGACCTCAAAGTCGTTCTGGGACTTGCGATCGGCGGCATCCCGGCGGTGCTGCTCGCTGCCTTCGTGATCAAATCACTGCCGCTCGAAACCTTGCGCTGGGGCGTCGTGGCCGTCGTCCTCTATGCGGCGGTCCTCCTGCTTGCCGCGGCGGCGAGACCTGCAAAGACCCTGAAGGCGGAGCCATACAGGCAGACGCAAAGCAAGTGATCGACGAGCTGCAAAAACACAATAACCCGCAGCCGACCGGCAATTAGCCTGCCCTGAGCCTGGCTGCGGACTGGCGTGTCGGTAAGTCGCCCTCCGCCAGGAAGAGAACAAGCAAGGTTTTCAGCGGTTTGACGTGTCGTATTCATGTCACACGCCAAGAACAGTAGAAAAACTGCAGCCAGTTTTAGATGCGAGACTGGCCGGCCGGCTGCTAACATTCCGTGCACTGGGTAGTCGGTAGGTATCACTGCGTGTGGGGGCACGGGTTATGAAGAAAATTGCGCTTGCTGCCGTAATGGCGGTTTTGATGTCGGGGGCGGCAAAGGCTGACTGGTTTGACTATGTGGCCGTGGGTGGCGGTTACACCCAATCGCCCGATCTCGGCATTGCCGGCGTCCAGAACGATATGGAGCCCGGCTACAATGTTGGGATCTTGATGGGCTGGAACCAGTCCAAAGAGATTTCGTTCGCGGCCGACATTGGTTGGGTCGAGTCGGAGTACACAGGCTTTGGGGGGACATCGCTTCAGGCTCTGAGCTTCATGGCGGATGCGATGTATGTCTGCGACACGGGAGATTTTTGGCATCCGTACATCGGAGCCGGTGTTGGCGGTATCGAATTGAGATTGGACCAAGCGGGGCCGTTCACGGGTTCGGAGTGGGCGTTCGGCTATCAAGGCATGGCCGGCATCTCCTTTGACGTCGACGACAAGCACGCAATCTTCGTCGGGTATAGGTACCAGGCGTCGGAAGATGTCTCGATCAAAGGCCTTCCCGACGTCGAATATGCCAGCCACAACCTGTCGATTGGCGTCGTCTTCGATTGATCTGACGCTTTCGGATGGAACCAAGGCTCCGCGAGGCGACTCGCGGGGCTTTTTTCGTTGCACGCCGCGCCTCGGCGCGGGCGTCGCTGTGTCATCGCGCCATATGCCGAACGAGCGCGAATCGCCGATATCTAGGGCAGGCACGGAGGCCCGCATGGCGGTTCGTCGGCTCGCACGCGAACTTAGCGTTTTGCTCGTGATCAAAGCGTTCGCGCTCGCCCTGTTGTTCCTGGTTTTCTTCGGACCCGCGCATCGCCCGAAAGTCGATGCCGACGCGACGGCGCGCGCGTTGCTGTCCGAGAGCGCGGCGCAGGGGGAAATCGCACGATGACCCCCGACTTCACCGTCGTCGATCTCTCGCGCCTGCAATTCGCGCTGACTGCGATGTACCATTTCCTCTTCGTGCCGCTGACCATCGGCCTTGCGGTCCTCCTCGCGGTCATGGAAAGCGTCTACGTCATGACCGGCCGCGAGATCTGGCGGCGCATGGTGAAGTTCTGGGGCGTGCTCTTCGGCATCAATTTCGCCATGGGCGTCGCGACCGGCATCACCATGGAGTTCCAGTTCGGCACCAGCTGGGCCTATTACAGCCATTATGTCGGCGACGTCTTCGGCGCGCCCCTTGCCATCGAAGGCTTGATGGCTTTCTTCCTCGAAGCGACTTTCGTCGGCCTCTTCTTCTTCGGCTGGGAGAGGTTGTCGAAGCTTCAGCATCTGGTCGTGACCTGGCTTCTTGCGGTCGGCACCAATCTTTCCGCCCTCTGGATCCTGATCGCCAACGGTTGGATGCAAAACCCCGTCGGCGCCGTCTTCAACGCCGAAACGATGCGCATGGAACTGACGTCGTTTTGGGATCTCGTGTTCAATCCGGTGGCCCAAGCGAAGTTCGTGCACACCGTCTCCGCCGGTTACGTGACGGGCGCCGTCTTCGTCATGGCGGTCAGCGCCTACTACGTCCTGAGACGCCGCAATCTCGAATTCGCCCGCCGCTCGATGACGGTCGCGGCATCCTTCGGGCTTCTCTCCGCGCTCTCGGTCGTGGTCCTGGGCGATGAGTCCGGCTACACGGCGTCCGAAAACCAGAAGATGAAAGTCGCCGCGATCGAAGCGATGTGGGAAACGCAAGCCCCGCCCGCAAGCTTCACGCTGATCGGCATCCCCGACAAGGACGCGCGCAAGACGCACTACCAAGTCGAGATCCCGGCGGTCCTCGGCCTGATCACGACGCGCAGCTTCACCGGCGTCGTGCCCGGCATCGACGAACTCGTCGAGATGAACAAGAAGCGCATCGAGGCCGGCATCCCCGTCTACGCCGCGCTCGAACGCGCGCGCGGCGACCCTGATGATCAGGCTTCGCGCGCGATCGTCGGCGACGGCTGGCGCGATCTCGGCTTTGCGTTGCTGGTGAAGAAATACCGCGCCGACGTCGCCAACGCGACGCCGCAGGAGATCGAGCGCGCCGCGTGGGACACCGTGCCCGACGTCGCGCCTTTGTTCTGGGCTTTCCGCTTCATGGTCGGGCTTGGCTTCTTGTTCATACTTTTCTTCGCGGTCGCGTTCTATTTCACCGCGCGCCGCACGCTGCTCACGCAGCGCTGGATGATGATTGCCGCAATCGCAATTCTGCCGACGCCCTGGATCGCCTCGCAACTCGGCTGGATCGTCGCCGAGTACGGGCGCCAGCCCTGGGTCGTCGACGGGATTCTGCCGACCTTCCTCGCCGTCTCGAACACGCCGGCGTCGAATGTCGTCGCCTCGCTCGCGGCCTTCGTTCTCTTCTACACCGCGCTCGCGGCCGCCGACGTCTATCTCATGGTGAAATACGCACGCCTCGGCCCCGAGGGTTACTTCGCGCTTCATCGATCGACCGCGAAGGAGACCGCAAAATGATCCCGGTCTTGCTCGACTATGACACGCTGCGCGTCCTCTGGTGGCTCCTGCTCGGCGCGCTCTTGGTAGGCTTTGCGATCCTCGACGGCTTTGACCTCGGCACCGGTGTGCTGTTGCCCTTCGTCGCCACGACCGATACCGAGCGACGCGTCGTCATCAACACGGTCGGCCCGGTGTGGGAGGGCAACCAAGTGTGGCTCATCACCGGCGCGGGCGCGATCTTCGCCGCCTGGCCGCCGCTTTACGCCGTCAGCTTCTCGAGTTTTTATCTCGCGATGCTGCTCGTCCTGCTCGCGCTCGTCTTGCGCCCGGTCGGCTTCAAGTTCCGCTCCAAGATCAAAGACGCGAACTGGCGCGCGATGTGGGACTGGGCGATTTTCATCGCCGGTGCCGTGCCCGCGCTCATCTTCGGCGTCGCCGTCGGCAACGCGCTCCAAGGCGTGCCGTTCGCTTTCGATCCCATCATGCGCCCGAGCTACGCCGGCAGTCTCATCGAACTCCTCAACCCCTACGCCCTGCTCTGCGGCCTGGTCAGCCTGTCGATGCTCGTGATGCAGGGCGGCACATGGCTCGCGGCCAAGACCGACGCGCCCATCGCCGAACGCGCGTGTCGAGCCGCAATCATCGCCGCCGCCGCAACGATCGTCTTCTTTGCCCTTGGCGGCGTCGCAACAACCATGATCGACGGCTATCGCATCACGAGCGCGGCAATCGCCGACGGCGCATCGAATCCGCTCGCCAAGCAAGTGGTACGTGAGAGCGGCGCTTGGCTGACAAACTACGGCACGATACCGGGGGCCATCCTCGCGCCGCTGCTCGGTTTTGGGGGCGCTGCCGTCGCGTTAGCTCTTTTGTGGAACAAGCGCCCCGGCATCGCGTTCGTGTTCTCGTCGCTCTCGATTTTCGGCATCGTCGCGACGGCCGGCGTATCGATGTTTCCCTTCATCCTGCCGTCGTCGAGCAACCCCGCTCACTCGCTGACCGTATGGGACGCGTCGTCGAGCGCGAACACGCTCTGGATGATGCTGCTCGCGACGCTTGTCCTGCTGCCGATCATCCTGGCCTACACGGCGTGGGTCTATCGCGTGCTGTGGGGCAAGGTCACGGCCGATGATGTGTCGAAAAGCGACGCCAGCTATTGAGATCGAGGAGGCAAGCGATGTGGTATTTTTCCTGGGTGCTGGGTCTGGGCTTCGCCTGCGCTTTCGCGATCCTCAACGCCCTATGGCTTGAAATCGGTCAGCCTGATCCAAGCGATCAGGATTGATCTCTGCGAAGGGTGGCCTGCCAAGCCGCAGCCGCGGAAACTTCGCCCGCCTTCGCCCCCCGCCTTCGCCCTACGGGCTTCGGCGTGGCAGCCTTCACCGCTTCGCGGCGAAGGCTGGTGGAGCCAGGCGGAATCGAACCGCCGACCTCTTGAATGCCATTCAAGCGCTCTCCCAACTGAGCTATGGCCCCGAACTCTGCGATTGCGCCGCTATTGGGTGCAGCGGCGCGCGGCGTTACTCTTTGTCGATATCGTCTTT
>JBGOVA010000219.1:0-6805 GCA_041477875.1 Micropepsaceae bacterium | reverse complement strand
TTAGTTCCGCCTCCCCCTTGTGGGGAGGCCAGCGAGAAGAGCGAAGCGAATTCGAGCGGGTGGGGGTGGCTGACACGCCGCGCCCCCCACCCGCTCAAGCTCGCTTCGCTCGCTTTCGCTGGCCTCCCCACAAGGGGGAGGCGGAAGGGGCGCAGGGACCTACCCCGCCTTCGCGCCCTTCTTCGTCACGCCTTCCGCCTTCTCGACCGTCGCATGGCGCGGGAAGTGGCAGGTGATGCGCGTTCCCTTACCGACGGCGGAATCGAGCTCGACCCAGCCGCCGTGCAATTCGACGAAGCTGCGCACCAGCGCCAGGCCCAGCCCCGCGCGCCGCGCATCCTTCGCGCGCGTCGTGCTTTCGAAGCGCTCGAACGCGACCGGCTGATACTCCTGCGGAATGCCGACACCCGTGTCGTTGACGAAGACGCGCACTTCGCCCGCCGCACCTTCGGCACCGTAGACGATGCGCCCGTTGGGCGGCGTGTGCTCGATCGCGTTGATGACGAGATTGTAGACGACCTGCAGCAGGCGCTTCTGGTCGGCAAGCAGGGTGCCGGTCGCCGCATCGCACGCGCATTCGACTTGCACGCGTGCCTTGCGCGCGCGCTCCTCGACCAGCGGCCGCACGCCCGCCAGAACCTCCGCCACGTCGACGTCCCTGCGATCGAGCTCGATGGTGCCCGCTTCGATCAGCGCCAAATCCAGAATGTCGTTGATCAGCGTCTCGAGCGTCTTGGACGCGTTGAGGATGTCGGAGAGATAGCTCTTCTGCCGGTCGGAGATCTTGCCTGCGATCCCCTGTTGCATCATGTCGGCAAAGCCCATGATCGAATTCAAGGGCGTGCGCAGCTGGTAGGACACGTTCGAGATGAAATCGGATTTGAGCTTGTCGGAGGCGAGCAGCGCCGCGTTGCGCTCCTCGAGCGCCTTCTCGCGCATCGCCGTGTCGGTGACGTCGCTGTAGCTCAAAAGCAGCGACCCGTCGGGCAAGGGCGCGGCCGCGAAGCTCAGCACGCGGTCGTCGTTGCGCGCCAAGCGATCGACGGTGACGCGCCGTTCGGCGGCCGCCCCCGTGATCAGCATGGTCAGCATGCTCCAGTGCCCTTCGTCGGGCAGCGTCCGGCGGCACAGCGCGAATACGTCGGCAAAGCGCGGCTGATCGGCGAGCGCCTTGGGATCGATCCGCCAATGTTCGGCGAAGGCCTTGTTGAAGAGCTTGAGCCGCCCGTCCGTGCCGAACACGGCGAGCGCCTCGGTCAAATGATCGATCGTCGTGCGCTGGACGCTCGAGAGCTGATTGAGGCTGCGCTCCAGCGCCATCTGATCGGTGACGTCGGCATAGATGAAGATCAGCCCGCCGAACGGATGCGGCTGGCACGTCACGCGCAACGTCGAGCCGCGCGGCAAATGCCAATGCTCCTCGCGCTCTTCGATGACGTTGGTGTAGAGCGCAAGCCGTTCCTTCTTCCACGCCGTGAAATCGCGCTGCTCCGGCAGGCGCCGCGTTTCGCGCAACCGCTCCAGGATGTCGCCGTCGGACGGGTGCGACCCGAGCCAGCGCTCGTCCAAGTCCCAGAGTTTCGCGTAGGCTTTGTTCGAGAATTTCAGCCGCTGATCCGGCCCGAAGATCGCGACCGCCGCCGGCAGGCGATGCAGCGTCTCCTCATGCGCGTCGATATGCTGCTGCAACAGGCGCTTGGTTTCGTCGACGTCCGTGACGTCGATCGCGAACGACGCGACACCGTCGCCCATCGGCACGGCGTGAATGTCGAACGCCCGGCGAAAGCCGCCGACGACGACATAGCGCATCTCCGATTGCACTTCGTTCGTCTCGAGCGCGAGTTCGGCGAGCGCCCGGCTGTCGCGGTCGAGCTCGATCTGATCGGTGATGACGTCCTGTCCGATCGCCGGGTCGACGGCCTGCGTGTAGGCGCGATTGACCCAGAGCAAATCGAGGTTTTGTCCGCGCCGCCACACCGGCATCGGCGCGACGTCGAGCAGATCGCCGAGCCGCCCGCGCTCGATCTCGCTCGCCGTCAACCGGACCGTCAGGTTGTAGCTCGCCTCCGCATCGGGCGTGACGTCGCGCAGCCACAGCGCCGCCTGCCCGGCGGCCGGCTTGCCGTAGGCCTGGAACACGCGCCCGTCGGCGCCCGGCACCGTCAGCGAGAACAGCGACCCCTCGTCGCCCAGCGAATCGAGCGCGTCCTTCAGATCGCCGTGCGTATCGTGGTCGAGACAACCGCTGAGGACGCTGGCCGCCCCCGCCCGCGCCTCGGGCTCGCCGTCGATGTTGCGCCAAACGAAGAGGGCACCCGGATCGCCGGTGACGATCGCGGCCTCCTTCTGGAAGCGCGCCTCGGCGCGCTGCGTGCGCTTCGCTGCGCGGCGCAGCAGGGCGTCCGATCGCGCCCGTATCGCCAGCGTCACGAACGCCAGCGACCCCGCCAACGCAATCGCCCCCAGCGTCACGCCGAACGGCAGCAGATACGCGATGTCGTTTGACAGCTGCAAACTAACCCCATGCCTCTTCTTGAGGTGGCGGCGGCGGCTCACGCCTTGCGCACGAAGACAGTTCCGATTGGCGTGGTAGCCCGATCAGCGGGGACCTCGTGGGGGCCCAAAACGCGCTCATCGGCCTTTGCCTGGCCCCCCGTCACCCCGCGCCCGATACCCCTTTTCGCGAGAATCACTTCGCTGAAGAAGAATCCTAGGGATGGAGGGCATGTTTGTCCCCGAGCACATGGTAAACGCCGCCCGAAAAGCATTGAGAGTCAGGGGCTTGCTGTCAACCAAACTACTTCGCTGCGGGAGACCCGGATTTTAACGCTTTGCTAACCATTTAGCCGCCTGTCATCAACCGGGTTCTGAAGTGAGGAATGCATGACGATCGGCTCGTGCACCTGTGGCGCAATTGCGCCATCGAGCGTCGAAATGAACGTGAGCGCCGCGACCAGAATTCGCGCGAGACGATCGCGCCCGCCGCCCCAATGCGACCATCGTCACGCCATAGACCGATGAACTCGTTCTGCGCTTGCACCGTCGGACTCGAAGAGCGCTTCACCCCATGCACAGCCTGATCAATGCCGCTTGCAGCATCGTGCTTGCCGGACTGCTGCTGGTCGCCTTCGGCGCCCTTTTTGGCAGGCTTCACCCGCTGATCGACCTCTTCGGTCAGTTCCTGCTGCCCGCGATCGTCGCCGCCGCGGCCCTGACGCTCTTGGCGCTTCTAACCGGCCGCCACATCACGGCAATCGTCGCCGTCGCCGCCCTGCTCGCAAATCTCGCGATCGCCTGGCCGTGGCTGCAGGACCCTGCGCCCATCCAAGCAAACGGACCGCGCTTTAAGCTGCTGGTGTTCAACGTCTTCGTCTACAACCCCCGTCTCGATCTCGCCGTGAAGCTTATGCGCGAGGCGAATGCCGACATCGTCGTTCTGCTTGAAGTGATCCCGCGCATACGACCGGGGCTCAGCGCGCTCGACAAGGAGTACCCCTATCGGCTCGAGTGCTGGCAAGGCCCGCGTTGCGATGCCTTGATCCTGTCGCGCTTTCCGCTGAGCGATATTTCCGCGACGTTGCCGCCTGCGCACACGCGCCGTTCGCTTGCAAGCGTAACTGTGGATGTCGAAGGGCGACCGCTGAGTTTGTTCGCCGCGCATCTGATCTTGCCGTTTCCGTTCACGCCGTTTGACGTTCAGCCCGCGCAAGCCGACGACGTGGCGACGGCTGTCGGCAGCGTATCCGGCCCGCGCCTGCTCGTGGGCGATTTCAACGCTGCCACATGGGGCGCAGGGGTTGCCGTACCGCGCGTGCGCGCGGGATTGAGCGTACTGACGGGGTCCGGCGGCTCATGGCCGACCTTCCTGCCGCGCCACGCAGGCATCCCGATCGATCACGTTCTCGCGTCGTCGGAACTCGTGCTCGCGTCACGCAAATTGCTGACGGCCTACGGCTCGGATCACCGAGCCCTCCTCGCCGAAATCGCGTTCAAGGATTGATGATGTCAGCCGGGAAACGTTTGCACGCCGATCTTCGTCATCTGCCCGTCTTTCGACAGCGCGACGCACGACATGCTCTCCATCCCCTGCACGTAGCAAAACACCGGCAGCCGGCCGGCGCGTGCTTGCTCGTAGTATTCGCGATCGACACCAGCATCGGGAATGAACTGGAACTCGCCGCTCTTGGGCGCGTCCTCGCCCTTCTTCCATTCCGGCAGCTCGGCCGTCGTCTTGAACACATGCGCCTGCGACAGCCAGTCGTTGAGCGCGCTCGTCATCTGCTTCAGCGTCTTCACCTCGCCGAACGTCATCAGATGCGCAGCCGGCGCCGCATCGACCCACAGGGCGGTGCCGTCGGGCGCCCGCACGGTGAGCGTCACGACGGCAAGTGCGCAACTCGGTCCGTTCGAGAACGCCTCGAGGCGATAGGCGCGGCCCTTGAGGGGCATCCACGCCTTCGAAACGCCCGCGTTGCAACCGCTCGCCGCAACGACGGGAAACGCCAACCGCTCGATGGCGACAATCGTCAGCGCGCCGGTCAGGAAAGCCGCCGCGCCAAACGCGATCGAGCGCAAGTTCATTTGTCGTCTCCGGAGGACTCAGTAGCGCCAGAATCAGTAACGATAGTGATCCGCCTTGAACGGGCCTTCGCGGTCGATGCCGAGATATTCCGCCTGTTGCGGCGTGAGCTTGGTGAGTTTCGCCCCAAGCTTGGCCAAATGAAGGCGGGCGACCTTCTCGTCGAGCTTTTTCGGCAGCGTATAGACCTTGCGCTCGTACTTCGCGTGGTTCTGCCACAGTTCGATCTGCGCCAAGGTCTGGTTCGTGAACGACGAACTCATCACGAAACTCGGATGCCCCGTCGCGTTGCCGAGATTCACGAGCCGCCCTTCCGACAGCAGGATGATCCGCTTGCCGTCCGGGAATTCGATCTCGTCGACCTGAGGCTTCACGTTGTGCCATTTGAAATTGCGCAAGCCCGCGACCTGAATCTCCGAATCGAAGTGCCCGATATTGCACACGATCGCGCGGTCCTTCATCGCCCGCATGTGGTCGACGGTGATCACGTCGACATTGCCCGTCGCGGTGACGAAGATGTCGGCGCGGGGCGCCGCGTCGTCCATCGTCGCGACCTCATAGCCTTCCATCGACGCCTGCAGCGCGCAGATCGGGTCGACTTCCGCGATCACGACGCGGCAGCCCGCATTGCGCAGCGACGCCGCCGATCCTTTGCCGACATCGCCGAAGCCCGCGACCATCGCGACCTTGCCCGCCATCATCACGTCGGTGCCGCGCTTGATCCCGTCGACCAGACTCTCGCGGCAGCCGTAGAGGTTGTCGAACTTCGATTTCGTCACGCTGTCGTTGACGTTGATCGCCGGGAACGGAAGCTCCTTGCGCTCAGCCATCTGATAGAGCCGATGCACGCCCGTCGTGGTTTCTTCCGTCACGCCGCGAACGGCGGCGGAAATCTTCGAATACCAGCCGGGCTTCTGCTGGATCGTGCGGCGCATCACGGTGTAGAGCGCCTCTTCCTCGTCGTTCTTCGGCTTTGCGATCAAATTGAGATCGCGCTCCGCCTTCGGTCCCAACACGCAAAGCAGTGTCGCGTCTCCGCCGTCGTCGAGGATCATGTTCGGCACGCCGCCGTCGGCCCATTCGAAGAGCTTGTGCACGTATTCCCAGTATTCGATCAGCGTCTCGCCCTTCTTGGCAAAGACCGGCGTGCCCGAAGCCGCCACCGCCGCCGCCGCATGATCCTGGGTCGAGAAAATGTTGCACGATGCCCAACGCACGTCCGCGCCGAGCGCCTTCAGCGTGTCGATCAAGACGGCGGTCTGGATCGTCATGTGCAGACAGCCGGCAACCCGCGCCCCTTTGAGCGGCTTCGACGCGCCGAACTCCTCGCGCGTCGCCATCAGCCCCGGCATCTCGGTCTCGGCGATCGCGATCTCGCGCCGCCCCCACTCCGCCAACTTGATGTCCGTCACCATGTAGTCGTGTGCCATCGCAATCTCCGTCCTGATGGGCGCACCGCGCCATTTGGCGTTGTATACCACCCGCAAACCGGCCCCACAAGCCAGACATAAAGAAATGTTTATGTCTTTAAGTGATGACTGCCAAGGGCGGCAAAAACACGGCTTCCCCGCCAGGGCGACCTTGCTTGCTGCCGTCGCCCGTCATTCCATCGCGCACGCCGGCATATCGTCGCCCTTCGGCTTCGGCGCCGTCGCGCATACGGCGTCCCACCACGGCATGACGACCTTGTCGAGCGCGTCGTTGCGCGCCGACAGCGCCGCGACGTCGAGCGGCGCTGGTTTGCGCAACTCTTCCGGCGGTCCGGCGCGATGCGCGCACGCTAGAGCGCGGATGTTCCCGGGAACGCGCTTGCGTTTGCACGCGCGCGCGGCGTCGGCGAAGAACTCGCCGGCGACGCTGACTTGATAGGCGGCCAGCGCCTTGCGTTGCCCCGCGTCGTCCGCGGCGTTCGAGGGAAACATCGGCCCCGCCGACGACGGCTCCGGCAATTTCAAAATCTCGCGCGCCTGGTCGAGCATCACGCCGTAGCGCCCGGCCATCAGCGTCATCTCCCACAGGCTCGCCGCATCGGCTTTCGCGCGCGCGTCGGCTTTCTCCGCCGCGCTGTCGAACGAAATCCATTCCGCGAACTCGGCGCAGCCCGGCGTCGCCACGAGCGCCGTGAGGGCGATTGCCGACGCAAACAATGTCTTTGATTTGAGCCGCCGGTCGCGCGCGATCATGGCGCCCTCCTCGTTTCGAGCCCCATGATCAATCCAGTCGGGC
>JBGOVA010000054.1:0-21289 GCA_041477875.1 Micropepsaceae bacterium | reverse complement strand
GCTACGGCGTCCACCATGTGGTCTCGCGCACGGTGCGCGACAGCGCCGCGATGCTCGATTGCGTAGATATGCCTGAAGCCGACACGCCCTACCCCTCGCCGCCCAAGACGCGCCCCTACGCGCTTGAAGTCGGAACGGCGCCCGGCCGCCTGCGCATCGCTTTCACCGACGAAACGCCCAGCGGCAAACCCATCGATCCGGAAATCGCCGCGGCGCTGCGCGACACGGCAAAGAAGCTCGAGGCCCTCGGCCATCACGTCGAAGAACGCGGCCTCGGCATCAACTACCGCAAGCTCTACGCCGCAAGCCGCGCCGTCCTCGGCGCGAACTTCGCCGCTGCCATGCGCGAGCGCGTGCGCGTCATGGGCCGCGATCCCCGGCCGGAGGAACTCGAAGCGCTAACGTGGCGCAACTGGAAAGGCGGCGAGCACATTCCCGGCCACGAGACGATGCGCGGCTGGCAAACCATCAAGGCGATGACCCGCGAAATCTTCCGCGTCTTCACGACAATCGACGTGCTGCTGACGCCGGTCCTGTCGACTCCGGTCCCGAAGGTCGGCTTCATCGACCCCGTCCGTCTCGAGCCGCGCGAAGTCGACGACCGCCAATCGCAAACCTTCGGCTTCACCCCGCCTTTCAACATGACAGGCCAGCCCTCGCTGTCGCTGCCCCTCGCGCATTCAAAGAGCGGCCTGCCCGTCGGCATGATGTTCACGGGCCGTTGGGGTGACGAGGCGACGCTCTACCGCCTCGCCGGCCAGCTCGAGCAAGCGCATCCCTGGATCAAGCGCAAACCGGCGGTGTGGAATTAGGGACCCAACCATCCTCGATGCGATTCGAGATCGTAGGAGAAGTTGTCGCCGTCGATCTGCCGCTGACGACACAAAAGGCCGCGCTAGCCGACGCGTGAGGCTCACCCCTCGCCGGGAAAACTCTCCACGAACTCGATGGTGAAATCCGCAAACCCATCGACATACTCGATGGTGAAATCCGGGAAACTGTCGACGAACTGCCACCTGCCGCAGGCGTCCGGGAAGTTCGTGACGCGCATCACTTTCAGGTCGGGAAAACTCGTCACGATCTGAACCTTGAAATCCGAAAAGCTCTTCACGACTTGGACCTTGCCGTAGAGCGCCTTGCCGTTGAGCTGGCAGCCTTTGACCTTGGGCGCGGCCGCAGCCGGCCCGACCGCCGCAAGCAACGCGCCGACGAACAAAAATTTGACCGAAAGCCGCATGGTCCGCGCCTACCGTTTCCCCTGCCGGGCGTATATACCGCGCCCAACCACGCAAGAGCAGACCCCAGAAAGAGCAAACTTGACCACGCCGACCGAAGACGACCGCGCCGTCCGCGCCCTCATTTCCCGCTGGGAAGCCGCCTGGAACGCAAGCGACAGCGTCGCGTTTTCCATGACAATGGCCGAGAACGTCGATTTCATCAGCCTGCTCGGCGACCGCTACCACGGCCGCGAAATCGTCGAGCGCGGCCACCGCCACATCTTCGACACGATCTACAAGGACAGCCGGGTCCACTATGCGGTCGAGGCCTTGCGCTTCCTCAAGCCCGACGTGGCGCTCGTCCTCATGCATCAGAAGATCATCAGCCGACTTCCGCCCGGCGCCATCACATCGACCGCGCGCCAGATGCAAGTGACGGACAAAATGCACGAGAACCTGGCACGCGCGACGGTCGTTCTGGCCAAGGACGCTGCCGGCTGGCACATCACGGCCGTCCACAACACCAGCATCGCCCCGACCTCGACCCCTCGTCCATGAGCGCAGTGCGACCCGTTCACGTCGTCGGCGGCGGCCTCGCCGGGTCGGAGGCCGCGTGGCAGATCGCTCGCGCGGGTGTCCCCGTCGTGCTCCACGAGATGCGTCCGGTGAAAATGACGCCGGCCCATACGGGCGAGAGTCTCGCCGAACTCGTCTGCTCGAACTCGTTCCGCTCCGACGACTGGGAGAACAACGCCGTCGGCCTGCTGCACGAGGAGATGCGCCGCTGCGGCTCGCTCATCATGCGTGCGGGCGACGCGTACAAAGTCCCGGCAGGCGGCGCCCTCGCCGTCGATCGCGTCGCGTTTTCCGCCGCGGTGCAAACCGCCCTCGAAGCCGAGCCCCTCATCACCATCGCGCGCGAGGAGGTGGCGGGCCTGCCGCCCGCCGACTGGGACAGCGTGATCATCGCAACCGGCCCGCTGACCTCCGCGCCGCTCGCGACCGCCGTGCAATCGTTGACCGGTGAGGACTCCCTCGCCTTCTTCGACGCCATCGCGCCCATCGTGCACAGGGAGTCGATCGACCTCACGCGCGCCTGGTTCCAGTCGCGCTACGACAAAGCGGGGCCTGGGGGCGACGGCGCCGACTACATCAACTGCCCGATGGACGAGCCGCAATACCGCGCCTTCATCGACGCGCTTCTGACCGGCGAGAAAACGTCGTTCAAGGATTGGGAGAAAGACACGCCCTACTTCGAAGCGTGTCTTCCGATCGAAGTGATGGCCGAGCGCGGACCCGAGACTTTGCGCTTCGGCCCGATGAAGCCGGTCGGACTAACGAACCCGAACACCGGCCATCGCGCCTTCGCCGTCGTGCAGCTGCGCCAGGACAACGCACTCGGCACGCTCTACAACATGGTCGGCTTCCAAACGAAGCTGAAGCACGGCGAACAGACGCGCATCTTCCGCACCATCCCGGGCCTCGAGAATGCGCAGTTCGCGAGGCTGGGCGGCCTGCACCGCAACACGTTCATCAATGCGCCGAAACTGCTCGACGGCGAGTTGCGCCTAAAGCTGCAACCCCGCCTGCGTTTCGCCGGCCAGATGACCGGCGTCGAAGGCTACGTCGAAAGTGCCGCCATCGGATTGCTCGCCGGCCGCTTCGCCGCCGCCGAACGTTTGGGCCGTGCGCAATCCGCACCGCCGCGCACCACCGCGCTCGGCGCCCTCCTCGCCCACATCACCGGCGGCGCCGACGCAAAGACCTTCCAGCCGATGAACATCAACTACGGCCTGCTGCCCGAACTCCCTCCGCCGCCCAGCGTCAGGGGCAAAGACCGCGGCCGCGCCAAGAAGCAACTGATGTCCCACCGCGCGCTCGCCGACCTCGACGTTTGGCTCGGCATCAAGCGCGAAGCCGCCGAATAGCTGGCGGAACGCATCCGCAAAAACAGGTGCAATCCGATCCATCACGCCATCACATCGGCGGAATTCCGCGGAAAATGCCATCACGCTGCCATCACATGTGATGTCACGAGGTGGAATGCCCCCCCGTTCGATCGCGCACCGCTCACCGCCGGCGACGATGAACTCGCCTCCGTCCAAGTCGTCAGATCAACAGATTCAAGTGGCAGCGGCCGGTGCCTGGCGGCACGAAACAGGCGGAACAAAAATAGAACAAAGCACTGCGCATCGCAAGCAATTTCATTCGTTTGAGCGGAAGCCTCGGCTCGACGACAATCCGCCCATTCGCCTCACAACCGAGCCCGCACGATGCAAACCAAATCCGTCGCGATCGGCAGTCTGAATTTCACCGTCGACATCGCCGGCGCGGACGACGCGCCGCCGGTTCTCCTGCTGCACGGCTTTCCCGAAACACGGCATATGTGGCGCCATCAGGTCGCAGCGCTCGGCGAAGCCGGCTTTCGCGCGATCGCACCGGACCAGCGCGGCTATTCGCAAGGCGCCAGGCCCGGTAAAACCGAAGCTTACGTGAGCGACCTCATCGTCGCTGACGCGCTCGCCTTGATGGACGCGCTCGGTGCGCCACGTTTCCACCTTGTCGGCCACGATTGGGGCGGTCAGATCGCTTGGCTGATCGCGGCCCACCATGCGCAGCGCCTGAAATCGCTCGCCGTTCTCTCCCGCCCGCACCCGGCGGCGTTCGTGCGCGCGATGAAGGAAGACGTGGGCCAAGCCGAACGCTCGCGCCACCACCGCGGTTTTCGCGAGGACGATGCGATCAAACGCATGCGCGAGGCGGACCTGAAACCGCTCAGAGCCGCACTCGAAACCCAAGGTGTCCCCAAAGCCGACGCCGAGATCTACATCCGCGCGCTCAGCGAACCCGGCGCCATCGAGGCCGCGATGAACTGGTACCGCGCCGGCACGCTCGCGCCCGCCGAGACTCCGACGATCGACGTACCGACGCTCTATGTTTGGGGCGCAAACGACGCCACCGTCGGCAAATACGCCGCCGACCTGACGAAGGACTTCGTCCGCGCCGCCTACCGCTTTGTACCTCTCGACGGCGCCGGGCACTTCCTCGTCGATCAGTTCCCCGAGCGCACGACGGCGCTCCTGCTCGAACACCTGCGCGCAAACGCTGTCCGCTGATGCGCTGAAATACCAACGCCAGTAATCGAGGGGGTGGTCATTCCGTAGACGGTGCCCCGAAGGCCGGCCAAGCCGAGTTCGATTGTCTCCGGAACAGCACGGATTCGAACGTTATCGCCGAAAGTGATCGTAGAAGTCATCTAGAAGTCTCCGCGACCCTCAAGCGTCCAGAGGTTATCAAAAGCACGTACCGCCATGGCAGGCGTAAGTCGCAGCTCTTGCGGAGCTCGGACGAAATTGTGGCGGGCAAAAGGTACCTTGACATATTCGCATCATCTAGTATATGTCTAGACATATGACGGAAAGAACCACGGTCCGCCTCCCGCCCGATCTGCTGATGCGTGCGAAGCGCAAGGCATTGGCGGAAGGGCTCACTCTCACGGCCCTCATCGAGGACGGCTTGAGGCGCGTGTTGACTGACGTCGCGGCGGAGCCAAAGACGAAGCGTGTGTTGCCGCCGATCAGCAAGGCCGCCGGCGGCATGCACCCCGGCGTGGACCTCGCGCACGGCTCGACGCTTCAGGAAGCCGAAGATCTCGACTACGTCCGGCGCATGAAGAAGTTCAAATGATCCTGCCGGACGTAAACGTCCTGATCTATGCCTTTCGCAAGGGCGTGCCGCAGCACCAAGTCTGCCGCGCCTGGCTTGAGAAAACGATCCTGGGCAACGCACGATTCGGTGTGTCGACCCTGGTGCTCGGCGCGGTTGTTCGCATCGCAACGAACGCCCGCGCGTTCACGACGCCGAGCACCTCAGCGGAGACATTTGCATTCTGCGAGAATCTCCTCGGTCAACCGCATTGCCAAGTCGTCGAACCGGGCGTTCGACATTGGAGCATCTTCAAGCAACTTTGCGTCGACACGGGCACAATCGGCCCGAGGGTCAGCGATGCGTGGTTTGCGGCTTTGGCGATCGAGGGGGGCTGCGAATGGATAACGCTTGATCGCGACTATGCCCGCTTCCCCGGCCTCAAATGGAGTACGCCCTCGGCTGCACCGTGATCACGGTCAAGCCGGCTTCCCCGCCTCCGGCATCACCACGCGGATATGCAACTCGCGCAGCTGCTTCGGCGTCACTTCCGACGGCGCGCCCATCATCAGGTCTTCCGCCTTCTGGTTCATCGGGAACATCGTGACCTCGCGCAGATTTTCCTCGCCCGCGATCAGCATCACGATGCGGTCGACGCCGGGCGCCGTGCCGCCGTGCGGCGGTGCGCCGTAGCGGAACGCGTTCAGCATGCCCGAAAAGCGCACCTCGACCTCGTTGTTCGAATAGCCCGCGATGTCGAACGCCTTCAGCATGATCTCGGGTTTGTGGTTGCGGATCGCGCCGGACGACAGCTCGATGCCGTTGCACACGATGTCGTACTGGAAAGCAGTGATGCCGAGGATCGTCTTCTCGTCGCTCTTGTCGAGCTTCAGGAACGCATCGTGCGAAAAATTCGGCATCGAGAACGGGTTGTGCGAGAAGTCGATCTTCTTGTCTTCCTCGTTGAACTCGTACATCGGGAAGTCGACGATCCAGCAGAAGTGGAAGTCGTAGTAGGGCGACGCCTTCAGCCCGAGCTCGTTGCCGATGCGAATGCGCGCCGCCCCCGCGAGCTTCGCCGCCGCATCCGCCTTGCCGGCCGAGAAGAACAGCGCGTCGCCACCCTTAACGCACGCCTTCGCGGCAATGCGTTGTTGGATCGGCTCGGGAATGAACTTCGCGATCGGCCCCTTACCGACCAACTTGCCGCCTTCATCCTCGAAGACGATGTAGCCCAGCCCCGGCGCCTTCATCTCCGACCGCGCCCAATCGTTGAGCTTGTCGAAGAACGACCGCGGCTGGCTCCCCGCGCCCGGCGCCGGAATCGCGCGCACGACGCCACCTTGCGCGACCACGCCCTTGAACGCCTTGAACTCGACGCTCGCATCCGCGAACTCCGCGCTCACGTCCGCGATCACGATTGGGTTGCGCAGGTCGGGCTTGTCCGAGCCGTATTTCAGCATCGACTCCGCATAGGGAATGCGCGCGAACGGCAGCGGGCTGCACGTGCGCCCTTTCGCGAATTCCTGGAACACACCGTGCAGCACCGGCTCGACGGCCGCGAACACGTCTTCCTGCGTGACGAAACTCATCTCGAGATCGAGCTGATAAAACTCGCCCGGCGAGCGATCGGCGCGCGCGTCCTCGTCGCGGAAGCACGGCGCGATCTGGAAGTAGCGGTCGAACCCCGCCACCATGATCAGCTGCTTGAACTGCTGCGGCGCCTGGGGCAGCGCGTAGAACTTGCCCGGATGAATGCGCGACGGCACCAGGAAGTCGCGCGCGCCTTCGGGGCTCGACGCCGTCAGGATCGGCGTCTGGAACTCGGTGAAGCCTTCCGCGATCATCCGCCGGCGCAAACTCGAAATCACGTTCGAGCGCAACAGGATATTCTGATGGATCCGGTCGCGCCGGAGATCGAGGAACCGATAGCGAAGCCGCGTCTCCTCCGGATATTCCTGGTCGCCGAACACCGGCAGCGGCAGTTCGCCCGCCTCCGATTGAACCTCGACCTCGTCGATGCGTATTTCGACCTCGCCGGTGGCTAGGTCCTTGTTGACGGTATCGCCCGGACGCGCCACGACGCGCCCTGTGAACGACACGACGAACTCCGCACGCAGACCATCGACGGCCTTGAACGAAGGGCTGTCCGGTTCCACCACGCACTGGGTCAGCCCGTAATTGTCCCGCAAATCGATGAACACGAGCCCGCCATGATCGCGCCGGCGATGGACCCAGCCCGAGAGACGCGCGCGCGTGCCGACCTGCGCGGCGCGCAATTCGCCGCAGGTATGCGTGCGATAGCGATGCATCGGTATTCCTTGATGTTTGGGCGAAAGGCCGCTTTAAGGGCGCCCTTGTGGCGTCGCTCCGCGCCACCTGTCAAGGGCGCGAATCTTGGGTTATAGCACCGCCTCAATGGTCACTGTCGTCACGTCGAACCCCGAACTTGTCGCGGCCGTAGAGCGCTTTTCCAGCGCGCCATACGTCGCCATCGACACCGAGTTCATGCGCGACACGACCTACTGGCCGAAACTGTGCCTCCTCCAAGCGGCGATCCCGGGCTTTGCCGTCGTCATCGATCCGCTGGCCGAAGGGCTCGATTTGAAACCGCTCTACGCGCTCTTCGCCAAGCGCGACGTGATCAAGGTCTTTCACGCCGCGCGCCAGGACGTCGAAATCTTCTTCCACCAGGCGGGCGTCATTCCCAATCCGCTGTTCGACACGCAGGTCGCCGCCATGGTCTGCGGCTTCGGCGACTCGGCGGCCTATGAGACGCTGGTGCGCGAACTCGCCCACGCGCAGATCGACAAATCCTCGCGTTTCACCGACTGGTCGCGCCGGCCCCTGAGCGACAAGCAGCTCACTTACGCGCTCTCCGACGTCACGCATCTTTGCCGCGTTTACGAATCCCTCAAAAAACAGCTCGACAAATCCGGCCGCTCGCATTGGCTCGAAGAAGAACTCGAAGTCCTGCGCTCGCCCGAGACATATGAACTGAAGCCCGAAGAGTCCTGGCGCCGCCTGAAAACGCGCGGCGGCAATCGCCGCTTCACGGCAGTGCTGATGGAAATCGCCGCCTGGCGCGAACGCCTCGCGCAGGAGCGCGATGTCCCGCGCAGCCGCGTGATCAAGGACGAAGCACTGTTCGAAATCGCCGCCCAAGCGCCGCAGAGCCAAGACGAACTGGATTCGCTGCGCGGCATCCCGCGCGGCTTCGCCAGTTCACGGGCCGCGCAAGGCCTCGTCGAAGCCGTGAGGGCAGGCCTCGCATTGCCCGCCTCCGCCGTGCCCGATATCGACCGCGGCCCCCCGCCCGCGATCCCGCCGGTGCTGGGCGACATGATGCGCGTGCTCTTGAAGATTCAATGCGAGGCCCACGGCGTCGCGCAAAAACTCATCGCCTCGTCGTCCGATCTCGATCTGATTGCCGCCGACGACAAGGCCGACGTGCCCGCCCTCTCCGGCTGGCGCCGCGAAATCTTCGGCGACGCCGCCCTCGAACTAAAGCACGGCCGCATCGCGCTGAGCATCCGCGACAGGCGGGCCATCGTCGTGGCCGTGGAGAGTTAGCAAAAAACATCGTCATGGCCGGGCTTGACCCGGCCACCCAGTGGCCGCGTGTCTACGCGGCCGAGACACCCTCTCCGACAACGACCGCAATGATCGCCTACGCGCACGGACGTGCGCTTGCTGGGTGGCCGGGTCAAGCCCGGCCATGACGACATTGGGCGTTTACCGCAGTTCGATCCGCATCGTGCGGTCGAGCGCTTCGGCCAGGTCCTCCAGCCGCTTGGTGATCGCCTCGGCGACTAACGCTTGACGCGCGCGCGGGATCGACACGACGAGTGAGTTCGGCGTCAGCTTGACGGATGTCTCGCCGAGCAGGTCGGCCGCCGGCCCTGCGAACACCAGCGCCGCCCGCAACGCAAGGCCAAGCGTCTCGGCTTGCTGTGCAATGTCGTCGCCGACGAAACGCTGCACGCGCTTGACGTGCCGTTCGTCTTCCCCGCCGTAGCGGTGGAACATCGTCAGCGCGAGAAGTGCGCGCCCATTATGGTCGACGCCGATGAAAGGCGAATTCAGAACCAGCGTGTAACTCAGCTCCGCGCGGTGATCCGGATGCGCGCGCCAGCCGGTGTCGGCGAGGTAGCACGCCGCGCGGCGCAAGCGGTCGAATTCCTTGTCGGCGCCGGGAAACAGGGGCGCCGTCCAGCGCTCCAGAATGCGCCCCAACGCCGGATCGCGCCCCAGGCGCACCGAAAGATCCTCGCACGCCGAGATCAGCGGATCCTTCGCGCGCTCCTCCGCGGCCAATTTCGAGAACAAAACGCCCTCGCGCAGACCGAAGGCCGAAATCACGACGCGGTCCAGCTTCGCGGCCTTGAGCAGGCGCTCCATCACCACGGCGCCATACGGGATCGCCTCCGCGCGCCGGCGCGTGACGGACTCGATCGCCTCGAGCGACTTGCGCGACAGCCCGGCCAGGAAGTTCGCAAAACTCTGCGCCCGCTCGCGCGCGATCTCATAGTGGTGGAGGATGCGGATCGGATGCTCGGCGTCCTCCATGTGGATGCGCGCGATGTTGCGCCACACGCCGCCGACCGCGTAGAGCGACTTGCCCTTGAGCTTGTCGAGCCCCGGCACCCTCTCAAGGCCCTGATCGACGATGGCACGCGCACGCTCGATCTTGCCTTCGCACATGTCCATCAGTCTGAGCGGCCCGAAAGGCAGCGTAAATCCCGCCCCCTGCTTGCCCCCAGCCACGATCGCGAGTTCGAGACTGCCGCCGCCCAGATCGCCCGCGATGCCGTCGGCGTCAGGGACGGCCGCGAGCACGCCCTCGGCCGCAAGCCGCGCCTCTTCTTCCCCGGTCAGGATCTTGACCGGAACGCCCAACGCGTCGCGCGCCCGCGCCACGAATTCATTGCCGTTCTTGGCATCGCGCACGGCCGCCGTCGCCACGGCCTCGATGCGCGACACGCCGACGGCGTTCGACACTTCGCGAAAGCGTGCCAGCGCGGCGACGGCCGCATCGCTGCCCTCGTCGTCGAGCAGGCCCGTCGTCACCATGTTGCGCCCGATCGCGCACAGCGACTTCTCGTTGAAGAGCGAAATCGGGGCGCGCGTCAGTCGGTCATAGACGACGAGGCGCACCGAGTTCGAACCGATGTCGACGACCCCGACCGGCCCCGCCGCCGGCGCGACGGACGGTGCCGCCTGGCGACGGACGGTCTCGGTCGCGCCGTTCGACATGCGATCTATTGACCCCTGGCGCGGCTGCGCGTCGCCGACTTCCCGCGCGTTTTGGCGGGACCCGTGCCGCGGCCCGACAAGCTCGGGTTGGTCATGAAGTACTCATGCGCGCTGAACGCGTCCTTGGCGTCATAGCCGGCCGCGCGCACGTATTTTCCGTCGCCTTGCAGTGTCCAGCTCTGCGCCACGTCGCGCAGATTGGCACTCATGATCTGACCCATGACCTGCTCGTGGACCGTCGGGTTCTCGACCGGCACCAGCACCTCGACCCGGCGGTCGAGATTGCGCGGCATCCAATCAGCGGAGGAGATGTACACTTTTGCATCCGCATGCGGCAACCCATTGCCGTTGCCGAAGCACACGATGCGCGCATGTTCCAGGAACCGGCCGACGATACTCTTGACGCGGATATTTTCCGACATCCCGGGAACCCCCGGCCGCAAGCAGCAGATGCCGCGCACGACGAGGTCGACCTTCACCCCCGCCTGGCTCGCGCGGTAGAGCGCATCGATCACTGCGGCGTCCACAAGCGCATTGAGTTTCGCCCAAATCTGCCCGGGCCGCCCGGCCTTGGCGTGCGCGATCTCGCCGTCGATGTGCTCGAGCAGCGTCTTGCGCAAGCTGAAGGGCGAGGCGGCGAGCTTCTCCAAATGAGAGGGTTCCGCATAGCCCGTGATGAAATTGAAGACCTTGTTCGCATCTTTGCCGAGCGCCGCGTCGGCTGTGAAAAGCGACAGGTCGGTGTAAATCCTGGCCGTCGCCGCGTGATAGTTCCCGGTGCCGAAATGCGTGTAGGTGCGCACCGACCCCGCCTCGCGCCGCACGACGAGCGACAATTTCGCGTGCGTCTTGAGTTCCATGAAGCCGAACACGACCTGCACACCCGCGCGTTCCATGTCGCGCGCCCATTTGATGTTCGCCGCCTCGTCGAAGCGCGCCTTCAGTTCGACGAGCGCCGTCACCGATTTGCCTGCCTCCGCCGCTTCGATCAGCGCATGCACGACGGGTGAATCGTTACCCGTGCGATAAAGCGTCTGCTTGATCGCGATGACGTCGGGGTCGGCCGCGGCCTGGCGCAGGAACTGAACCACCACATCGAACGACTCGAAGGGGTGATGAACGATCAGATCCTTGGCCCTGATCGCGGCGAAGCAATCGCCGCCGAAATTTCGAATGCGCTCCGGGAAGCGCGCGTTGTAGGGCTTGAAGGTCAGGTCCGGCCGCTCGTGCAGGATGAGCTGGCTGGTATCGGCCAAGCCCAAGATGCCCTCGACGTTGACCGGTTCGCGCCCGTTCAGGTCCATCTGGTCGGCGATGAACGTGCGCAGGTCCTGCGGCATCGACGCTTCGAATTTCAGACGAATGACGCTGCCGCGCCGGCGCCGCTTCAGCGCGCCTTCGAACCAGCGCACCAGGTCTTCGGCTTCTTCGGCAACCTCGATATCGCTGTCGCGCAGCACGCGGAAGCAACCGCGCCCGACGACCTCGTACCCGGGGAACAGCTTGTCCAGGAACTCGCCGATGACGTTCTCGAGCGAAACGAACCGCACATGCGCGTGCCCGCTGCCGTTCGCGCTCTGCTGCGGCAGGCGGATGAACCGCGCGATCTGGCCCGGGATGGGGATCAGCGCGTCCATCGTGCGCCCGTCCTTGCGTTTGAGCTGCAGCGCCAGCGCAAACCCCTGGTTCGGGATGAACGGGAACGGATGCGCCGGATCGATCGCCAGCGGCGTCAGCACCGGATAGATGTCGTTCATGAACCTGGTTTCGAGCCACGCGCGGTCGCCCTCCACCAGTTCCTTGGGCTCGATGACGGTGATGTCGGCCTTGCGCATCAACCCGCTGATCACGAGCCAAACGCGCTGCTGCTCGGACATCAGGTCGGACGCCATCGCGTCGATCGCGTCGAGCTGTTGCTGCGGCCGCCGCCCGTCGTCCGACAGCGTATTGATGTGGGCGTTGACCATGCCTTTGAGGCCCGCGACGCGCACCATGTAGAACTCGTCGAGGTTCGCCGCCGAGATCGAGAGGAAGCGCAAGCGTTCGAGCAGCGGATGGCGCTCGTTCTTCGCCTCGTCGAGCACGCGCGTATTGAACGCAAGCCACGACAGCTCGCGGTTGATCAGCCGATCGGGGCTCTGCGCGTCGACCGGCTTCGCCGCGCGGCTTTCCTTACGCGACGGCGTGGGCGCCGGGGCCGCAGCAGCGGGTGCGCTCTCGCGCTTGGAAGAGGTCGTGTCCATCGACGCGTTCTGGGGGTCGCTCAAGGTAGCCGCAACATATTGATTTTACAGCCGGACCCTAAACCAAACCCTCATCTTTGTCAGCCAAACGCACCGCCCGTTCCGCCTCAAGATGGCGCAGCGCCTGGGCCCCGATTTCGACGGAAACATTACGCTTTTGTTGCAGCGCCAGTGCGTCGATCAAGACGACGATCCGCTCCGCCTCGGCAAACGACCGTTCCAGCCGCGGCGCAAGGTAGTCGATGAGGGCTTCGGGGAGCTTGAGCTGCCGGTCCGCAAACAGCTTCAGTAACACTCTGGCAAGAAGCGCCTCGTCCGGCGCCTGCAGTTCCGCCCCCGGTAGCGCGGTTAACCGGGAGTGAAGATCGGGCACCTCCGTCGGCCAGCGCGCCGGCGCCTCCAGCCCCGTGACGAGCAACCACCCGTCGCTCTGCGCCACGAAATTCAACAGATGAAAAAACGCCTTCCCGTCGCGCACGCGATCCGCATCGTCGATCAAAAACGCGCGCCCGCCTTCGAGCCCCGCCACCAGTTCGTCATCGAGCATGCGCGCTACGATGATCGCCGCACCGCTCACCACCTTCCACACATGCGCAAGATGCGTCTTCCCGCTGCCATGCGGGCCCCAGACCGCGCACGCCCGCGAAGGCCACTCCGGCCATGCATCGACGAGCGCAAGCGCGCTTTCATTACTCGCACCGGGAACGAAATCGGCGCGCGCATAACTCCGCCGCGCCTCGAACGACAGCGGCAACTGCTCAGACCGGCGAAATTTGCGCGACATGGCGCCTAGCGATCGCCCCTCGCCGTTCCATCTTCTGGAAGGGAGAGGGGATGGGGGCGAGGGGTGTGCACCACGCTACACACCGGTCCTCGCCTCGACCGTGCGCAGGGCGCGCAGGCCTTCGAAGAAATAGGCGACCCAGGACGCGACCGTCATTGCGGCCGCGCCCCACAAAAGGCCCGTGCGCACATCGGCCCACGCCAATTCGAACGCGAGGTCGGCCAGCGTCCCCAGCACCAGCGTGATTTGCGCGACCGTCGTCAACTTGCTGATGAACAGGGGCTGCATGCGCAAGTCGGCGCGCTTCATGCGCGTGAACACAGCAACCGTCGCCACGATCGCCACGTCGCGCGACAGCGCCAAGATGACGAACCACGCCGGCAGATAGCCCTCATAGGTCAAGAGCCCGACGAGCGACAGGATCAGGACCTTGTCCGCGACCGGATCGAGATAAGCACCCACCAGCGACTTGTGCCCGAACGCGCGCGCGATATAGCCGTCGACCGCATCCGTCGCGCCGGCGATCATCGTCATCCAGAACGCCTGCACGAACTCGCCATTCAAGAGCGCGATGACGATGAAGGGCACCAGGACCAGGCGAACGGCCGTGACGCCGTTCGCAAGCGTCAGCCCATACCGCGATGGCCTAAGGAACCACTGGGGCGGCGGCGGCTGTTGCATTTCGGCTCAGCGTCCAGTTTCCGGTTGCATCGGACACAAGGTACAGATTGGTCTGCGACAACGCGGTTTGAAGCTGGTCGACCTTGCCGACGTAATCCAAGCGCAGCTTGGCCCCGCTCATATTCACTTCTTCCACACCCACGACCTGGATCATGCGGATGGAATCGAGGCTGCGCTTGACCGCGATCCATTCGCTCAGGCTCGTGAACGGCACCGCGACGTTCAGCGAACTCTGCTGACCATAGTCGACGGACGTCGTGCGCTTCCAGTCTTCCTGCAGGCTGTCGGCGATCGAGCCCGCCGCGCGCGTCGCCAGCGCGAGCTCGTCCTCGGCCGCTTGCGGCGCAAACGAGCCGCTGCGCTGCGAGCGCCCTTCGGGCTTGATCAGCGTCATGTTCACCTGCAGCCCGCCCGAGCCCTTGCCGGCGGAGGCGACCATCACCGAACTCGCGCCATAGCGGTCGGCCAGCGGCTTGACGATGGTCCAATCGGCGGCCGAGGAAGCGGTCGCAAGCGCGCCCATGTCCTGCACGTCGCCGACCGGCACCGCGACCGGCACCAAGCGCCCACGCCGCGCTTGCGCAGCCCACGCCCGGCCCCACGCCGATTCCGGCGTCCACGCCGTCCCGTTGAGCGGCACGACCAGCACGGGCTTTGCAGTGGATTCGCTGAACGCGGTCCCCGTCTTGCGCAACGCCGCGCGCACGCCCGTCGGATTGAACACATATGTGACGGTCGCGAGATAGCGCGTGCTCGAGTGCTTTTCGCCCGAAATGTCGAAGCTCTTGATCATCGGCTCGAGTTGATCGTCCGTCATGCTCGGCTGGCTGGACCATTCCGACGACGGCGTGATCCTGCGGAAAACCTCCGCCCAAGCCTTCTGGCGCCCTTGCGCCAGCGCCGTCTCCTTGGCGGCCGACGGGCTTGCCCCCGTCCCGTCGACGGGAATGTTCGAAACCGTCCACAGATCCACGGGCTGCGCCGCGGCGGTCAACGCCAGCGCCAGCACCACGGCGGCGGCCACGGCCGCCCTAAGCGAGAACTCACGAATTTTCATGACGAAAACCATCTACGGACGCACCGGGGCGGCGAATCTACACGATCACGTTCCCCGCGCGGAAGAGCCCCATCCTGGCCCGCGCCAGTCATATCACGCTCGCGTGAAACGCACGATAATGCTTGAAGCCCGGAGAATGCAGTCATACTTGAGCAAAGTCCAAAGCGTGCGGGGGGAAATATGCGCGGGCTTACAGCACTGATTCTGTCATTGGCGTTCTATTCCGGTCTAGCTGCGCACGCCGCGACCGATCTTTCCCCAATTGGTTGTGCGTGGGACAAGCTGTCGGCGGCCGAGCAAACGCGCCTTCGCGACGAATTCAAGGTCGAGTTGAGGAAGGGAAGCTTCGACATCCTCTTCGCCAATCCCGACGCGGCTTCCGCCGGCGATGCGGCGCGCCAATGCCAACTCAACGTCACGCCGGCGCAGATCGAGCATCTCGCGCTGGGTCTTGCACGCCGCGCAGCCGAAGAGAAGGCCAAGAAAGGTATTGTCGACCATGGCGAAAGCGCCGATTCCGTGAAAACCGCACTCGGAAAAGTGCATGAAGGCAAGCGCGAGGTCATCGGCGACGCGCTCGCATGCCCCGGGCCCCACACGATGGTGGGCGAGTGGGACGAATCCCTAAAGGGTGCGATCCGCAGGGCGAATCTGCGTTTCCAGGATGGCCGCGCCTATTCGTTCGTGTCGCTCGCCCTTTACGCGATCCTGGCCCAGGAAGGCACGATGCGCCGGATGGCTGGCACGGCGGACGCGTGTTCCCCCAATTGATCGCGCCCCGCAATTTGCTTGAATTGTAGCGACCGAACGACGTAAGCCGTCTTTGCGCAATTGCAACAAGGACGGCCCATGCGCGCGCCAACATTGCTGGTTCTTTGCGCCTTGATTGCGGCCCCAGCGTCGGCGGCGGAGGCGGTCGACATGACGCCCGTCACCTGTGGATGGAGCCAACTCTCGCAATCCGAGCAGACCGAACTCAGGGAAGCATTCAGTGCCGGGCAGACGCACACCGCCATGATACTGCAATACACCTCGCCCACGGCGGCGCAGGTCCAGCGCGTGATGCAAGCGTGTCATCTGACGTTCAACGATGCGCAGGCCGGGTATTACGCCCTTGCGCTCGGGCGCAAGGCTGCGGAGGAACTGGCGCGCTGGGGGATCGACCACCGCGGCGCGATAAAATCCGCAATGGTCGACAAGTCCCTTGCACAAATGCATCCGGGCAAGCGCGTCATGATCGGCGACGCGTTGTCTTGCACCCCATCGGCGAAAATCCTCGGCGAATGGGACCAATCCGTGATCAGCGCAATGCGTCGCGCCTACGTAAAGACCGTCGACGGCCGCACCGTGGCGCTCATGGGAATTGCGATGTTCTCGGTCTTCGCGCAGGAAGGTTACATGCGGCGCATAGCGGGCACGGCGCCACCTTGCGAAAACAGCGAATAAACGACGCCGCAGTGCAGGTTCGATTGCCTTTGCTGAAGTCCCGACTCACGGGGTAGTCTGGGCCACCCCCGATTGGCGGAGAATGCCGCCTTGAACATTCAGCAAAATCTGATTGCCGGCGTCTTGACCATCCTGCCGCTCGCGGCCGTGTGGTTCGTGCTCAAGCTCATCTTCGACGCGCTGTCCTATTTCGGCAGCCCGTGGGCGACGTGGACCGCCCAGCAGCTCGGGCCGGTCATGCCCGCCCCGCTCGCGGCCGTCTTCGGCAGCCCGCTGTTTCTCTATCTCATCGGCACGGCCTTCGCGCTGTTCGTTCTCTATCTCGTCGGCTCGCTCGCCACGCGCGTGATCGGCCAGCAGCTTCTCGACGGTTTCGAAAGCCTGCTCTCCAAAGTGCCCTTCGTGCACATGATCTATTCCTCGACCAAGAAGGTCATCAACGCCCTGCAGCCCAAGGCCGAGAACGTTCAGCGCGTGGTGCTGGTCGATTTCCCGCATGCCGAGATGCGCGCGATCGGTTTTGCGATGAACTCGTTCACCGAGACGACGACGGGGCGCGAGCTGACGGCGGTCTTCGTGCCCACGGCGCCCAACCCGACGTCCGGCTATCTCGAGATCGTGCCCAGCGAAAAAGTCATTGCCGTCGACATGACGGCCGACCAAGCGATGGCGATGATCATCTCCGGCGGCGTCGTCGGCCCCGACAAACTGACTTTCCTCCACCGCCCGCCCATGGAAAAGCCCGCCGAGTTGCCGATGACGGGGACGTAACGATAGTCCCGGTCGTTAGTGCTTGGCCGCCGGTTTCGACGCCAACAATTTTTCGCGCAACGTTGGCGCGCCGTGTCCGGAAGGTTGAGCGCTCCCTGCCGCATGGACTTCGCCGGCCACGACGCCCGGATTCTGCCGCTCCCACGCCGCGACTTCCGCGGCGATCGCGCCGGGCGATCGGGTGAAGCGCGCGAGGAGATTGTAGAACGCGGGCACGACGAACAGCGTCAGCCCAGTCGAAAAGATCACGCCGGCAAAGATGACGATGCCGATCGCAAACCGGCTCTGCGTGCCGGCGCCCTGCCAGATCATCAGGGGCACCGCGCCCATGGCGGTGGCAAGCGACGTCATCAGGATCGGCCGGAAGCGCGTGACCGCGGCTTCGACCAGCGCGTCGTGAATGCTGCGTCCCGCGTCGCGCAATTGGTTCGCGAACTCGACGATCAGAATGCCGTTCTTGGCTGCAAGGCCCACCAGCATCACGATCCCGATCTGGCTGTAGATGTTGAGCGTCGCCCCCGAAACCCACAGGCCGAACAACGCGCCCGCAACGGCCAGCGGCACGGTCAAGATGATGACGAGCGGATGCACGAAGCTCTCGAACTGCGCGGCCAACACCAGGAACACGACGACGAGCGCCAGGCCGAACGTGAACGCCAAGGTCGAACTCGATTCCTTGTACTCCTGCGACTGCCCCTTGTAGGCGATCTGCGCGGTCGCCGGCAGTTCGGTGCGCGCGGTCCGCTCCAGGAAATCGAGCGCCTGGCCCAGCGTCGTGCCCGGCGCGAGGTTCGCCGATATCGTGATTGCGCGCAGACGATTGAAGCGGTTGAGTGAGGATGCCGTCGCGCTCTCGTTCGTCGCGACCAAATTCGACAGCGGGATCAGCGCGCCGGTCCGTTCCGAGCGCACGAGTATGTTCGTCAGGTCGTTGAGCGTGCTGCGCCGCGCTTCCGAGCCTTGGACGATGACGTCGTACTCCTCGCCGCGGTCGACGAACGTGCCGACCTTGCGCTGACCCAGCATCGTCTCGAGCGTGTGCCCGATCGTCGCGACCGAAACGCCGAGTTCGGCCGCACGCGTGCGGTCGATCGAGACGTTGAGTTGGGGCTTCGTCTCCTTGTAGTCGGAATCCACATTGACGAGGCCGGGATAGCTTTCGGCTTTCTCCAACAGCTTGTCGCGCCATTGCACGAGCTCCTCGAAGCTCGAGCCGCCCAGCACGAACTGCACCGGCGTCGAACTGCCGCCGCCCCCGCGCCCGAAGCTCGAGCGCGCGATGGCCGTGGCGCGGATCGCGGCAAAGCGCCTGAGCGTCGTCGTCACGTCTTTGATGACCTCGGCCTGCGGCGGGCGCGTGCCCCATGGGCCCAGAACGACGATGCCGCGGCCCGAATTGAAATCCGCCGTCGCGCCGAAACTGCCCGGCGCGCGGATGATGATGCGCGTCGCCGTGCCGTCTTTGACCAGCGGCAGCAGGATCTTCTCGATGTCCACCATCTGCCCGTGCACGGCGTCGTAGCCCGTGCCTTCGGGCATCGAGACGTTGATGTCGAAGATGCCGCGATCCTCGGTCGGCGCGATTTCGCCTGGCACCAGACGATAAAGGACGCCTGCGATGACGATCACGCCGACGAACATGGCGATGACTAGCGCGGGCATGGCGAGGCTTGCTTCCAGCATCGCGCGGTAGAGCGCGGCCATCGTGGCCGTCACGCTATGGATCGTGCGCGACAGCACGCCTTCGCGCTCGACCGGCTTGAGCAGTTTCGAACACATCATCGGCGACAGCGTCAGCGCGATGAGCAAGGAGATCGCGACCGCCGACCCGAGCGCGATGCCGAGTTCCGAAAACAGCCGCCCGATCGTGCCCTGCAGGAACACGATCGGCACGAAGACGGCGATCAAGACGGCGGTGGTCGCCATGACGGCGAACGCGACCTGACGCGTGCCGCGCAAGGCCGCGATCAGCGGCGGCTCGCCGAGATCCACGCGCCGTTGCACGTTCTCGAGCACCACGATCGCGTCGTCGACAACCAGGCCGATGGCAAGAACGAGCGCGAGCAGGGTCAGCAAATTGATCGACGCGCCGAAGGCGAGCATCAACGCCAAAGCACCGAACAGACACACCGGCACCGTCACCGCCGGCACGATCGCTGCGCGCAGATTGCCGAGGAAGAGATAGATCACGAGCAACACGAGCCCGCCGGTGATCGCCAGCGTCGCGTAAACCTCGCTCACCGACTGCTCGATGAACACGGTGTAGTCGACCGCCGCAACCAGCGTCGTGCCCTTGGGCAAGGTCGCGTTGATCTTCTTGATCTCCTCGCGCACGGCGCGCGCGACGTCGATCTGATTGGCCGTCGATTGCTTGACGATGCCGATGCCCACGAGGCGCTGGCCGTTGCCGCGGAAATCGGTGCGCCGTTCGAGCGCGGTGATCTCGACCTGTCCCACCTCGCCCAGCCGTACGAAATGCCCGTCGGGCGTGCGCTTGACGACCAGATTGCGGAAGTCGGTATCGGTTCCGTAGCCGCGCTCGACGCGAATGGTGAGGTTGCGCTGCGTGGATTCGAGGCGCCCGGCCGGCAGCTCGACGTTCTCCGCGCGCAGGGCGTCCTCGACGTCGGAGACCGTCAGGCCGCGCGCGGCCAGCGCAACCCGGTCGAGCCAGATGTGCAGCGAACGGTCCTCGCCGAACGAGCGCACTTGCGCCACGCCGTCGATCGTCGAGAAGCGGTCGACGATATAGCGCCTGGCATAGTCGGTGAGTTGCATCAGCGGCATCGTCGTCGACGACATGTTCAAGAACATGATCGGCGAGGAATCGGCTTCCGTCTTCTGCACTTGCGGCGGATCGATTTCCTGCGGCAAGCGCGACAGCGTGCGCGCCACCGCGTTGCGGATGTCGTTCGCCGCCGCCTCGATGTCGCGCGACAGGCGGAACGTCACGGTGATCGCCGACGTCCCGTCGCGGCTGGTTGAAGCGATCGTATCGATGCCCTCGATGCCCGCGATTGCGTCCTCGATCGGCTTGGTCACGCGCGTCTCGACGACCGCGGCCGAGGCGCCCGTATAGGTCGTCTCGACGGAGACGACCGGCGGATCGATGTTCGGCAATTCGCGCAACGGCAGGCGCTGGAACGAGATGATGCCGAACGTCGCGATCAGAAGGGCGATGACCGCCGCAAAGACGGGCCTGCGGATCGAGATTTCGTAGAGGTTCACGTGCGCGGACCGGCAGCTTCGGCGCTGCCTTTGTCGTTTTTCTTCTGCTCGCTTTGCTTGACATCGGCAATCTTCACGACGGCGCCAGGCCGCAGGCGGATCGTGCCGTCGACGACGACTTTTTCGCCTGCCTTGAGCCCACTCAGGATCTCGACCGTGCCGGGCACGCGCGCGCCGATCTTCACCTCGCGCCGTTCGGCCTTCATATCCGCCCCGACGACATAGACATATTGCTTGTCGTCAAGCGGCACGAGCGATTGCTCCGGCACCGACAGCGACACCCGCGGGTTCTTCAACGCCGACACCGTCATCAGCATGCCGGGCCGCAACACGCCGTCCGTGTTTGGGATCTCGGCCCGCACGGCAACCGCGCGCGACACCGGATCGACGCGCGTGTCGATGCCCACGACCTTGCCCTCGAAGACCCGGCTCGGATAGGCCTCGACGCCGACGCGGATCGGCATGCCGACGCTGAGTGCGCCCAGAAACACCTCGGGCACCGTGAAGTCGACTTTGATGATCGAGATGTCGTCGAGCGTCGTGATGACGTCGCCGGGCTTGACCAGCGTGCCGACGCTCACGCGCCTGAGCCCCAGCACGCCCGCGAACGGTGCCTTGATCAAGCGGTCCGTCACGCGCGACTCCAGCGACCGGACCTTTGCCGCGGCGCTGTCGCGCGCCGAGGTCGCCTGGTCGAGCTGCGCCTTGGTGGCAAAACCCTTGGCGGCGAGGCCGCTGACGCGCTCGTAATTCTGCCTTGCTTCGGCGAGTTCCGCCCGCGCAGCCGCCAGGTCCGCCGACTGTTCGCGGCTGGTCAGTTCCGCCACCACGAAGCCCGCTTCGACCTTCTGCCCGCCTTCGAAGTTCAGCGCGCCGATGGTCTCGGTGGCCTTGGCGGTCAGTTCGATGCTCTCGTTCGCCTTGCCGGTGCCGATCGCTTCGATGATGTCGACGAAGTCAT
>JBGOVA010000085.1:0-17274 GCA_041477875.1 Micropepsaceae bacterium | reverse complement strand
GTCGAAGCGCTCCACGCCTATCTCTCCGCACCCGACCCGGCGCCCGCGTCCGCGCCGCCATAGTCCGTCGTTCACCCTCCGAAGCCTTGGCGAAGGAGGGCCGTCCGCAACCCCTCCACGATGAGATCGAGCCCGTCGTCGCGCCGCGCGCGCAGCGTATCGCGATGGACGCCCAGGATCGCGCCCGCGCGCCTGGGCCCCATGCCCGCCCCGCAGGTCAGCCACACCGCCTTCGTCAGATGCGCCCGATCCTCGAGGAAGCGGAACCAGCCGAACGTCTCGTTCATTCGGTCGATCGCGCAGGGTGAGGCGCGCGCGAGCCGCACGGTCACGGCCGAATGCCCATAGGCCTCGAAATAATCCTGGATGAAATCCGGCCACGAGGTCTTGAATCCGGGGACACCGTGCACCGGCACGCGCCGGAGCGTGTCCCACGCCTCGCGCATGCGCAGGCGCACCGTCTCGCGGTTCCATTCCATCCGACCTCCGCAACTTCATGTTTCTGCTCCCCTCGCCTTCACGAAGGAGAGGGGTGCAGTAAGGCATGCGGCTTTTCCAAGAGCTCGATTGGCACGAGGCACCCCGCCTCCCCCGGCTTGGGTCCCCATTTCGACGACCACACGCCGTCGCGCCTGAACGTCGCGAGCCGCTCCTGCCACTCGAGCGTACCCGTCGGCCGCGCCGGATTCGCAAGCCGCCGGTCGCGCGCTTCGAGGACCGCGGCTTTGAAATAGGCGGGCGACGACGGCGCGCGCCCCAACCGCGCGCCGAGCCGTTCGACGGTCGGCCAGACGTCGCGCTCGCCGTCGCACCCCTGCGCCAGAAGCTCGCGATAAAAATCGCCGAACACCATCCACGCAGAACTCCGCCTGAGCGCCTCCAAGCTCACCCCCATCGCTTGGCAAGCGCGCAGCAGCGGCGCTTGCTGCTCTGGACTCTTGGAAAGTGGCTCTTGGACTCTGGGGATAAGGGCAGGCTTATCCGCCCCCTTATCCGGCGGCGGAATCCCTTTGTGTTTCGCAAGGCTTGGGTTGCCGCCCTTAGCGCCGTTCTTTGCCGCCAACGCGCGCTTCTGCGCGTCGCGCACCATGCGCCGCGAATAGAGGCGCCCGTTGCGATCGCGGCTGCACACGCCGTTCCGCTCCAGCTCCGCCGTGAGGGCGGTGGCCTCCGCTTCATCGACACCGGCGATGCGCGCCATGTCGCAAGCAGTGAGGCCCTCGCCGTTCACGCAGAGATAGCCGACGGGCTCGTGCTGAGCCGCAACGCAAAGCATATCCATCCAAAACCCGCGCGCCGCCGGCGAACACCGCCGCAGGTTGGCGTCGGAAAGCCAATCCGCCCAGAAGAACTTGGCCCAGATCGTCGCGCTCATAGTGTCCCCATTTTCTCCCCTCGCCCTTCCATCTTCTGGAAGGGCGAGGGGCCGGGGGTGAGGGATGGCCGCCGCGTCGTGTCGAACGCAGACGGAAAAGCGCTACGAAAGGTGCCCCTCATCCACGCACCCTCCCTCACCCCCATCCCCTCTCCCTCGTAAGAACGAGGGCGCGGGGCGCACAAAACCGCCCTCGCTTGCGCATGACTTCGACGACACCAGTGCATCGCTAATCCCTCAACGCCGAACTCGGCCCGTCGAAGTGCACGCGCACGTGCCCTTCCTGCCCGTTGCGCTGCTTGGCCACGTGAACGTCGAGCGCGTGGCGGCAGCGCATCCACTCCGCGTGCCAATCGCCCCATTCGGGCGCCGAAAAATGCGGCTCGCGCTTCTTCACGTAATAGGCCTCGCGGTAGAGCAGCAGCACGAGATCCGCATCCTGTTCGATGGCGCCCGATTCGCGCAGATCCGAAAGCTCGGGCTTGCGGTCGGGCCGCCCCTCGACCGCGCGGTTAAGCTGCGACAGCGCCACGACCGGCAGCGACAGCGCGCCCGCCATCTTCTGCAGCGCGTCGGAAACCTCCGTCATCTCCGCGACCTTGTTCCCGCGCATGTCGCGTTCCGGCCGGATCTTCTGGATATGATCGACGATGACGAGGCCGAGCGGCGTCGCCGTATGCCGCATCTTGTTCTGCATGCGCTTCGCGGCAAGCATCAGGCCCGACGGCACCAGCCCCCGCCCCTCGTGCACATAAAGCGGCAGCGCGCGCAGCCACGCCTCGCTCTCGAACAACACCGCCTCTTCGTCCGCCTTGAGTTCGCCCTTGCGCGCCGCCTCGTAAGCAAGCGCGCGCCCGTTCGCGAACGCCGTCGCGGTCACGAGGCGCAACGTCACGGCGGGCGCCGACATCTCCATCGAAAAGAACGCCACCGCATGCCCCTGTCGCGCGGCCATCAACGCAAGGTGTCCCGCAAACGCCGTCTTGCCCATGCCCGGGCGCGCCCCCACGATGATGAGCTCCTTCGCCCGCATCCCGCCGGTCAGGTCGTCGAGCCGCGAGAGCCCGAACATCACCGCAGGCTCGCCCTTCGGCCCCGTCACGCCGCGGATCACCTCGCCCGCGAGATCGCCGATCGAACGGAAACGCTCGGTCGCCGCCGGCGAGGATCCCGCCGTCGCCTCGGCCATCATGCGCTCGGCGAAGTCGGCGATCTTTTCCGCGTCGTATTCGATCGCCGCGTTCTGCGCCGCGTCCTGGATCTCGCGCGCTACGCCGATAAGGTTGCGCCGGAACGCCATCGCATGCGGCGCTGCCGCCCACTTCACCGGATCAAGGCACTCGCGCGCCATCGCCGCGAGTTCGGCGAGATAACGCGTGCCGCCCACCGCCGCCATCCCCGCATCGTCCTCGAATTCGCATCGAAGCGTGAAGGGCGACGCCGTCTGCCCGCCTTTGACCGCGCGCATGATCGCGTCGTAAATGCGGCTGTGCAGCGGCTCCGCGAAATGCCGCCCGTCTAGAAACCCCATCAACCGCTCGATATGCTCGTTGAACAACAGCAAATCGCCGAGCAGTTGCTGCTCGGTCTCGACGTCGTAGGGCCGCGGCAGATCGAGCGTACGCTGACGGCGCTTCGTGCTCATGCCGCATCCCGCTCGTCGGTCGCGGCGCGCGCATAGACACGCGCGAGGTGATGCGTGCACCACAATGTTCCGTGTACGCACTTATGCCCGCACATGCGCCACGGCTCGCCGATGTCGCCCGCGATCCAGTGACAGACGCCCGCTCCGAGTATCTCGCCTGCAGCGCCCACCGCCGGCGGTTCAGGTGTCGCCGCCGCGCGCACCTTCGCCCTTGGCCGCCCACCCAACCCCACGCGCATCGCCTTGCCGATCGCCGCACTGCGCGTGACGCCCAGCATCTTCGCGATCTGCCCGAACGTGCGCCCGCGCGCCCGCAAGCGCCTCAGCGTGTCGATCATCTCCGGCGTCCACACCCGCTCGCTCACGCCGCCGGCCTCACGTCGATGCGCAAACCCTCGACCGCGCCCCAGCGCAGCGTGACCTCGCGGATGACGTCGCGGTGGTCGCCCTCGATCAGCTGCAGCTCGCACAGAAGATCGATCGGTGCCTTGGCGAGATTGTCGAGATCGGCGCGCGACGCGCCCTCCTCGATCGTGATCGAAATCGCGACCGGCCCGCGCACGCGCCGCGGTGCCTGCAGCCGCACGAGCCACCCCGCCGCGCTGCGCCACGCGCGATAACGCGCCGACCGCAACCGCCCGCCATGGCTCGCATTGAAGAACAGATTGTTCGCCGCCGGCGGCACCGGCAACTTCGTCAAGGTCAGCGTCGAGCCTTCGGGCGGCACAACCGCGCGCCGCTCGACAACGAAGTCGGATCGTGCGCGCGAAGAACTCATGGGCGCCGCGACCGCTTGTGCGCGCAGAGCGCGTACATCACCGTCGAATGATCGCGCCCGAAGATGCGCCCGATTTCTGGATAGCTCTTGCGCGGAAAGGCGTCATGCACACGCCGCATCGCCGCGTGGCGCGCCCGTACGACCGCGCGCCGCCGGCAACGCCCCAGAAGAGCGTCGACCGCGACGCCAGCTTTGCGCGCCTCCTCCGCGATGATCGCGCGGATCGCATCACGCGGCGTCGCGACCGCGGCTTGCATATCGAAGATGATGTCGCACACGGGCCTTGGCTCCTCCGCTGCAGGTCGGTCGGCGTTCAGGCTGTCGTCGAAAAAGGTGAGCGGCGGAGGCTGCGCGAGGGGGGAGAAGGGCGCGCGTGCACTCCGCCGCTCTATGCGCGCGGACGACCCGGGGGATGTCGACACGCCCCGCGCGCAGTCACGTCAGCGCTCCCAGAAGCGCCCCGCCCGCCGTGAACAAAAGCGCGAGCGGCACCCAATAGAACGCAAGGCTCGGCTCGCGTGGCATAAGCAACAGCACGCCGTCCTGATCGATCGCCCGCGCAGCGAACCGCGCCCGCCGGCGAAACCGGCCAAGGAAACTTCCCGCCCGCGCCGACGCCACAAGGCGCTGGATCGCATAAGAAACGTGCCGAAAAGGGTTGTGCGCCGAGGGTTCCCGGCATCCCGCCTCCGCCATCTAAGCCACCTCACCTTGGAAGCACCGCCCGGGCCGTCTGTTTGCGGAACCCGAATCTGTCATAAGCATTTATAAGTGATACTAACTAATAATTCAAGTTCTTCTTTTGATGACAGATCAGCCCGGCTATGGAATGAGAGAGGCCATGGCGAAGAAAGAACCCACCGCCGCGGACAAGCGCCGCGGCCAACGAATCCGCGAGCGTCGCAAGGCGCTGGGCCTGGATGTCAGCGAACTCGCGGCCAAGCTCGGCGTCTCGCAGCCCGCGGTCTCGCAATGGGAGATTGGTCTGACCGCGCCCGGTCGCCAAAAGATTGTAAAGCTCGCGGAGCTTCTACGTGTCCCCGTCACATGGCTGATAAGTGATGAGGAACCGCTGTTGCAAAACGTGAATAATCAGGCACAGTCGACGCAAATCGGTTCTCTTCCAATCGACGTGCCTGTGTATGGTGTTGCAGTCGGCGGGTCGGACGGAGACTTTCGCTTCAACGGTCAGGTCGTGGATTACGTGCGCCGCCCGCCCGGCATTGCCAATCTTCGCAATGTCTATGCACTCTGGATCCTGGGCGACTCAATGTCGCCCTGGAACAAAGACGGAGACTTGATTTACGTCTCGCCTGCAAAGCCGCCCGCAACCGGCGACTATGTTGTCATCCAACTTCAAGACACCCCCACCGGCGACCCCGGCACCGCCATGGTGAAACTCCTCATCGGCAAAACCCCCACCCAACTCAAACTCGCCCAACACAACCCGGCGCGCGAGTTCAACCTCCCCCTGGCGAAGGTGAAGTCGATCCACAAGGTGCTGAGCTTGCGGGAACTGTTGGGGACTTAAGCCATGCTCACCGCCCTTTTCGCCCTCGCCGCGCTCATCCTTGTCGCCTCGCTCGTCCGCCGCCCGCGCCGGTTGTGGGAGCGCGTCGCCGTGGCGCTGGCTGGGCTGTTGATGCTCGCGGTCGTCGTCGCCTGGGGGATCGAATACATCGCTCAGCGGGCGTGAGGCGCGCGTCCCGTACAACCTGAGACTCGTGCTATAGACTCGACCCGCCGCTCACCAGTGAGTCACCGCATGCGCACGTTTGTTTTCGTCACCGCTCTCGTCGCCGCCGTGTTCGCCGCAGCTGCCGCGCACGCGACGCCGGTGTTCACGTCGCCCGGCTGGTATCAACTAGCCGACACGATCGTGGGTCCCTTCGTTTGGAAAGGTCCCTTCGCGGACGAAGAGTCCTGTAAGGCCAGCCTGCCGCCGAACGAGGAAGACGCGGACTACACCTGCGAATACCTGGCCGAACGCCCGAGCTGGGACGAGTGACCCCGCGCGCCCGCGCTTGCCGGACGGCGCCTAACGCAACCGCCTTTACCCGGCCTTGAGCATCGCGCGCAGCGACTTGTCGAACGCGGCGATGTCGAGCGGCATGCCGTCGGGCGTCATGAAATAGCCGTTGAAGAACAGCCCCGGCGTGCGCGTGACGCCGAGCAGGCGCCCCGCCAGCAGATCCTCTTTCACCGCCGTCCACTTCGCCGCGTCCGCGTATGCCGCCTTCAGCGTTTTTTCCGAACCGCCTTCGGCCTTGGCGAACGCGGCGAGCTTCTCCGCCGTCAAGCCGTCGAACGTCCCGTTCGCGGCGTAAATCGCGCCGAGCACGCGAAACGCAAAGCCCCAAAAATGCGGGCCCGCGAAACCGAGCGCCGCGACGTGCAACGCGGGATCGGGTGCGTGCGTCGGGAAGTGGCGCCACTCCACGCTCGCGGTCTGCGGCATGTCGGCCACGATCTTCTGGAGCAAGCCGTAAAGTTGCGCCGTGAACGGACACGTGCAGCTGCCCCACACGACCAGTCGCTTGGGCGCGTTGTCATCGCCCAAAAGCGGCGGCTTGAAATGCGCGGCCGCCGGCTTCGCGCCTGCCGCCGCCGGATCGGCCCAAGCGGGCGGCGATAGCGCGGCGCCTGCCAAGCTCGCAGCCCCGCCAATCAATAGAGTCCGACGCGTGCCGATCATGTGATCATGTCCCTGTAATTCAGCGCACCGGGCATCCCATCGAGCCGCCGACGACCGGCGCATATCCGGCCGGCACGGAAGCCCGTTCGCCGGCGCCCGCGCTGCCTCCGCTCGCCTCGACGCCGCCCCCGGTATTCGCGCCGCCGGACCCTTCGCCCGCTTGCGTGCCCGCCTCGTATTTCGGCTGCGGAACGTCGCCGAGATAGATGCCGGGCAGGCCTTGAATGCCCGTCGACAGATTCGCCGTCATCGCCTCGACCCGTGCTTTGGCTTCGGGCGCGACGAGCGGCGCCGCCTCTTCGCGCGTCTTGGGCGAGGTCACCATATTGACGACCGTCGCAAGCGCGTTGGCGCTGACCGCATCGTTCGATGCCGCCGTCGCATCGCCCAAAAACTTCGCCGCATCTTCCGGTCGGTTGATCGCCAAGTCGACGATCTTTTGCGAGCCGCCGGCTTTGGGGGTATTGCTCTTGTGCGCGCACCCCACCGCTTTGGTGAGCGCGCTGAAATTCTCGCTCGTCTTCGTCTTGTTCCAATCGCCCCAGAAATCGCTGCTCAGTATCGACGGATCGCCCGCCACTGGCTTTGCCGTCGCGGGCTTTGCGGCTGTGGGCGCCGCCGGCGCGGCGTTCGCAGCCGTGGCAAAGGCGAAAGCGCCAAGAACGGCGAGGCGCGTCGCAAAGACGATCATGACAACCTCCGGCGCGTGTACTGGTTCGGAATCAAGTCCCAGCACGATAGTACGGCGCCGGCCGATTGAACATCCGCTCGCTCACCACGTCTCGACCCACGGGCGCACGTCGATCTCATGCGTCCAGGCGCTGCGTTGCTGGCAGTGCAACGTCCAGTAATTCTCCGCGATCGCGTCGGGATCGAGCAAGCCGTCCGGCCCGCGCTGTTCCTTCAGTTGCGGCAGGAACGTCGCGATCCGTTCGCCGTCGATCGCGCCGTCGACGACGACATGCGCGACGTGGATCCCCTTCGGTCCGAACTCGCGCGCCGCCGATTGCGCGACCGCGCGCAGCGCCGCTTTCGCCGAAGCAAAGCCCACGAAATTGGCGCGCCCGCGCAGCGACGCGCTCGCGCCCGTGAAGATCAGCGTCCCCCGGCCGCGCGGCAGCATCGTGCGGACCGCAGCCTGCGCGAAGTACAATCCGGCAAGCGCATTCACGCGCCAAAACTCCTCGAAGCGTTTGCCGTCGATATCGAGGAACGGCGCCGGCCGATTGCCGCCCGCGTTGAAGATCGCGGCCTCGATCGGCGCCTGCACTTCGGCCGCCGCGATCACGCGAGCGACCAGCGCCTGGTCCGTCACATCGCCGACGACGCCCTCGACCTTGGCGCCCGCATCGCGCATTGCCGCAACCGTCGGGTTCAGCTTGTCGGCGTTGCGCCCGAGCACGGTCAGGAGAAACCCCTCGCGCGCAAAGCGCCGCGCGATGGCAGCGCCCAACCCCTTCGACGGTCCCACGCCAACGACGACGGCTGAACAATCTGGCATCGCGGTTCTCCTAAAGGTGTGATCGCTCATTAGACGAGATCGCGCATCGCCTCAACGCGCCAAACCACGCGCGCCCGCCGCTAATTCGCCAAACCGAAATGCAGCCTAACCGAACAACCGCTGGAACTCCGCTTCCGCCACGCCGTAAGCGCCGTCGGTGATCTTCTCGAGGCCCTTGCGGTCGAGCACGGAAATCACGCCGCGCCTGGCGCGCACCAGCCCCTTCTTTTCCAGAATATTGAGCGCGACCGTCACGCCCGCGCGCCGCACGCCCAGCATGATGGAAAGAAACTCGTGCGTCAGCGGCAGTTCGCTCCCCTCGGCCCGATCGCACGCCATGAGAATCCAGCGCGCCAAACGCTCTTCCACCTTGCTGTGCCCGTTCGCCAGTGCCGTTTGCGCGGTCTGCACGACGAACGCATGGCCATACTGTAAAAGCGTTCGCCGCAGGCTCGCGCTCCGGTCCATCGCGCCGTGCAAATTGGCGGCCGGCATGCGCAGGCCCCGGCCGGCCAACTGGATGTACGTCGCATTCGGCGAACGGTTCGCGCCCATGATGACGGCAAGCCCCGTCACGCCTTCGCGCCCGATGAGTCCGACCTCGATACTGCGCGTCGCCTGCCCGCTCGCAACGACAGAAGCAAAGCCGCGTTCGACGAAATAGACGTACTCGATGACCTTGTTCGGAGTTTCGATTGGCTTGCGCAACGGAAGATCGACGGGCACCAGATGGGGCGCCAACGAATCGAAATCCTCGCGCGTTAGGCGCGAAAGAATCCGATTGGACGTGGTGGTGGAAGCGGGCTTGATCGGCATCGCGCTTTCCCGAAGGGGCAAGAGCGCATGAAAATCTCTCAGCCGTCTGCGCCCATGAAAACAAGGCAGACGATAAATGTACTGTACGCTTGCGGACAGCAATGTCCTAACGGTGATTACGGTACGCTTTTGTGCAATGTATTCCCTTGTTTTCGTTCACGCTTAAGGTCGGCGCGCGCTCGCTTCATCGACCGCCTCGGGCGCGACCAAGCCCAGCGCGCCTGACCGCGATCGTCGATGCGCTCCGCCTCGCGATCGAACGTTAGAGCACTTCTACATGTCGGACTCCGGCCTGATCGCGATCTCAAGAAGATGGGCGACGATTAGCCCGCGCCGATGCAAACCACAGGCGAACCGACACAATTCCGACGCGGCTACCGGCGCCGTCTTGCACCGCGTTCGACGCCGCACTACCGTCACCCGTTGGGGTCGCGCGGTCTCCCAGCAGCCCAAGGCGGGGAAACGCGCCCAAGCACCGTTCGAAAGCGGCCTTTTTGGCGGCGGCGGTGAGAATTGGGCATGAAATCCGTATTCCGTTCCGCGACGACCCCTTCATCGAACGGCAATTCGCCTCGCGATGACGCGCTTCCCATGACTGAGGTGCGCACCGCCGCCCGCATCTATGCCGCCCGTGCGCTGCGCGATTTCGGCGACGGCTTCGTCGCGCTGCTGCTTCCCGTTTATCTCGCGGCGCGCGGCTTCGATGCCTTCGAGATCGGCCTCGTCGCGACGCTGGCGCTCTTGGGCTCGGCGCTCACCACGCTCGCCATCGGCGTGATCGGCGCGCGCTTCGCCCAGCGCACGCTTCTCATCGCGGCCTCCGCGCTGATGGCCACGACCGGCCTCGCCTTCGCCGCGTCGAGCGTCACCGCACTCATCTTCCTTGTCGCCTTCGTCGGCACGATCAATCCGTCGGCGGGCTCGGTCTCGATCTTCGTGCCGCTCGAGCACGCAGTGCTCGCACACGCCGCGCCGGACAGGGAGCGCACGAGGATCTTCGCGCGCTACAGCCTGATCGGGGCGCTTGCCGCCGCGCTGGGTTCGCTCGCCGCCGCGAGCCCCGACTTGCTCGCGCGTGCGGGATTGACCGAACTCGCCGCCCTCCAACTGATGTTCGCGTTCTACGCCGCGCTCGGGATCGCGGGTGGCGCGATCTACGCCCGCATCCCACGCGACGCGCAAGGCGCCGCAAGCGCGCCCAAACCGCTCACCCGCTCGCGTGCGATCGTGCTCAAGCTCGCCGCGCTCTTCAGCGTCGACGCCTTCGCCGGCGGCTTCGCGGTGCAGTCGTTGATGGCGCTTTGGCTGTTCGAGAAATTCGGCCTCACGCTCGCGACCGCGGGCACGTTCTTCTTCGCCGCCGGCCTCCTCGGCGCGCTCTCGCAGCCCGTGGCCGCCTGGCTCTCCGCGCGCGTCGGCCTCGTCAACACGATGGTGTGGACGCACATTCCCTCGAGCCTTGCCCTGATCGCGGCGGCCCTCGCCCCCACGCTCGAAACCGCGCTGGCTTTGCTTCTCGTGCGCGCCCTGCTGTCGCAGATGGACGTGCCGGCGCGCTCGTCCTACGTGATGGCGGTGGTGACGCCGGAGGAACGCATCGCCGCCGCGAGCTTCACCGCCGTCCCGCGCAGCCTCGCCGCCGCCGCAAGTCCGGCACTCGCGGGCGCCCTCTTCGCCGCCGGCCACACGGCCTGGCCGCTCATCATCTGCGGCGCCTTGAAAATCGCCTACGACCTCGCTCTCCTCTGGAGCTTCCGCCACATAAGGCCGCCGGAGGAGATTCGCGCTTAACTTGCCATTAACGCAAACGCTCCCAAAGTGAGAACTTCCACCTTGATCCCAAAATGGGAACAGGCTAGATTGCGTGATGCGCATCATAGCGGTCGGTACGCTACGTGACTTCTGGCTGAAGCTCGGCCGGCGCGATGCGGAACAGCCGTTGCGCACCTGGGTACGCATCGTCCGCGCGGCCGATTGGGCACGCCCGAACGACGTGAAGCAAATGTTTGGAAGCGCCGATCTTCTGAACGACGGCCGCGCGGTCTTCGACATCGGCGGCAACAAATACCGCCTTGTCGCCGCCATCCATTATCGCGGTAAGCGGGTCTATGTGCGCTTCATCGGCACGCACAAGGAATACGACACTATCGACGCGAATACGATCTGACGGAGAATTGTAAGATGCAAATCCGCCCCATTCGAACCAAGGCAGGCCACCGTGCGGCGCTCAAGGAGGTTGAACGCCTGTGGGACGCGAACCCCGGCACGCCGGACGGCGACCGCGTCGAAATTCTCGTCACGCTGATCGAGGCCTATGAAGAAAAGCACTTCCCGATTCCCGCACCCGACCCGATTGCGGCAATCAACTTCATGCTCGAGCAAAAAGGTCTCACGCGCCGCGATCTCGAACCCGCGATCGGCAGCCGCGGCCGCGTGTCGGAAGTCTTGAACCGCAGGCGCCCCCTTACCCTGCCGATGGTGCGGGCGCTAAGCGCGCTTCTCGACATCCCGGCCGACATCCTGGCACAGGCCTACCCCACGCGATCGGCCGCCTGACCAGGCCAACGGCTTCATCGCTTCATATCGGCAACACCCGCCCTGAGAGTATCATGACCACTTGCACGATCGGGGGTCACTCCTGATCACATCGATAAAACCCCTTGCGGATTTCAAGATAGTTGGCTCGGTTCTGATCTGCATCGCGCGTCGAATCCAAAACAATTGCCCGCCTGCAGTTTGTTTCGCCGCCGTCTAGATGCAGCAGCGCTGCATACATCATCATTCCTTCCGGCTCGCCATTTTCGGCGGCAATCCGTGACCAAGAATGTTGTTCCTCGACGATGATCGGCCCCATCTCCACGAAATACTGGGCAAGCACTCGAGCCGCTGTCGGATCTCCATCCAATCCCTGCAGAGACAGCTCCGCTATCTGTTGGGCGGTCAATAGTAACCCGCCCGGCTTAGTCATCTGCTCGCCAGTCATCGACGCCGCCCAAATGTTCTGGCTCCCCCATGTCACGCCCGCGGATGCAATCAAGCTCAGCGCGAGGGCCGATCCGAACAGGTAGTTCTTATCTGCATTCGCCGACTCCAAAAAAAAGGCGGCCGCCCCGTTTGCCGGAGCGGCCGCACGCATGTCACGCAAGGCTCGTCTTAGTCGTTACGGCACTCGTCGTTGCGCGTCTCATAGCCGTTCGCATAGTGGCAATCGCGCGCCGACGACCACCAATCGCGGTTGCCCTTCTTGCAGCACACGCGACGGTCGGGGCGCCCATACGGATCGACCCAGCCATCATTGTAGTTGCCGCCGTTGCCGTCGTTCCAGTTGCCGCCGTTGTGATTGTCGTCGCGGCATTCGCGGTTGGCCGTCTCGTAGCCGAACGAGTTGCGGCATTCGCGTGCCGTCGACCACCAGTCGCGATTACCCTGCTTGCAGCACACGCGACGTTCCCAGTCGCCGCCGCTCCAACCCCACCAACGCTGGTCCCACTTGTCGTTCCAGTCGTCGCGGCACTCCCGGTTCCGGGTCTGCTCGCCGCCCGCACGTTGGCAAGCACTCGATGTCGTCCACCAGTCCTGCCACCCGCGCTTGCAGCACACGCGCTGGGCGTTGTCGCCCCAGTTGCCATCGTTGTTGTCGTTGCGACATTCACGATTGGCCGTCTCATAACCGAACGAGTTGCGGCATTCGCGCGCCGTCGACCACCAATCGCGGTTGCCGCGTTTGCAGCACACCCGGCGGTCCCAATCGTTGCCGGTCCAGCCCCACCAGCGTTGGTCCCACTTGTCGTTCCAGTCGTCGCGGCATTCCTCGTTCCGGGTCTGATGGCCGCCGGCGCGCTTGCACGCGCCCCAATTCGTCCACCAATCCTGCCACCCGCGCTTGCAGCACACCCGCGAGCCGAGACCGAGATTCAAGTCGATGATGCCGCCGCCGTTGTTGTCGTCGCGGCATTCTCTATTCGCCGTCTGATAGCCGCCGGCATTATTGCAGTCGCGCCGTATCGTCCACCAATCGCGGTTGCCCTTCTTGCAGCACACCCGGTCGTTCCAATTGTCGGCAGTCCGGTACGAGCCGTCCGCGTCCGCGCGCGTCGATTGTTGCAACGGCGCCGCCGCGGCGCCGAACGACGCGAAGGCCGAAATTCCGGCAAACGCAAAGGCGACTAAAGTCAGATATTTCCGCATGAGGATTCTCCTCCGGTCGGTGACCGGGCCATGGTTCATCATCCGAGGCGGCTTGTCGATCAGTTTCCTTTTTCGCGCCGCAACATTTCTTTGGACGGCGGCGGGGAACCTGAAACGCCCGTTCATCGCACGTTCATGCAGCGGGGGCGCGCGCGGCTCAAATTTCCACCTTCGTCCCCACCTCGATCACCCGGTCGGCCGGGATGCGATAGAAGTCGGGCGCGCTCTGCGACAACTTGTTGAGCGCGATGAACAAATTCTCGCGCCACAGCGCCATGCGCGGCCTGACCGACGGCACCAAGTTTTCGCGCCCCAGGAAGAACGACGTCAGCATCATATCGATGGGCAGCCCCATCTTGTCGCACCGCGCCAGCGCCTCGGTCACGTCCGGCTTCTCCATGAACCCATAGCGCAGGATCACGCGATAGAACTTCTTCGCCAACGGCTCGACCGTGACGCGCCGCTCTTCCGCGACGCGCGGCGTCTCCTCCGTCCGCACGGTCAGCATCACCACCCGCTCGTGCAGCACGCGATTGTGCTTGAGGTTGTGCAAAAGCGCGCCCGGCACGCTCTCCGTCGAGGGCGTCATATAGACCGCGGTTCCGGCGACGCGCTGCACCGAACTCACGTTGAGCGTCCCGATGAAGTCGTCGAGCGGTATCGATCCCGAGGCGCGCAAGCTGAACAGGATCTCCCGCCCCTCGCGCCATGTCGCGATGAGAAGTCCGATCGCCGCGCCCGTCGCAAGCGGCAGCCAACCGCCTTCCGCGAACTTGAGCAGATTGGCCGACAGGAACGTGAGATCGATGGCGAGGAACGCGAGCGTCACGGCGAGCGCCTGCCACAGCGCCCAGCGCCACACGTCGCGCATGACGAAGAAGGCGATGATCGTCGTCGCCACCATCGTGCCGGTGACCGCGATGCCGTAAGCGTTGGCAAGTGCGGCGGAGTCCTTGAAGGCAAGCACGAGCCACGCCACCGCCCCTGCCAGCATCCAATTCACCGCCGGCAAATAGATCTGCCCGCTCTCGCTGTGCGAGGTGTGCAGAACCCGCATGCGCGGCAAGAGGCCCAGCTGGATCGCCTGGCGCGTGATCGAGAACGCGCCCGAGATCACGGCCTGCGATGCGATAACCGTCGCCATAGTCGCCAGCAGGATCATCGGCAACAGCGCCCACCCCGGCATCATCAGATAGAACGGATTCGCGGCCTTCGCCGGGTCCGCCAGCACCAGCGCGCCTTGGCCGAAATAGTTGAGGATCAGCGCCGGGAACACGAGGCCGAACCACGCGACGCGAATGGGCCGCGCGCCGAAATGGCCCATGTCGGCATAGATCGCCTCCGCCCCCGTGACCGCCAAGAACACGGACCCCAGCGTGACGAAGCCGATATGGGGATGCCCGGCGACGAATTGGATCGCGTAATGCGGGCTCAGCGCCCAAAGCACCTCCGGACGATCGACGAGCTGCACGACGCCCAGCGTGCCGATCGCAAGGAAATAGACCCCGGTGATCGGCCCCGCGATCCGCCCGATCGCCGAGGTCCCCTGCGACTGCACCGCAAAGAGCGCGATGAGAACGACCAGCGCCGCCGGCACGACCACGCTTTCGAGCTGCGGCGCAACCACCTCCAAGCCTTCGATCGCCGACAGCACGGAGATGGCGGGCGTGATCATCGCATCGCCGTAGAAGAGCGCCGCCCCCGCCATCGCCGCCGCGATGACGACCATGCGCCGCCGGCTGCGCGCGGGCAGCGCCTGCAACGCCTTCGCCATCAAGGCAAGGATCCCGCCCTCCCCGTTGTTGTCCGCGCGCATGATGAAGAGCACGTATTTCAGGGACACGACGATCGCGACCGCCCAAAACACCATCGACAGCACGCCGAACACGACCGCGTTCCAGTCGCCCGCCCCGTGCGCCGCCGCCAGCGACTGCCGGATCGCATAAAGCGGGCTCGTCCCGATGTCGCCGTAGACGACGCCGAGCGCACCGAGCGCGAGCCAGGGCGCGCCACTGCGCCCCGTGGAGACGGGCGAAACCGTGGTCACATTGGCCTCAAGACGGAAGTGGCGCCGGACCGTCGAACTGCGGATCCAAAATCGCGAGCATTGGGATGAGAGCGTTCCCCTGAACAGCCACCGGCAAGCGATGATTCCCTGAGCCGGCGCGGGCCGCTTTATGCGCCTTCGCGAACCCGCTCACAAGCGCCCCGCAAGACCGCGATTTTCCCCTTGAGCCGGCCCCTGGGTCAGGCTTTTTGATCCCCGCCGTTCGGAAGATTAAGGGTCAAGAGAACGGCATGCTGAAAGGAACCGCCATAGCGATGTCGCGCAGCCGCGAAAAGCCGCCGAGCGCATTCGCCGACGCCGCCACCGCCATCGCCAAACGCTTCGGCGTGTCGGCGAAGGCGTTGCGCGTCTACGAGCGCGTGGGCCTCATCGCCCCGGCGCGCACGGAAGCGGGTTGGCGCGTCTACGGCCAGGCGGAAATCGAACGCCTCGCCGCGATCGTCGCGCTGAAGCAATTGGGCCTGCCGCTCAAACGCATCGGCGCGCTCATCGCGGGCAACGGCGATTTGGCGGCGGCGCTGGCGCTTCAAGAGGCGGCCCTCGAGCAATCGAAGGCCGCAACCGACGAAGCGTTGGCACTCGTGCGCGCGGCGCGCCGGCGCCTTAGCGAAAAGGCGACCCTGTCTCCCGACGAACTCGCAAACCTTGTCAGGAGAACGAAAATGCAAGACTTCAAATGGACGCCGAAAATGGAAGAGCTGGCGAAGAAACACTACACGCCCGAGCAACTGCAGGAGTTGCGCGCGCGCAATTTCACCGCCGACGATCAGACGCGCGCCAGCGCCGCATGGGATGCGGTCTACGCCGACCTCGACAAGCTCAGCCCAGACGCCGACCCCGCGTCGGAGAAGGCGCTCGCCATCGGCCGCCGCGCCCACACCCTCATCACCGAGTTCACCCAAGGCGACCCCGCCCTCTTCAAGTCGGTGACCGCGATGAAGACCGACATGATGAAGGACCCGGCGATGGCGCAACAAACCGCGGCGACGAAGGCCAGCTTCGCCACCCTCGGCCGCATCTTCGCCGAACTGCGCAAACGCGGCGAGATTCCCTCGGCTTGAAGCGCGCGATCTGAACGGACGAAGGCGCGGGCGCCAAACGCCCGCGCCTCTTTTGCTGCTCCTGGCCGGCAAAGGCCGAATCCGCTTAAGCGGCGCCGCCCAAGTTTTCCGCCATTTTTCCCGCTATAGCTTATATTTTGTTGCACATGAAATAAGAATAACTTATACTGGTTCTCCTGTGAAGCGCACGCCAAGGCCCCACCCATGCCAAGCCCGGCCGCAATCCTAACGCTCGCACCCGACAGCGCCCCACCCGCGGAACGCAAAACAATCCTTCAAGTCGCCACCTCTTACGCCTGCGACCGCGAAACCCGCGAACTGGGCGAAGACTACGCCGAGCTGAAGAAGATCGAACGCGCCTACCGCCTGCTCGAACGAAGACTGACCCGCTCGGCGCTGAATCTTGAGGCCCGCCGCTCGATCTCGACCGTGACCGAATTCAACCTCCTCCTCGCCGACGCCCGCCACGACGCCTCCTGGGGCGCAACCCTCTCCCTCGCCAAAGACGCCGCCGAAGAAGCCCGCGTGATCAAGATCGCCCGCACGTTTGCGCCACGGTGACGGCCGCGGGTGTGCGTTGCGGCTAAGGCAAGGAATGGCGCGCGGTGCTTATTGCCAGATGTCCAAGACGTTCGCGCAATGAAGCGCCGTCCGCATGTCGTCGGCGGCGGCGTAGTAAAGCGCGTTCTCGCAAACGCCGATCGGATCCGCGGCGAATCTTGAACTGATGCCGACAGTCTCGGTTTGCCGATGGGTCGCGCCCGCGCAACCGGCCAGCGCAATCGTCGCGGCGACGACCATACCGTTGACCAATTTGCTCATCGCGGACCTTTGAGTCTGGGGGCCGTGGATGTACGCACTCTCCCGCTCCGCAATAAGCTGTCTACTAGCGCCGCGCTGAGCCGCCGCGCCTCCGCCCGTTGCGGTTGCGCGCGTGTGGCGAGCGATCATTCGAATATGGAGAAAAAATGGGCGGTGTCGCACCGGTTACGGGCCGCTTTCCGCGCTTTTAACCACGTGTCCGCCGGCACGCATAGACCCGTGTAGGTTGTTTTATGTGCACGGTGTGACTGCCGGGTTATCAGGCGCGTGGCCGCGCGATGCTACGCTTCTGCCGGCTGTCGGGCTTTAGGCGGCCTGAGCTGGG
>JBGOVA010000144.1:0-11714 GCA_041477875.1 Micropepsaceae bacterium | reverse complement strand
GTTTGGGGGACGCGCCCCAAAACATTGGACTACAAGATCGAAGAGGGATCGGACCTGACAGGCCTGCACTACGCGCAGGTCGACGTCTCGGATTTCGTCACCGTCGAAACTTGGCGGCCGAACTTCAAGAAGCTTGATGTGCTCGCGTTGAGCCAGGGGACGGTGCTCTACAAGCGCGGCGAGTTTCAGATGGAGGGCTTTCAGAAGGTCATCGATCTGAATCTGAACAGCTTGATGGCATGCGCGATCAAGTTTCACGACATGCTGGCTGCGTCGAAAGGCTCGCTGATCACGGTGTCGTCGACCGCTGCCTATCATTCGACGCGCGGAAACCCGGCGTACAATGCCTCGAAGACGGGCGCTGTCGGCCTGACCCGAACGCTCGCCGAAGCGTGGGCGGGCGACGGCATCCGCGTCAACGGCATCGCGCCCGGTCTTGTCGACACGAAGCTCACAAAAGTGACGACGGAAAATCCCGAGCGGTTGCAGGCGTCGCTGCAGGGGATCCCGCTGAAGCGTCTCGGCACGCCGGAAGATATGGCGGGCGTGGCGCTGTTCCTCGCCTCGCCGCTCGCGGCCTATGTCGTGGGGCAGACGATCCCGGTCGACGGCGGTCTGATCCTCTAATCAGCGTTGCGGCATCGCGCGGGCGATGATTGCGCTTGTGCCGATCTCCTCATCGAAGGCGCCGTAAGTGCGCCAGGTGTCGTCGAGGCGCGTGGCGACGAAGGCGTCCGCGACGGCGCTTGGTGCGTGACGAGCAAGGAGTGCCGCTTGCAGCGTCAGGGCGAGTTCTTCGACGAGGCGGCGGGCGTGCGGTTCGATTGTGCCGAGGCGATCCTTTGCTCTGTCGATCGCCTTATCCAATGCAGCATAAGCGCCGCGCGCCGCGTCGAGCTCTGCGAACAACGCGTCGGCGGTTTCCGGCTCGCGCGATAGTGCGCGCAGGACATCGAGGCAGATAACGTTGCCTGAGCCTTCCCAGATCGAGTTCAGCGGCGCTTGGCGGTAGAGGCGCGGCAGCATGGATTCTTCCACGTAGCCGGCGCCGCCGTGGCATTCCATCGCTTCGTAGACGAAGTTCACGACGCGCTTGTTGAGCCAGTATTTGCCGATGGGCGTGGCGAGACGGGAGAACAGGGCGGCGGCCTCGTTGCTGGCGCTTTCGTCGAAAGAGCGCGCGATGCGGAAGGCGAGCACGGTTGCCGCTTCGGATTCCAGCGCGAGGTCGGCGAGCACGCGCGCCATCAGCGGTTGATCGATCAGCTTCTTCTGGAAGGCCGTTCGATGCGACGCGTGCCACAGCGCTTGCGCGAGGGCTTGGCGCATGTAGGCGGCGGGTGCGACCGTGCAATCGAGGCGAGTGTGGTGGACCATTTCGATGATCGTCTTCACGCCGCGGCCTTCCTCGCCGACCTGACGCGCGTAGGCGCCGTGGTATTCGATCTCGGAGGACGCGTTGGCGCGGTCGCCGAGCTTGTCTTTGAGGCGCATGATGTGCACGGCGTTGCGCTCACCGTCGGGCTTCCAGCGCGGGACCAGGAAGCACGTCAGGCCTTTGTCGGTGTAGGCGAGCGCGAGGAACGCGTCGCACATCGGTGCGGAGCAGAACCATTTGTGGCCGGTGAGCGTGAAGGCGTCCCCGGATCTCACCGCGCGCGTCGTATTGGCGCGCACGTCGGAGCCGCCTTGCTTCTCGGTCATCGCCATGCCGATCGTTGCGCCGCGTTTGGCCGATGCGGGTTGGGACGAGGCATCGTAGAGGGCGCCGGTGACGCGCGGTTCCCACTCGCGGGCGAGATCGGGCTGGTGACGCAATGCGGGTAACGCGGCGTAAGTCATCGTCATCGGACAGCACACGCCCTGTTCGACCTGCGCCATCATGTAGAGGATAGCGCCGTGCGCGACGTGGCCCGCTTGCTTCGATGTCCAGGCGATCGATGCGAAGCCGCCCGAAAGGCCCAGCTCCATCAGCTCGTGATAGGCGGGGTGGAACGCGACCTCGTCGATGCGTCGGCCGTAGCGATCGAAGGTCTTGAGTTCGGGCGGGTTGCGGTTGGCGTCGAAGCTCCAGGCGATCGCTTCTGCCGAGCCCACGCGCGTGCCGAAGGTTGCGAGATGGCGCGCGTGCTCGGCCGCGCCTTCGCGCGTGACGGCATCGGCAAGCACCGCATCGGAGGCGAACAGGTTTACGTCCTCGAACGGCGGCGGCTGGTTGGTCACCTCATGCGTCGAAAGCGCCGCGCGCGGGTTGAGAGGGGCCATGGTCTGCCTCGCAAGCGATGTGCCGGCAGATCGTCCCGGACTGCGGCCGGGATTGCAATGGCTATTGCTCGCGGCGGTAGTGCCAGTCTTCGCCTTCGAGCTTGCCCTTGATCGTGCCTTCGATGCGGGCGTTCAGCGTGCCGTCCGTGCCCCTCGCGTAGATCACGCGCTGGGGGAAATCGTGGGCTTTGTTTTCGAAGACGACTTTGTCCGAGCAGATTTCGATCGCCTTGAATTCGGTGGGCGAGGCGGCGTTCGGGCTGGCGAAATAGCTCACGCCGGTTGCGGTCTTGGCGATCCGGAAAAAGTCGAAGGACTTCGCCGCGTCGCCCTTTGTCGTGATGCCGACGCCGACGAAGGTGCCGCCGTAAGGTCCGGCCCAGCGTTCGCGCACGGTCTCGTCGTTCTTGGTTTCGATCCAATTGCCCGCGAGCCACGAGAGGGTCGCGGCTTTCTGGCCCGCGCTTGCACTCGGGAGCATGCAGACGTCGTCTGCGGCGCGCGCGGGTGGGACGGCGAATGCGACGGCGAGTGCGACGGCGGCGGCAAGATATGACGGCTGCACTGATGACCTCCCCGGGATGACAGTGGGCGAGCTTTGCTAGCCCGCGGGCCCGCGTCTTGTAATAACGCGACACGCAGTCTCCTCGTCGAGGCCGACGAGCACGGCGGAGAGACCGCGCAGCTGGGTCAAGAAGGCGGTCGGCGAACAGCCGAGGAAGCGCTGGAAGTCGCGGATCATGTGCGACTGGTCGAAATAGCCGGCGCCGAGGGCGAGGCCGATCCAGTCAGGCTTCGTGTCGCCGTTCAGCAAGTCGAAGACGGTGCGGAAGCGGATGACGTTCGCGTATTGGCGGGGTGCCACGCCGACTTGCATGCGAAAGCGACGCTCCAATTGGCGCAGCGAGAGGCCCGCATCCTGGGCGAGGCGCGCGATGGCGCGTTGGCCGTTCGTGCGCTGGATCTGCGTGGTCCAATGCGTGACCGCCGGGTCCTGGTAGCGCGCGTGGGCGTTTGCGAATTGCGCGACGAACCTTTGCAGTACCGCGGCGCGGGCGGCGGCGTTTCGGGCTGAGGCGATTTCATCGACAAGCGAGGCGGCGCGGCCCGGCGCGATGTCTTCCACGTTGAGGCGCTGGTCGGTGAACTCGTCCATCGCTGCGCCGATCATCGCGCGCTCGCCGGCGGGATGGAATCTGACGCCGATGATGCCGGGCACGCCTTGGCTGGGGTCGAGTGCCAATGGCCGCGTCATCTGGCCCATCATGAAGGCGCGCGGTTGCTGCTGTTTGCGCTCATCGGGTGTGTATTCCGAGAACGGATGGCCGTAGTGGACGACGAGTTCGGGGTTGCCGTCGGGCACGATACGCTCCGGGCGGCCTTCGGTCTCGCTCGCGCCCGCTGCGTAGTTCCAGACGCATTTGACAAGATGGGCGACCTCGGGCGCAGGCGGGAATTCTACGTAGGGCACAGCACGCCGTCCGCTCCAGCCGGTTCGTCCATGGTCGGAGCGAATACGCTTTCGAACGCCGCGCGCAATGCGAGGTCGACGTCCGTCATCGTGGCGGTGATGCCGAGAGACGCGAGGCTTGTCACGCCGTGCTCGTGGATGCCGCAGGGTACGATGCCGGAGAAATGTTCGAGGTCGGGGTCGACGTTGAGCGAGACGCCGTGGAACGTCACGCCGCGGCGAACGCGGATGCCCAAGGCCGCGATCTTTTCTTCTTTACCCGAGCGGCGCGTCACCCAAATGCCCACGCGGCCTTCACGGCGTTCGCCGCGCACGTTGAAGGCGGCAAGCGTTTGGATGAGCCATTCCTCGAGATCACGCACGAAGCGGCGCACGTCGTTGTCGCGCCGGCGCAGGTCCGTCATCACGTAGCCCACGCGCTGGCCGGGGCCGTGATAGGTGAATTGGCCGCCGCGTCCCGTGTCGTAGACGGGAAAGCGCGCGGGGGTGAGAAGATCCTCTGCCTTGGCGCTGGTGCCGGCCGTGTAAAGCGGCGGGTGTTCGAGCAGCCAGACGAGTTCGCGCGCGCGGCCGTCGGCGATCGCCGCGGCGCGGGACTCCATCGCCGCGACGGCGTCGGGATAGGCGACAAGGGCGTCGCTGATGCGCCAATCGATTGCGGCGCCACCGCTCATGGTTTCTTCGGGTTTAACGAACACGTAAGGCCTCGCGTCCTAGAGTGAGCGCCCTGCCTCTTTCAGATCAAGGATGATCCGGTGTCGTCGCTCAGTGGGGTTAAAGTCGAAATCGCAGTGGTGCTTGGCAAGGCAGTGCTGCCGATGCAGCAGTTGTTGCGCATGGGTCGCGGGGCGGTGATCGAGCTGGACACCAAGCAGTCGGACCAGGTGTGGGTTCTGGCCAACAACAAGCCGATCGCGCGCGGCGAGATTGTCGTGCAGGGCGAGAAAATAGGCGTTTCAATCACTGATACTCTTAAATCTACCGGATAAACCTCTGATATTCCTTGCGAAGTTGTTATCGGCGCACACACAATTCGTCTAAAATATTAGCTCTTCTGGCTATCCATTTGTTGGATGTGGGTTAAGCGTATCTTAAAAGAACATTTTAAATTTGTAATTAAATAATTTCACGTCCACTCATTGAGTAATATGTGACGGCACGTTATTTGGATGTAATTCAGCTATTGAAGGGAGGCCCACATGCTTCCGCTCGTCCTTAATGTCGAAGATCGCAGGGTCGTCGTCGCCGGGCGCGGGATCGCGGCGCAGCAACGCTATGAATATGCGTGCGAGGCGGGCGCCGAGGCGCTGGCGCTCTACGTCATTGATCAGGACGGGTGGGCCTGCCATGCCGAGGCGGCGCTCTATGAACGGCTGCCGGTCGCGGCGGATTTGGAGGGCGCCGCCGTCGTTCTCATTGCCGGATTGCCGCACGAGGACAGCATTCGCATCGCGGGTCATGCGCGGGCGGCGGGCGCGCTCGTCAATGTCGAGGACGTGCTTGAACTTTGCGATTTTCACGTGCCGTCGGTCGTTCGGCGCGGCGATCTGGTGCTAACGGCGTCGACCGGTGGGAAGGCGCCGGGGCTGTCGCGGCGCGTCGGGTCCTATCTCAAGGAATTGTTCGCGCCGGAATGGTCGCAACACACCACGAAGGTCGTCGAGGCGCGGGAGCGGTGGCGCGCGGATGGCCGATCGAAGGCCGACGTCGCGCGGCTGACGGATGCGCTGATCGAGCGCGAAGGTTGGCTTCGCCAGGCGGAACGCGCATGAGCGAGCCCGTTGCATTCCAGGCTCTGCGCCCGGCCAAGCGGATCGCACCGCCGCCGGCGCCTCGCATTTTCGATCACACCGATGCGACGAGTGCGAGCGACGCGCTGAGAGAGCGGCTTGAGGTTTTGCGCATGCGCTATGCGGGTCTCAACGCCGAGGCGCTGTTGCGCGCGGCCATCAAGGACGAATTCCCGGGCCGCATCACGACGGTGTCGTCGTTCGGGTCGGAGTCGGTCGTGCTGCTCCATCTGATTTCGCAGATCGATCCGAGCGTGCCGGTGATCTTCCTCAACACGGGCAAGCTGTTCGGCGAGACTCTGCGCTATCGCGACCGGCTGCAGGACAAACTAGGCCTCACCGACCTTCGTTCCATTCGTCCGCATCCGGACGATGAGAAGGCGCTCGATCCCGACGGCACGCTGTGGTCGCGCGATCCGAACTCGTGCTGCAATTTCCGCAAGGTGCTGCCGCTTCGCCGTGCGATCGCCGGGTTCGAGGCGGAGATCACGGGCAGGAAGCGCTTCCAGACGCTGGCGCGCACGGGCATGGCGCCGATCGAACTCAACGGTTCGCGCTTCGTCATCAATCCGTTGTGGAATTGGTCGCTCGACGATTTGAAGCAGCACATCTTGAAGCACGATCTGCCGCGCCATCCCTTGGTCGAGGACGGGTTCCTGTCGATCGGCTGCATGCCGTGCACCCAGCGCGTGAAGGACGGCGAGAGCTATCGCTCGGGCCGGTGGGCGGGCACCGACAAGGACGAGTGCGGCATCCACGAGAACATCGAAGGTGACGGCATCTAGGCGTGCGCTGCGCTCAGGCGTCGTGCTTCACGCCCCAAAGGACGCGCCCCCAGGCGCGTTCGTGAAGGTAATAGAGCCCCATCTTGGTGAGGACTTCGAGGCTGGCGATCGAACCCGCAAACATCATGCTGCCGGTGATCAGCCAGCCGATGAGGAACGTGTCGATCGCGGCCACGGACCGCCAGGTCACGGTCTTGGCGAGGGAGCGGGCCTGCGTCGTGTGGCTCTTTGGTGAAATCAGCGGCGGCTGCGCCATCGTTCCTTCCGATCCAGGTTCGGCAATTGCGGTTGTGCGCTCACCCTAGCGGGCGCGCGAGCGCGCGTCATCCGAGGGGGCGGGGTGGGGGAATATTTCCGTCGACGGAGATTTGCGCCGTGCGCTAAGAGCGCACAGGTCGCAAAGGCCAAAGGACTTAGGCACATGGCGGTGAAGCTCCTCGCGATTTCAGGAAGTTTGCGGGCGGTGTCGGCGAACCGCGCGCTGCTCGCCGCGGCACAGCTCTTGGCGCCCGGCGAGATCGCGGTCGCGTTCTACGACGGGCTCGGCACGCTGCCGCATTTCAATCCTGACCTTGATGTGGAGCCGCTGCCCGCCGCCGTCGCGGACTTGCGCGCGCGGATCAAGGCGGCGGACGGGCTTTTGATTTCGAGCCCGGAATACGCGCGCGGCGTCGCGGGGGCGATGAAGAACGCGCTCGATTGGATGGTAAGCGACGTCGATTTCGCGGGGAAGCCCGTGGCGCTGTTCAACGCCTCACCGCGCGCGACGCACGCGCCGGCGGCGCTACGCGTGACGCTCGAGACGATGGCGGCGAAGGTGATCGACGAGGCGTCGCTCACGGTGCCGCTGCTCAGTGCGCCACTCGATGCGCGAGGGATCGCAGACGACCCGACGCTCGCAGCGATCGTGCGCGCGGCGCTGGTCGCATTCGCGCGAGCAATTGCGGGGCCGGGTCGCATGGGCGATGATATCGCCGTGGGATAATGGGGCGATCGGTCTTGACCCTCGCTCCGGCGGAAGGGAGATTGCCGCTAACCCCTCGACGGACCGGCGATTCCTTCTTGACTGAGCTGGGAGAACGACGCCTATGGCGGCGCTGACGGCCGACGCAAAGACCGAGATGACGCGAGCCTCCATCGAACTCGAAGACCGATTGATCGTCGCGCTCGACGTGCCCACGGTCGAGAACGCCAAACGGCTGATCGAGATTCTGGGCGGCGCGGTCAACTTCTACAAGATCGGGCTTCAGCTGCATTTCGCCGGTGGGCTGGACCTGGCGAAAGAGCTGGTGCAGCAGGGGAAGAAGGTCTTTCTCGATGCCAAGCTGCTCGATATCGACCAGACCGTCACGGGCGCGGTGCAAAACGTCGTCAAGATGGGCGTCACCTTCCTGACGGTCCACGGCAACGGCCCGACAATCCGTGCCGCGATCGAAGGGCGCGGGAAGAGCAGTGCGTTGAAGATTCTTGCGGTCACGGCGCTGACCAGTCTCAATGCGGACGACCTTGCCGAATTGGGCGTCAGCATGAGCGTCGAACAATACGTGATGATGCGCGTGGAGAAAGCTTTGCAGGCGGGCGCGGACGGCGTCATCGCATCCGGCCAGGAAGCGCGCAAGGTCAGAGAACGCGCCGGGAACCAATTGCTCATCGTGACGCCCGGTATCCGTTCGGAAGGCGTACCGGTCGACGACCAGAAGCGGGTTGCCACGCCGCTCCAGGCGATCGGCGCTGGCGCCGACTATCTGGTGATGGGACGCGAGATTTTGCGTGCGCCCAATCCGGGCAAAAAGGCCGAGGAGATTCTCCGGCAAATCGAGCTCGGATTGAAGGCCTAGGCTAAGGGCGGGCCAGCGCCCTTCACAACGCAATTCCTATCTGTTACATGGCCGCCCTTGCATTGAAGCCTTACCGTCGCGGTCATGGCGGAATTGGTAGACGCACTGCCTTGAGGTGGCAGCGGGGCGACCCGTGGAAGTTCGAGTCTTCTTGACCGCACCATTCCTTCCCGGCTTCCCACGCGGGTTCGGGCGCTCGTCGCGGGTCGAAATTTGACCTAAAGACACGCGATCTTAAGCCTTCGGGCGATTCCCTTAGCCTCCCGTTTTCGTTGGTCCAGCGCCCATGGCCGAAACCGCTAGCGACGCCAAGCCTGCCGCGCCGATGAAGGCGCGCGATGTGCTGACGCCGGAGTTCTTGCGCGCGGTCGTCGAGGCGGTGGACGAGGGCGATGTCGCGGGCCTGAAGGCGCTGGTCGAGCCGCTGCATGCGGCCGATCTCGGCGCGTTGCTCGGCGTGATGGACGGAGGGCGGCGGCGCGCGCTCGTCACCGCGCTTGGGCGCGATATCGATCCCGAGGTTCTCTCCGAAGTCGACGAGGATTTGCGCACCGAACTGGTGCGCTTGATGGGTGCGAAGAACGTCGCGGAGGCGGTCAAGGAACTCGATGTCGAGGATGCGGCTTACGTCCTCGAAGACCTTGAGGACTCCGAGAAGCGCGAAGTCCTTTCGCAGGTGCCGCTGGAAGACCGCGCGCAGGTCGTCGACGCGTTGCTGTTTCCGGAAGAGTCTGCGGGCCGGCTCATGCATCGCGAGTTCGTGGCGCTGCCGGGCACGCTAAGCGTGGCACAGGCGTTTTCGAAGATCGCCGGCGGCGAAGCGCCGGAGGACTTTCAGGAAATCTACCTCGTCGACGCGGATCAGCGGCCGACGGGTTTTGTGGCATTGAGCCGCCTGTTCCGCGCCAACCCCGAAACGATACTCACCGACATCGCCTCGACCGAGATGACGGTGATCCCTGCGGTCACGGACCAGAAGAGCTTCGCCTATTTGTTCGAGCACTATCACCTAAACTCGGCCCCCGTGACCGACGATCAGGGCCGCCTCGTCGGGCTGTTGAGCGCGGGCTCGGTCGTCGAAATCCTGCAAGAGATGCATCAGGCCGAGGTGCTGGCGCTCGGCGGTGTGCCGGACGAGGAGAGCCTTTCGGCGCCCATCGCCAAGACGACCCGTCTCAGATTCTCGTGGCTTTTCGTCAACCTTATGACCGCGATCATGGCCTCGATCGTGATCGGGTTTTTCGAGGCCTCGCTGCAGAGGGTCGTGGCGCTGGCCGTGCTGATGCCGATCGTCGCGTCGATGGGCGGGAACGCGGGCACGCAGACTCTGACCGTCGTGGTGCGCGCGCTCGCAACAAAGGAACTGAATCAGGCCAATCTTTGGCGGGTTATTAATCGCGAGCTTCTCATCGGGGCCATGAACGGAATTGGTTTTGCGCTGATCGCGGCCGGGGTAACATGGGTGTGGTTCAGGGAGCCGTGGCTTGCCCTTGTGATCGGATCGGCGATGACGATCAACCTGATCGCGGCGGCGTTTGCGGGTATCTTCGTGCCGCTCGGGCTCAACCGGGCGGGCGTCGATCCGGCGGTGTCGTCGCCGGTGTTCGTGACGACAGTGACGGACGTTGTGGGGTTCCTCTCGTTCTTAGGATTGGCAACGTGGATTCTTCTGCGGTGAGAGCAGCGCTTGCATTCGGGATGTGGGTGGCATTGGCCGCGAGTGCCGCCGCAGGTACGTGGTCGTCGTCGGAGCGGCTTGAGATCGCGCGCTCCGGGCTCGCGGCGACCGCCGTCAACGATTCCGTCTATGTCGGCGGCGGGGCGGCGGCCGGCGACCCGGCGAACGCGTTCGACGTGTTCGACGCGACGAAGGAAGCCTGGCGCGCGCTACCCGCCCTGCCCAAGGGCTTGATGAATTTCGCGATGGCGGCGTCCGACCACTACGTCTTCATCGCCGGTGGCTTCGCGGCCGATGCGCCGGGCGAGCCGCGCAAGGATGTGTGGGCCTACGACATTGACACCGCGTCGTGGTCGCGCCGCAGTCCGTTACCGCACGCACGCGCCGGGCACGCAATGGTGCAGGTGGGCGGGCGCATCTATGTGATCGGCGGCGCGGGGCCGTCGCCCGACAAGAATTTGATCTACGACCCGGCGACCGACAAATGGCAGGTTGGCGCGGGGCTCGGCGTTCCGCGGCGCGCGCTCGCCGCCGCGACGGACGGCAAGCGTATCTACGCCGTGGGCGGTATTCGCAGCGACGGTGCCGTGTCGAACGCGGCCGAAGTCTTCGATCCGGCGACGGGCGTGTGGGCGGCAATGCCGGCGTTGCCGGGTGCGCGGGGCGCGCTGACCGCGGGCATCATCAATGGGCAGCTGCATGTGGCGGGCGGCGCGACGTGGAAGCCGCTCAAGACCTACAACAATCACGACGTGTTCGATCTGGGCTCCAAGACCTGGTCGAAGGCGGCGCCGATGCCGACCGCGCGCCAGGGCCTCGCCTCCGGCGTGGGCGGCGGGCGTTGGTGGCTGATCGGCGGCGGCGGCGGTGCGGGCGTGTTCGGCGTGTTCACCGCCTCCGACGCGGTCGAAGGCTATGAACCGTGACGTGAGACGATGATCGCGAATTTCTTCCGTGGACTGAATTTCGATCTGGGCGAAACCGCCGACGCGCTGCGCGATACGGTCGAGCGCTTCACCGCGGACAATATTGCGCCGCGGGCGGAGGAGATCGACAAGACGAACAAGTTCCCGCGCGATCTGTGGCCGAAGCTCGGCGCGCTCGGCGTTCTAGGCATTACGGTCGAGGAAGAGTACGGCGGCGCGGGGCTGGGCTATCTCGAGCACATCGTGGCGATGGAAGAGATCAGCCGCGGTTCAGGATCGGTGGGGCTGTCCTACGGTGCGCATTCGAACTTGTGCGTGAACCAGATCAAGCGCAACGGCGACCACGCGCAGAAGTCGCGCTATCTGCCGAAGCTGATCTCGGGCCAGCATTTGGGCGCGCTCGCGATGTCGGAGCCGGGCGCCGGTTCGGACGTCGTCGGCATGCGGATGCGCGCGGACAAGAAGGGTGACCGCTACATCCTCAACGGTTCCAAGATGTGGATCACCAACGGGCCCGATGCGGACGTCGTGGTGGTCTATGCGAAGACCGATCCGGATGCGGGGCCGCGCGGCATTACCGCCTTCATCGTCGAGAAGGGGATGAAGGGATTCTCGACGGCGCAGAAACTCGACAAGCTCGGCATGCGCGGGTCGGACACGGGCGAGCTCGTGTTCGCCGATTGCGAGGTGCCGGAGACGAATGTGCTCGGCCGCGTGAACGAAGGCGTGCGCGTGTTGATGTCGGGTCTCGACTACGAGCGCGCGGTGCTCGCCGCCGGACCGCTCGGCATCATGCGCAATGCGATGGATATCGTGCTGCCCTACGTGCACGAGCGCAAACAATTCGGCCAGCCGATCGGCACCTTCCAGATGATGCAGGGCAAGCTCGCCGACATGTACACGCGCATGAACGCGGCGCGGGCTTATGTCTACACGGTGGCGAAGGCGTGCGACCGCGGCG
>JBGOVA010000042.1:0-22550 GCA_041477875.1 Micropepsaceae bacterium | reverse complement strand
GCTTCGTGCGATGGGCCACCAGGTGACGCTGCAAGAGCAAATCAGCGACATCAACGCGATCCGCGTCACCAAGGACGGCTTCGACGCCGTCGCCGACCCGCGCCGCGAAGGCACCGCCGCCGGCGACTAAGCGCTCTGCTTGCGGATGAGCTCGGAAAGCCCGCGGAACGCCAAATCCTTCGCGGTTACGACGTAACAGGGGATCGGCGCGAGGAAGCTCCTCATCCGCCCCTTCGCCTCGAAGCGGCGGCGAAAGAGCTTCGCGTCAAAGAGATCGCCCCACTGCGGCACGATCCCGCCTGCGATATAGACGCCGCCCTGCGCGCCCAACGTCAGCGCCAGATTGCCGGCCGCGCTGCCCAACCACCCGGTGAAAAGCGCGACCGCCTCGACGGCCGCGGGATTCGACTTCGCGCGCGCCGCCGCCGCGATGTCGTGCGCGATCGGCCTTTCCTTGAACTTCAACCCGTCGAGCGCCGCGATCGCAAGATAAAGTGTCTCGAGCCCCGGCCCCGACACCACGCGCTCGACCGACACATGCCCGTGCTCGCGGATGAGCTGATAGACGATCGCGATCTCGCGCTCGCTCGTCGCCGCAAGATCCGCATGCCCCCCTTCGCCCGGCACAACGACGAAGCCGCCGCGCCCGTCCGGCACCGCGCTGACGACGCCGAGCCCCGTGCCCGGCCCCAGCGCCACCTTCGGCGCATGCGCCAGCGGCGCCCCGCCGCCGATCTGGATCACATCGCTTGCACCGAGCACCGGCAGCGCATGCCCGACCGCCGCGAAATCGTTCACGAGAACCGGCGCCTTCGCGCCCGTCGCCGCCGCGATCTCGTCGACCGAGATGTTCCAGGCGCAATTCGTGAGCTCGATGCGCCCGCCGATCAGCGGCCCCGCCGCGCACACGGCAACCGCGCGAACGGGCAACGAAAGCCCGGTCACCTCTGCATAGGCTTTGACCGCGGCCGTGATGCCCGGATAGAGCGCCGTCAGCCAAATCTCGACGTTCTCGATGCGCCCGTCTTGCGTGAGCGTCGCGAACCGCACATTCGTTCCGCCGATGTCGGCGAGGAGCACATTCCCGCTCACGCTTGGGCTGCCGCCGGCGCGGCACCGCGCGCAACAATGAATATCCGCTTGAACGGAAAAAGCGTCCGGCCGTTCGACCGTCTGGGATATTCCTTCGCCAATCGTCGCCGATACGCCGTCAGGAACTCGGCGCGCATCTCGCCCTCGAGCGCGTCGCGATAGGGAACAAGGGCGGTGCCGCTGACCCAGGCAAAGACCGCATTCTCTCCGTCCAGCTCCTGCAAGTACTCGGTTTCCCAGATGTCCACGATGCCGGCATAGGGCGCAAGAAGGTCGTAGTACGCTTGCGGCTCGTCGACCGGCTTGTCGCGCGCGATGTGGCGCAGCTTGTCGCGCCATGGTCCGCTGTCCGCGGTTTCGCGCAGCAGGACATGCGACGGCGCGTCGAAGTTGCGCGGCATTTGCACTGCAAGCGCGCCACGGGGCTCGAGCGTTCGCATCAGCCGCACGAAGATCGCTTTGTGATCCGGCACCCATTGAAACGTCGCATTGGAGTAGATGACGGAGACGCGCGAGTCGGGTTCCCATGTCGCGACATCCGCTTCGACCCAATCGGCCGGCACGGCCGACGCGCGCGCTTTTGCCAACATCTCGGACGAGCTGTCGACCCCGATCAGCTCCGCCCCCGGCCAGCGCTTTGCGAGCACCGCGGTCGAATTGCCCGGCCCGCAGCCCAGATCGACGACCAGGCGCGCCCGCTCGACCGGCACCCGCGCGGCGAGTTCGAACGCGGGCCGCGTCCGCTCGTCGCCGAACGTCATATAGACCGAAGGATTCCAGCTCATGACGAAGTGTTACCGCCATTGGCGTCGGGGATCGTGATGCGGAATGTAGTCCCTTCCGGTCCCGTGCGCAGCAACGCGACGTCGCCCCCGTGCCCGCGCGCAAGTTCTCGCGCGATCGCCAGGCCTAGGCCCGTGCCGCCCGAGCGCCCCTTGCGCGCGAACGGCTCGAACAGTTGCTTCAGCGCCGCCTCTGGAATACCGGATCCGCTGTCGGTCACATCGATGGCGACCGCGCCGTTTTCGCGACCGGCCGAGATCGTGATGGCCGCGCTGGGCCGCCCTTCCAGGGCTTGCACCGCGTTGCGCCCGATATTGACCAGGATACGCAACATCTGCTCGCCATCGACATCGACGAGCAGATTCGGATCGAACGCATTGCTCCACGCGACATTGCCGTCGCCCGCGGCGAGCGCGGCGTGCATCGCCTCCTCCGCCAGCGGCAGCAGGGGCTGGCGCGTGCGCTGCGGCGGCGCTTCCTGCGCGCGCCCGTATTTCAGTGTGCTCGTCGTCAGCGCGATCGCGCGATCGATCGACTTGATGAGCCTCGGCGCCAGCGCCTTCACCGTCGGATCGTTGCTCGACGACAGCCGGTCCGAGGCCAACTGCGCGCTGGCGAGGATGTTGCGCAAGTCGTGCTGGATCTTGGCGACCGCCGTGCCCAGCGCCGCCAGGTGCTCGCGTTGCTGCAGCGCTTGGCGCAGTTCCGTCTGCATCGCGGCAAGCACGCGCTCGGATTGTCCGATCTCGTCGGCGCGCGTCGTCGGCGCGATGATGCGCTGCGCGTCGTCGGGCTTTTCCTGAAACCGCACCATCGATTGCGTCACGCGCTGCATCGGCCGCACGAAGAGATAGAAGATCGTCGCGAACACGAGCCCCGATGTGACCACCGCTATCAGCAGCGACAGTCCCAAAATGCGCGCGGAATACGTGAGCAGGTCTTGCCGGATCGGCGACTCGTCGACCAGGACTTCGATGAAATCGCCGCCGCCGAGGCGTGGCAGGCCCTGCACCCGCAGGATCCGGTCGTCGCCCATCAACATGCACTCGAGGCTCGCATAGATGAGCTCCGGCCACGTCGCCTTGCGCAGATCGATCTGGGCGTCCACGCTCGGCGGCATGTCTTCGGCCAGATAGAGCCGGCGCGTGTTGTTGCGCTTGAGCGCGACCAGGCGCACGCCCGCATTCGCCAACAGCTCGTTCTTCAGCGTCGGCGATATGTCGGTTTCGCGCACGGCCTCGAGCGCCAAAACAGCGATCTGCGCCGAGGCAAGACGGCTGGAAAGAAGATCGTGGTAATAGCGCGCGGCGGAAGGAAAATAGATCATGACCTCCGCCAGCATGACGAATGCCGTCGTCGCCAGCAGAAGCTTGACCGACAAGCTGCCCGCCAGATGCCGGTGAAAGAAGCCCTGAACGTTGCGGAAGAACCCGACCATCGCCGGGCGGAGGGATAGCACAGGCCCATGGCGGCCGAGAAAGACTTCGCGGGTTAACCGAACCAGGACAGAATCTTAACGACGAGGCGCGTGCGCGCCGAGAACAACGTCGGCGTGAAATAGGCCCCGGCCGCGCGTTTCGAGATTTCGCTGAAGGTCGGATAGGCCGCAACCAAGCCCGCCATGGTGCTCATCTTGGTCTTCTGCGAGACCGCCAAAACCCACGGCAGGATCAGATCGCCGGCATGGGGCGCGACGATCGTGGCGCCCACCACCCGCCCCTTCGCCGCCACGATCTTGGCAAGCCCGTGCGTCTCGCGTTCCGCTTGCGCGCGATCGTTGTCGTGCAAGGGCCAGCGCGCAACGCTGACACTCAGACCATCCGCACGCGCCTGCGTCTCGCTCAAACCCACATGCGCGAGTTCGGGATCGGTATAGGTCGCCCACGGAATCGCCGACGCATCCGCTTTCGCAGGCACCTTGAACAGCACCCGGCGGATGATCAGCCCCGCGTGATAGCCCGCGACATGCGTGAACTGCAGCCCGCCCGCCACGTCGCCGATCGCAAAGGCGCGCGGGTTCGATGTGCGCAAGCCCGCGTCGACCTCGACGCCCTTGCGCGAATATTTGACGCCTGCGGCTTCAAGACCCAGACCCTCGACATTCGCCGCGCGCCCGACCGCGAGCAGCAGATGCGATCCGGCAACGGCCTCGCTCTCGCCGTTGCGCGAGATCGTGACGGCAACGCCGCCGTCCATCTTCGCGACCGCCGTGACCGCTGCATTCTCGCGTATGACGACCCCGTCGCGTTCGAGAGACTGGCGGACGATGGCGACGGCCTCCGGGTCGTCCTTCGGCATGATCTGCTTGGCTTCAAGCACCGTCACCCGAGCACCGAGCCGGCGATAGGCCTGCGCCAACTCCAAACCGATCGGTCCGCCGCCGATGACGATCAGTTGCTCGGGCAGCGTCGTGTTGTCGAAGATCGTCTCGTTGGTGAAATAGGGCGTCTGGTCCAAACCCGGGATCGGCGGTTTCAGCGGCGAGGATCCGGTCGCAATCACATAGCGCTTGGCCACGATGCGATAGCCGCCCGCGGCGACTTCATCGGGCCCCGTGAAGCGGGCCGTTTCCTTGATGACGCGCACGCCCAACTTCTCGAACCGCTCGACGGAATCGTTGGGTTCGATCGCCGCGATCACGCTGTGGACGTGCTTCATCACGCGCGCGAAGTCGATCTTGGGCTCGCCCGCATCGACACCGAACTCCGGCGCGCGCCGGATTGCGTGGGCGTAGTTCGCCGCCGCGATCAGAGACTTCGAAGGCACGCAGCCGTAGTTGAGGCAATCGCCGCCCATCTTGTGGCGTTCGATCAGCACCACCTTGCGCCCGAGCTGCGCCGCACCCGCGGCGACCGACAACCCGCCGGAGCCCGCGCCGATGATGCAAATGTCGGCCTTGATGCTCTCGGCCATCGCTAGGCCTGCTTCTTCTTGCCGGCGAATGCGCGGTAGGCGATCGGGATGAGCGACAACACCGTGAGACCGATGATGGGAATGTAGAAACGCGAGTCCGACAGCAACGCCGTCAAGCTCAAATCCGGCTGCTCGCCCGCTTCGAACAAAGCACTGAGCCCGTTGCCGATGCTGGCGAACACGAACGCGCCGGGGATGATGCCGATGAACGTGGTCACGACGAACGTGATCAGCGAAACGCCGAAGAAGGCCGGCGCCAGATTGACGAGCCAGAACGGAAAGATTGGCACGAGCCGAAGGATCAACATGTAGCTGAAGGCGTTGGCGCGGAAACCGTCCTCCATCGGCTTGAGTTGCGCGGCAAAGCGTTCGCGCAGCGGGTCGCCGAGCGCGGTCTTGGCGATGAGGAACAAGATCGTGGCGCCGATGGTCGCGCCGATCACGATCCACGCCGAACCGAACACGCTGCCGAACAGAAACCCGCCGGCGACGCTTACCAGCGAACCGATGGGCAGCGAAAAGGCGGCGACGATGACGTAAGCGACGATGAATGCCATCACGGCCTGCGTCTTGTGGTCGTGCACGAAGTCCTTCAGCGCGCCGCGATTTTCCTTCAGCAGGTCGAGCGTCAGATATTTGTTGAGGCCGAGCGCGAAGAACGCGATGAGCCCCGCCGCCAACAGCAGCAGCGGAATCAGCCGCGCGAGCGACAGGCGGGACTTGGTCTTGGCGGCGGACGTTTCCATGGAGCTCACTTAGCCTCGTTCAGCGACCAGTCATAGTCGTAGCCTGCTATCGATTCGATGCCCGCCAATTGCTTCTTGAGCGCAGGCTCCGCGTAGGTCGAGAGATGCCGCAGCACCTCCGCATCGTTCGTCCCGAAATCTTTTCGATACCAGGAATAGATCTCCGACAGGCGCAGTCTCCCACCCTCTATTCTCACGCCGCGCGGATGGTTGATGTAATCGTGCGCACCTTGGTTCAACATTTTGTCGAGTGCGGCGCCCGTGAACGCCTTCGCCATCAGATTGGGGCAGCCGATCGACGCGCAGTTGACGGCATAGTGCACGCGCGGGTCCTTCCACACCTTGCGCAGGATGTCGTGCTCGATATTGTCGAGCGAAAGCTTGCGCCCTTCGACGGCGACGAGTTCCTTCTTCCAGGGCCCGAAAGAGAAGATGCCCCCGCCGATGTCCCTGATCGTCCTCACGGGATAGTGGTCGAGCACCACGTCGATGGTCAGCGCGTTGTAGAGATTGATCCAGAACGCGCGTTGTTCTTGCGGCGCAAGCGCCGTCACCCTCACGCCCTCAAGCCGCGTGAGATAGGCTTTGAGCGCCTGCTTGTCCGCGCCCGTCACGCGCCCATAGGCGAAGCGGTTGATCCCGTCGGGCGAGGCCACGGCATAGGCCGCCAGAATTCGATCCCAGGCGCTGTGGTCGACGGTCATGGTCGCGTTCGGATTGTTGACGGCGAAGTCTTCGTCGAGGTCCCCGGCGGACGCCGGGAGCAAGAGCGCCAAAGCGATAACCACATATGCGAGGCCGATGCCAACGGTTCTAGTGAGCGCGCTCATCTCAGACGTTCTCCGAAAGGGTCCCCCCGCAGGCTGCCGCTTATGCCATCATGTCGCTCACGCGCGCGTCACAGCTTCGTTGGCTCCGGCGAGCAGATTCAACCCCTTGTCGCGGCGGCAAGATTTGACTTGAGAGCCCGAATTCCCTATATGCGCGCCCTCCGCCCGCCCGGATTTGCCAAGGAATCGTGCCGTGAAGCGCACCTATCAGCCAAGCAAGATCGTCAGAAAGCGCCGCCACGGTTTCCGCGCACGCCTGGCGACCGGCAACGGACGCAAGGTCTTGGCCCGTCGCCGTGCCCACGGCCGCAAGCGCCTGTCGGCTTGAGCCACGCGCGACACCGCTGTTGAGCGCGGGCGCGCCCGACGAAAAGGTCAAAGTGTCGCGTCTTGTGAAACGCGCGGATTTCCTGCGCCTGGCGCGCGGCCGCAAATGGGCGGCAACAGGGCTGGTGCTGCAAATGGGCCAAACGCCCGCCGAAAAGATCACCCAGCCGGACGCCGTCCGGGCGGGTTTCACGGTCACGAAGAAGGTCGGCAACGCCGTGGTCCGCAACCGCGCCAAACGTCGACTGCGCGAAGCGGCACGGGCGGTTCTGCCCCTTTATGGGGCTCCGGGCTGTGATTATGTTCTGATCGGACGCGAAGCAACGCTGACACGCCCGTTTACGGCCCTCATAGAAGATTTGAAACAGGCTCTCCGCAAAGTGCATGGGGGCCGCCCCCCAAAAGCGGAGGAGCAATGACGATTTTCGCGACGGTTCGCCATGTCGCCGTTCGTTTGGCGCAGGCACCCGTCCACCTCTACCGCTATGCGATTTCGCCGTTGATCGGCCCGGTCTGCCGCTATCAGCCCACGTGTTCGGCCTATGCGCTCGAAGCGCTCGAAAAGCATGGACCGATCGCCGGCCTGTGGCTGACCGCGAAACGGCTTGCGCGCTGTCATCCGATCAAATGGCTCGGCGGAAGCGAAGGATTCGATCCCGTCCCCGAAAAGCACGCCCATCACCGCGACGCTGAGACCTGCAGATGAACAAGCAATCCGACAGCGTCAATCTCATCATCGCGGTGGCGCTCAGCATCATCCTGTATACCGGCTGGGTTTATTTCTTTGAGGCGCCGCGCCTCGAACGCCAGCGCGCCGCGCAACAGGCGGCCCAGCAAGCAGCCCAACAAACAACGACGCAAACCGAGCACGTCGCCGTGGCGAGCGCGCCAGGGACCCCCGCGGCCACACCGGCGAGTACGCTCGCGCGCGAGACGGTTCTCTCGACCAGCGGCGCCCGCCTGCACTTCGACAACGACAAGGTCGACGGCTCGATCAAATTGACCGGAGCGCAAATCGACGATCTGCGCTTGAAGCAATATCGCGACACGATCGATCCCAAGAGCCCCGAGATCGTTTTCCTGACGCCGCACAGCACGCCAAGCGCGACCTTCGCCGAGGTCGGTTGGACGAGCGCGCCCGGTTCCAACACGCCGGTGCCCGGCACCGACACGACCTGGACCGCGAACGGTCAGACCCTGACGCCGTCATCGCCGGTCGTGCTCACGTGGGACAACGGCCAGGGCCTTGTCTTCAAACGCCGCGTCGCGCTCGACGCGAACTACATGTTCACGGTGACGGATTCGGTCGAAAACAAGTCCGGCGCGCCGGTCACGCTCTACCCTTATGCCTTGATCGCGCGCGAGGGCGCGCCGACGCACACGACAACCTGGATTCTGCATGAGGGCCTGGTGGGCGTCCTGGGCGGGTCTCTGAAGGAAGAGACCTACGCCGCGCTAAAGGACGCCGACACCAAGGAGATCAAGTTCGACAGCACTGGCGGATGGCTCGGCCTCACCGACAAGTATTGGATGGCGACCCTCATCCCGCCCCAGAACCAGCCCTTCACGGCGCGCTTCTCGTTCGCCGGCGGCACATACCGCGCCGACTATCTTCTGGGCGCGCGCAACGTCGCGGCGGGCGCGACGACAACGGTGACGCACAACATCTTCGCCGGCGCGAAGGTCGTGTCCCTGATCGAAGACTATCAGAAGAAGATGGGCATCCACCGCTTCGACATGACGATCGATTGGGGTTGGTTCTCGATCATCACCTATTGGATGTTCCAGGGCCTCGACTGGCTCTACAAGCTGGTCGGCAATTTCGGCGTCGCGATCATCCTGCTCACGATCGCGGTGAAGATCCTTTTCTTCCCTTTGGCCAATCGCTCCTACGAGTCGATGACCAAGATGAAGAAGGTCCAGCCCCAGATGAAGGAGCTTCAGGAGCGCTACAAGGACGACCGCGTGAAGCAGCAGCAGGAGCTGATGGCGCTCTACAAGCGCGAGCACATCAATCCGATGATGGGCTGCCTGCCGATTCTGATCCAGATCCCGGTCTTCTTCTCGCTCTACAAGGTCTTGTTCGTCACGATCGAGATGCGCCACGCGCCGTTCTTCGGCTGGATCCACGATCTCGCCGCGGCCGACCCGACCTCGCTCTTCAATCTGTTCGGCCTGTTGCCGTTCGCTGTGCCCTCGTTCCTGCATGTCGGCGTATGGCCGGTCTTGATGGGCATCACGATGTGGTTCCAGACCAAGATGAACCCGCCGGCGACCGACCCCGTCCAGCAGCAGATGATGACGTTCATGCCGCTCGTCTTCACCTACCTGATGGCGCAGTTCCCGGCGGGACTCGTGGTCTATTGGACGTTCAACAATCTTCTCTCGATCACGCAGCAATACGTCATCATGCGCCGCATGAACGTGCCCGTCGACATCATGGGCAATCTCAAGCTGCCGCCTTGGGCATCGCGATGGTTCAAGAAGCCCGCTGGCGACCCTGCGCCGGGCGAGTGACAAAAGTGTCCGGTCGCCCCGACCCTGAAAAATCGGGGCCATCGGAGAAGGAATGGCTCAAGCGCGGCCAGGTCCTCTTCGGTCAAGAGTGCACGTTCATCCGGCCGGCGGCAGCTTTCGCCGATCTGCCGCCGACGAAACCCCCTGAGATCGCCTTTGCCGGCCGTTCCAACGTCGGCAAGTCGAGCCTGATCAACGCGCTCACGAACCGAAAGACGCTGGCGCGGGTTTCGAACACGCCGGGCCGCACGCGCGACATCAACCTGTTCGATCTGGGCGGAAGGCTCACGATCGCCGACTTGCCCGGCTACGGCTTCGCGCGTGTGCCCAAGGCGATGGCGGCGGCATGGCGGCAGTTGATCTATGCCTACCTCAAGGGTCGCCCGCAGCTTCGGCGTGTCTGCTTGCTCATTGACGCGCGGCACGGCGCACAAGCAAATGATCGCGAGATGATGGCCCTGCTCGACTCGTCGGCCGTGTCGTTTCACTTCGTTCTGACAAAGATCGACAAGCTTACCGCGACCGAGCGCGAGCGCTCGATTAACGATGCCCTGCGGCTTGCTGGCGAGCATACGGCGGGTCACCCCGAGGTTTTCGCGACGTCTGCCGAAACCGGTGCCGGCATCGCCGAGCTTCGCGCCCACCTGGCCCTCGTGGCACGCGCGGGAGAAAAGGGATATAAGGCCGCCGCTGGCGGAAGGCGCATATGAGTTCCGGTTCGGACGACATCACGTATCAAGGCAAGGACGACCGCGTCCAAAGCCTGCGTCAGCTCGCGAAGTGGCGCGCGACCGCGCGCGTCCTGACCGAAGCCCTGCCTTATATCCTGCGCTACGACCAGAAGACAGTGGTGGTGAAATACGGCGGCAACGCGATGGGCGAGGAAGGCGTCGCCGAACACTTCGCGCAAGACATCGTGTTGATGCGCCAGACCGGCATCGACCCCGTCGTGGTCCACGGCGGCGGCCCGCAGATCGGCGCGATGCTGAAGCGCTTGGAGATCAAGACCTCGTTCGTCGACGGCTTGCGCGTGACCGACCAGGCCGCGATCGACGTGGTCGAAATGGTGCTGACCGGCACGATCAACAAACAGATCGTCTCCGCCATCAACAACGCCGGCGGACGGGCCGTCGGCGTCTCGGGCAAGGACGGCCAGCTGATCATCGCCAAGAAACTGCAGCACACAACGAAAGATCCGCAGACCGGACAACTGCAACCGGTCGATCTGGGCTTCGTGGGCGAGCCGGAGCAGGTCAACACCGAAGTTCTGCAAACGATCGTGCGCGCCGACATGATCGCCGTGATCGCGCCTGTGGGCGTGGGTCGGGCGGGCGAAACCTACAACATCAACGCCGACACCGTCGCCGGCGCCGTTGCGGGTGCGCTGCACGCCAATCGCCTGTTGTTGCTGACGGATGTCCCTGGTGTAATGGATCGCAACGGGAACTTGATCGAGCAGCTGACCACAACCGAAGCGCGCGCCCTTATCGCGGACGGCACGATTTCCGGGGGTATGATCCCGAAGGTGCAGACCTGCATCGAAGCCGTCGAGCACGGCGTGACCGCGGCTGTCATTCTCGACGGGCGCATTCAGCACGTGCTTCTGATTGAGCTGTTTACAGAGCATGGCGCGGGCACCATGATCGTAAAAGCTGAAAACCAGCACCTAAGGGCGTGAAGTGACGGCGAAGCAGTTGCGGCGCATTTCGCTACTGACCGGCATCGCGTTGGCGACCACGATAGGCGCGGCATCGGCCCAGCAGACGGAAGGCGACGAGACCCCGCCCCCGTCCTTGCCCGCGCGCCCCGTGATCTTGCCGATGACGCCGGGCACGGAACTCAATCCGACAAAACCGAAAACGCCGAAGTCGTCGTCGAAGCCGCGGATCATCCCGATCCCGGCGACCGCCGGCACCGGCGAGCCGCCGACCACGACCGCGGCACTCCAACCCGAACGCCCGGTCAAAAACGCGACCAGCGACTACACCTTTTGCAATCGCACGTCTTACGCCGTCTCGGTCGCCGTCGGCATCCGCAACGGCGGACTGTGGGCGACGCGCGGCTGGTGGATCATCCCGGCCGGCGAATGCAAAATCGTCATCAAAGGCACGCTCTCGCAGCCTGCTTACTACAGCTTCGCCCGTTCGTCCTTTGCACACACCGGTTCGATCCGCACCTGGGGCGGCACGCAGACGCTGTGCACCGGTAAAGCCAACTTCCAGGCGACCAGCGACGGCAGCGACCAATGCGGCCCGGGTTTCGAGGCGCAAGGTTTCGCCAAGGTCGAAACCAGCGGAAAATCCGCGTGGACGACGACGTTGACGGAATCGGCGAACTTCAAATCGCTCGAGCAGGCGCGCATCGCGGGTCTCCAGCGCCTTCTCTACGACATCGGACGCTTCGACGGCCCGATCGACGGCGCGGCCGGTCCGAAATTCAGCGAGGCCCTGTCGCAGGCGCGATCCTCGCTCGGCATTGTGTCCGCCTCCGACGCGTCGGGCATGTACACCAAGCTTTTGGCGGAGGCGGCGAAGGGTCAGGCCGCGGCAGGGTTGACCTTCTGCAACCGCACGCAAGACATCGTGTGGTCCGCGCTCGGCATCGACCAGCAAGGCAAGAAGCAAAGCCAGGGCTGGTGGCGCCTGCAACCCGGGCAATGCGAGAAAGTGATCAAGGATCGCTTGGTCGACCGCTACATCTACGCCTTCGCCGCCGCCGAACGCACCGAAGGCGTCGATCAGACGTGGGGCGGCACGGTGCCGTTCTGCACGCGCGATTCGCTCTTCCAGATCGAGGACGCGAGCGATTGCTCCGGTCGCGGTTTCGAGAGCACTGGCTTCCTTCAAATCGACACCGGCGGGCGCCCGGGCATCACCTTCGAGTTCGCCCCGCGCCGCGAAGACGCGAACCAATAGAGAACTACGCGCCGACCCCGAAATAGTTCAGGTGCCAGAGCAACTCTTCCTCCGACAGCGGGAAATGAATGCCTTCGCGCGCCATGACCATCTTCGAATTGGGCAGATGTCCGATCGCGGCCTGCACCTTCACCGACACGCGCATATGCAACTTCGCGCGCCACACAAGCGCCGTGATCGCCTTGCCCGACTGGCTGACCAAGATGCGGTCGACGATCGGCCGCGGCACATTCGCGAGCGTCGCCAGCGCAAGCGCGACGGTGCGACGGTCGCCTGCCTCCGCCGCCTTTAGCACGAACTCGTCGTCGAGTTTGCCCTGCGCGGCCGCCTCTTGAACCGCAGCCTGCATCCTGGCTTCGACCGCTGACGGATCTTCGTCCAGCGCCTCGTGCTCGATGCGTTCGCGCACGCGCTTGTTGAGATGCGTTGCGGTCTCCTCGTCCAAGCCGCTGCGCTCGCACAGGGTCCTGAGCAACACGGCGCTGACGAAACCCGCGATGCGGCGCACGGCGCGCAGCGACAAGTCCGCGCGCATCACCACGGGCTGATGCCACGCCTCGACCGCCGATGCGTTCTCGATCACGCGGTCGAGCGTTTCTTCGCGAATCTGCGCGTTCGGGTTCGCAAGCAGCGCGGCGATCGCCGAAACGTCGAGCGACGCGACGACCGCGTCGGCGACCGTTGCGCCGACCGACGACCGACGGGCGACCGCCGACAGGCTGCCCTCGACCCGCGCCCCCGCGACGAGTTCGACAAGGTCGTCGTCCGACAACAGCGGTGAGTATTCGAGCACCGGCGCGCACACGATGAGCTCGAGATCGCGCGCCAGCTGCTTCACGATATGCGCTGGCACGTTGCGCGAAGACTTGATCTCCTCGGCCAGTAGGGCGCGAACCCGCGGCAGACTGTCCTGCGCCAAGCGCTCCATCACCTCGATCGCAAGGTCGCGGATGCGTGACGCTTCGTTCGGATCGAGCCCCGGCACCAGCCGGCCGATCTTCTTGGCGAGCTCGCAACGCACCTCGTCGTCGACGTCCGACGTCAAGACCTTGTTGGCCTGCTGCGGCGTCGACGGGTTGCCCGCCACCAAGCGACGCACCTCGACCGTATCGTCGGTTGCGAGGTAATACAGAATCTCGGGTTCCACATCGCTGCGCCCGGCGAGAAAACGCCGCGCATTGTGGGCATGCGTCTCGAGTGCCGCGCGTGCGTCTTCGTAAGTCATCCGCTTCGTCTCGGGCACCGGCTCCGAGAACTTGCCGAGCAGCCGTTTCAGCATGGCATCACCTTTTTCGATGGTTCGGCGACCGCGACGCGATCGCCGCCTTCGCGTTTCGCCGTGGCGAGCGCGCGCTCGGCGCGCGCCACAAGATCTTCAAGCGATTCGCCCGTTTCGGGTTCGATGAGCGCCAGGCCCAGCGACGGCGTGACGCCGCTCTTGAACCCGAGTTGCCTGCACAGCGCCGCAACGTCCGCCCGAATGCGATCCGCTTTCGCCAGCGCACAGTCGGTCACCGGCTCTTCGACCAGCAGCGCGAACTCATTCCCGCCCAGGCGTGCGGCAACGTCGTGCGCGCCGCGAATCTTGGACAAGAGACGGCCGACGCCTTGGAGCAGGTCGTCGCCGGCCGATTGACCGTATGCATCGGTGATCGCTTTGAAGTTGCCGCAGTCGACAAGCAGCAAGGCGCCCGACTGTCCGGCGCGCGCCAGCGAACCCAATCGCCGCGCCGCCTCGCCGAAGAAGCCGTTTCGGTTGAGAAGCCCGGTCAGCGGGTCCGCGCAGGATTGCGACGCGCTCGCCGACAGCGACTCCGCAAGCGCGATCGCGATCCCCAAATGCGGCACCACGGCATCGAGCAAAGCCTGCTCTTCCGCGCCGTAAGCCGGCCTCCCGGCCTCCCGCGCCAGCAAGACGGACCCGTTCGCCCGGCCCTGATAGCTTGTCGCCGCGCTGAGTTCGTTCGCATTGCCGATCGCCGGGCGGCCGACGCGCGCGAACAGATCCAGGCTCTTGGGCCGGATCGTCACGCAGTGCGACTCGGTCGCCGCAAGCAAGGCATCAGCCGCCGCCATCATCATGCGCCTGGGCTCGATCTGGCCGCGCATCGCGCCGACAGTCGCTCCGATCAGCTCTTCCCGCCGCTTGACGTGCGCCGCCTCGCGTTCGTGAAAACGCAATGCGGTCAGGTCGCGCGCGACGCCGCGCGCGCCGCACCACTTCCCATGCGCGTCGATGACCGGAACGACGGTGAGCGAGATCGACGCCTCCGCGCCGGACTTTGCCGTCAGGCGAATCTCGTCGTCCTTGACGGGCTGGCGCGAGGAAAAGATTTCCACGCCCTCCGCACCGTTGAACGCGTTGCGCGGCAGCGCGCCGTGCAGTTCGGCCGCCGAATAGCCGAGCGCGCCGCCCGGCGACACCCACGCGAAGAAACCCATCGCGTCCGTCTCGAACGCAAAGTCCGTCGAACAGAACGCGAGATCTCGGAACAACTCGCGCGACGTCGTCAGCGCGGATATGAGATTGGCCTCGAGCGTCACCTCGCGCGCGACCACCAGCACGTTTGCGCGGGGAACCGGCATCAGAGTCAGGTCGAAACTCCGTGGCGACGATCCTGCTTCATCGCCATGCCGCGTCAACCGCGCCACCTGCGACCTGTCGATCAAGCATGTGTCCGCGATCAACGCCCGCAGCGGCACGGTCAGCGCACCTTCCTCGAGCAGCATTTCCGCCCCGGCATTTGCGGCCAGGAGCGCGCCGTTTCCGCGCACGAAGAGCGCGGGCGCAGACGCCGAGCGAACCTGCGCGACAGCCCAAGCTTCGCCGTCCCACTCTTCCCGTACTGCAACTGGCAGCGCGCTGCGCATCGCGGCTCAAGCCTCGTGACCCCGTTCTGGGGCGAATACCAAGACTACGCGGCTGGCAATTTAAGGCCGCTTAACCCGCCGATGCACATCGTGGTTAATGTTGGGTTGCGAACCGCGCATCGATCACGCATCTTCGCGGCCGCCCCGCGACCAACCCATGATCAGCCCCCTGTCACCAGCGCCAGACTTCACCGCAATCGACGTTTGGGTTTTCGACCTGGACAACACGCTCTATCCGCCGTCCTGCAACCTGTTTGCGCAGATCGACGTCAAGATGCGCGCCTTCATCTGCGATCTTCTGCGGGTCGAGCCGGATGAAGCCTACCGCCTGCAGAAGCAATACTATCGCGATCACGGCACGACCCTGGCCGGCCTAATGAAGCTCCACGACGTGGCGCCGAAGAATTTTCTCGATTTCGTGCACGACATCGACGTCTCGGTCATACCGCCGAACCCGACGCTCGCGACCGCGCTGGAGCGCCTGCCCGGCCGGCGCCTGGTGTTCACGAACGGCACCGTCGCGCATGCCGGCCGGGTTCTGAATCGGATCGGCATCCACGAACACGTCGAGGACATCTTCGATATCGCGCACGCGGACTTCTTGCCCAAGCCGCACGTGGCGACCTTCGAGAGGTTCCTGCGCACGCACGACGTCGAGCCCAAGCGCGCCGCGATGTTCGAAGACCTCGACCGCAACTTGGAACCCGCGCACAGTCTCGGTATGACGACGGTGCTGGTTCGCGCGCCCGAGGGCCACGCCGATCCGGCCGTGCGCAGCTGGGGAGAACCGTCGCCGTCGGCGCCGCATGTGCATCACAGGACCGACGATCTCGCGCATTTTCTCTCGACGATTCGCCTCCGGAGCACGCCATGAGCTGGACCAAATTGCAGCTGACGATCGACGAAGCCTGGGACTCGCGCGACTCGATTTCACCGGCGACGCATGGCCCGGTGCGCAAGGCCGTCGAAGAAGTCCTGGCTGCGCTCGATTGCGGCGAATTCCGCGTCGCCGAAAAGACCGGCGGCGAATGGCACACGCATCAGTGGATCAAGAAAGCCGTTCTGCTATCGTTCCGCCTCAATCCAATGGAGGCAACTCCCGGCGGCCCCGGCGGCGCGCATTGGTACGACAAGGTTCCGTCGAAATTCGCCAAATGGTCGGCCGACGATTTCGCGCGCGCCGGATTCCGCGCGGTGCCCGGAGCGATCGTTCGTCACTCCGCCTTCATCGCGCGCAATGCGGTGTTGATGCCGAGCTTCGTCAACGTCGGCGCCTATGTCGGCGAGGCGACGATGATCGACACCTGGGCGACCGTCGGCTCGTGCGCGCAGATCGGGCGCAACTGCCACATCTCCGGCGGCACCGGTATCGGCGGCGTGCTCGAACCGCTGCAGGCAAACCCGGTCATCGTCGAAGACAACTGCTTCATCGGCGCACGCTCCGAAGTCGCCGAAGGCGTCATCGTCGGCGAAGGCGCGGTCATCGGCATGGGCGTATTCCTGGGCCAGTCGACAAAGATCGTCGATCGCGCGACGGGTCAAATCCATATGGGTCGCGTGCCGCCCTATTCGGTGGTCGTCGCCGGCGCGCTTCCGGGCGCGCCCAATCATCCCTCGCTCTATTGCGCCGTGATCGTGAAGACCGTTGACGAACGAACGCGCTCGAAAACGTCGATCAACGAATTGCTGCGGGAGTGATGCGCGATCTAGCTGCGATGGGCGCGAAGGCCGGAGCCCTGCTCAAAGAGCGCGGCGAGCGCATAGCCGTTGCGGAGTCGTCGTCAGGAGGGCTCATCTCCGCCGCCCTTCTCGCGGTACCCGGCGCCTCCGCCTACTTCACCGCCGGCGGCGTGATCTATACCGGCCGCGCTCTCACGGGCTTGCTCGGTGTGACGCGAGAGGACCTAGCCACACAAGGCATGCGTTCAAGCAGCGAGCCTTATGCGAAGTTCCTGGCCGAGACCGTGCGCGCCAAGCATCGCGTGGAATGGGGCCTTGCCGAAACCGGCGCTGCGGGCCCGACAGGCAATCCTTACGGCGACCCGGCGGGCCACACATGCCTTGCGGTTGCCGGCCCGCTCATCGAGGCACGCACTCTGCGCACCGGCAGCCCCGATCGCGTGGCAAACATGTGGGCCTTCGCCGAAGCCGCCTTGAGCCTGCTTGTGTCCGCGCTCGAAACCACGCCCAAACTCAAATCGGCGCCGTCCGCTCCACCTCATAAATCTTGAGCTTGCGATCCGACACGCCGATGGCGGACCACATCGCCCGCCAGGCGGCGATATGCGCGGTCTTGAAATGGCACTCCAGCGCCTCGCGGTCGCGCCACACTTCGAACACGTGTGCGACGCGCGGATCCAGAACGTCGATCGCATAGCCATATTCGAGGCACCCGTCCTCCGCCCGCGAGGCCGCTATCATCTTGTCCATTTCGACGCGCGCGATGTCGATCTTGGCCGGATCGATGCGCACTGTTCCCGCCACGATAATCATCACGTAAGCCTCGGCGCCAGCATTTGTTCCAACACCGCGGGGTCGATGCCCATCGCCTTCAGGAACGGCGCGAACACTTGCGCCTGGCGTTCGCCCGTGGGCCCGACCGTGATCCCGCCGTCGACGACCAGCGCATGGCCGTTGACGAAGCGCGACGCGTCGGACGCGAGATAGAGCGCCGCCTCCGCGATATCCTCCGGCATGCCCGCCTTCGGAATCGGTTGCGCGTCTTTGGCGACGTCGACGACGGCGGCAACCGTTTGATCGGCCACCTGCGTCGCAAGCCCGATGCCCTTCGCAAAGATCGGCGTCGCGATCAGCCCCGGACAAATACAGTTCACGCGGATGTTCATCGGCCCAAGCTGCGCCGCCGCGACCTTGGTCATGTGAACGATCGCCGCCTTCGCCATCGAATAGAGCAGCGGCCCGTACCCGTTCTGCAGCCCCGCGATCGAGGCGGTCGAAATGATCGAGCCGCCGCCCTGTGTCCTCATGATCGGCACGGCGTACTTCATGCCGAAGAGCGCCGCGCGCACATGCAAATGCATGACCGCATCGAACCCTTCGGCCGTCACCGTTTCCGCGTTTTCGAGCGGCCCCGGCGATCCAGCATTGTTGAACACGCAATCGAGCCGGCCGAACGACTTCACCGCCATCTCGATGGCCGCCTTGATATCGCCTTCCCGGGTGACGTCGCACCTGACATAGCGCAAAGCCTTGCCGTACTCTTCTTCGAGCTTGGCGCCCTTGTCGTCCTGCACGTCGGCGGCGACGACACGCGCGCCCTCCTTCACGAACAGGTCGACGGTTCCGCGCCCTATTCCCGACGCCGCGCCTGTGATCACCGCCACTTTATCGTGCAGCCGTCCCGTCATTTTGTTCCTCGCCGTTAATCACTCTGTGGTCTGATTGACCCCACTGCCGCCCCGGTTCTAAATCGCCGCCATGGAAACACAAGAGCGCGCCCGGCTCGCCGATCCGCTACCCCTCGCGCAACAGTTGATCCGCTGCCGTAGCGTCACGCCCGAAGACGGCGGCGCGATCGACACGTTGGCACGGGCGCTGACGAGTCTCGGCTTCGTCTGCACGGAGCTGATGTTCAACAGCGGCGGCCCGAAAATCCGTAACCTCTACGCGCGCCTCGGCAGCGCCGCGCCGAACTTCTGCTTCGCCGGTCACACCGATGTCGTGCCGCCCGGAGACGTTTCAGCCTGGCGCTTCGGTCCCTTTGCGGCAACGGTCGAGAGCGGTACGCTCTTCGGTCGCGGTGCCGCCGACATGAAGAGCGCCATCGCCGCCTTCGTCGCGGCGGTTGCAAGATCGCAAGAACGCCACGGCAATCGCGGCTCGATCAGCCTGCTCATCACCGGTGACGAAGAAGGCCCGGCGGTCGACGGCACCGTGCGCGTGCTCGAATGGCTGAAGGAGCGGGGCGAGCGCATCGATCACTGCATCGTCGGCGAACCCACGGCGGAATTCGCCGCCGGCGACACGGTCAAGATCGGACGCCGCGGCAGCCTGACGGGTTACCTCCGCGTCAAGGGCGTCCAAGGCCACGTCGGCTATCCGGAGCGCGCAAAGAATCCCCTGCCCGGCCTGGTCGCGGTCGTCGAACGTTTGACCGCCCGCAAACTTGACGGCGGCACGGCGCACTTCCAAGCTTCGAACCTCGAATTCACGACCGTCGATGTCGGAAATCCCGCGACGAACGTCATCCCCGGCGAGGCGCGTGCGACGTTCAACATCCGTTTCAACACCGAGCAATCGGCCGAAGCTCTCGAAGCATGGATCGAGCAGGAGTGCCAGGCCGCTCTGGAGCCGTTCGGCCTATCGCACGAGATCAAATTCGTTCGCGGCGCGCATCCCTTCCTGACCAAGGAAGGCCCCTTCACCGCGCTCATCGAGAAGGCGATCGCCGGGACGACGGGCACGCGGCCGAAATTCTCGACGACCGGCGGCACCTCCGACGCGCGTTTCATTCACTTGCACTGCCCGGTCGCCGAGATCGGCCTTGCCGGCACGACCATGCACAAGACGGACGAGCGTGCGAACGTGAGCGATCTCGAACTTCTGACCCGCATCTACGAAGCCATCCTCACCGCCTATTTCAACGGTGACGTCGCGTGAACGTCGACATCGCCTATATGCGCCGCTCGGTCGACGCCGCCTTCCGCCTGGCGATGCGCGACGAGCGCGCGTGGTCGGGATTCGACTTGACGGTCGCAGGCTTCTTTCGCTCGTTTGCCGCGATCTTGGTCGTCATCCCCATGAATATCTTGATCGACCTGTTGACCGTGCAGCTGTCGGCCGGACAGCAAGCACAACACAAGGAACCGATCTCGGCGCATGTGTATGACCTGGGAGACGCTCTGTTCTCGACCTCGGCGCTGTGCGCGCAGTGGCTGATCTTTCCGATCGCCATGATCGTCGTCCTGCGCTTCTTGAGCCTGGAGCATCGCTACAGCGCGCTCATCATCGCCCACAACTGGGGAACCGTGGTCGTCGCGCTGTTCAATTTGCCGCCGTTGCTGCTTTACGCCGCGGGGCTCGTCAGCGTCGACCAGGCGATCAACCTCAGCTTCATCGTCCTCGGCCTGACGCTCTATTATCGCTTCTACATCGCGCAAACCGCCCTCGGCGCGGGTTGGAGCACGGCCGCCAGCATCACCATGCTCGAGCTCGTTCTGCAGGTTTACTTCATGTTCGGCGTGTCGTTGACGGAAAGCCTCTGGCTCCCGCCCGGTTCATGAGCGACGCCCCGATCGCTATCTTCGATTCAGGCGTCGGCGGCCTCACCGTGATGGCCGCCGTCACCAAACGCTTGCCGCAGGAACGCCTGGTCTATCTCGGCGACACCGCGCGCCTGCCCTACGGCACCAAGAGCGCCGAAACCGTCACCCGCTACGCGGTCCAAGCGACGCGCGCGCTGATGCGCTTCGATCCCAAGCTGATCGTCGTGGCCTGCAACACGGCGTCGGCCGTCGCGCTGCCCGTGCTGGCCGCAGCCTACGCGCCGATCCCCGTGGTCGGCGTCGTCGAGCCCGGCGCCCGCGCGGCGGTCGCCGCAAGCCGTAGCGGCGCGATCGCAGTGATCGGCACCGAAGGCACCGTGCGCGGCGGCGCCTACGTGCGCGCAATTCATGCATTGAGGCCGGACGCTCGAATCACCCAGCGCGCGTGCCCGTTGTTCGTGGCGCTCGCGGAAGAAGGCTGGACGGCGGGCCCCGTCCCCGAGCTTGCGGCCGAACGCTACCTCAAAGACATTTTCGCGGGCGAGCGACACCCCGACACGCTCGTTCTCGGCTGCACGCATTTCCCGGTCTTGGTCGCGCCTATTGCGAAAGCGGCCGGCGCGCACGTCACTCTTGTCGACAGCGCCGCAACCACCGCATTCGAAGTCGAGCACCTGCTCGACGAGCGCGCCTTGCGCCGCCGTGCAGGCGCCGCGCGTCCCGTGTTCTTGGGCACGGACGCGCCCGAACGCTTCGCCCGCGTCGGCAGCCTGTTCTTGGGCACGCCGATCGCGCCAGCTCAGGTCGAACTGGTCGATTTGACGCCGTAGTCGACACGCACGAGATAAAGCCCGTCCGGCGGCGCGACCGGCCCGCACGCCGCGCGATCGCGTGCGGCAAGCGCCGCGCCCACATCGTCGGGCGTCCACTTCGCCGCACCCACAAGCCTCAGCGTGCCCACCATCGAACGCACCTGATGATGCAGGAACGAACGCGCCGACGCCTCGATATGTATCTCCTCGCCCGCGCGCGACACGCGCAGCATGTCGAGCGTCTTGACCGGGGACTTCGCCTGACACTCCGCCGCGCGAAACGTCGTGAAGTCGTGATTGCCGACAAGGCGCTGCGCCGCCTCATGCATTGCGGCTGCATCAAGCTCCACCTGCACCAGCCAAGCCTTGCCCGCATCGAGCGTCAGCGGGCTGCGCCGGTTGACGATGCGATAGAGGTAATGCCGCGCCGTCGCAGCGAAGCGCGCATGGAAATCGTCGCCCGCGACCTCGGCGTGCAAAATCGCGACGGGATGCGGTCGCAAATGCGCATTGAGCGCATCGCGCATCTTGGCGGGCGCGAACGCTTTCGCGATGTCGGCATGCGCAACTTGACCCAGCGCATGAACGCCGGCGTCGGTGCGCCCCGCCGCCGTGATCGTCACGGTTTCGCCCGTGAGCTTTGCGATCGCGTGCTCGACCGATGCTTGCACCGAAGGCCCGTTCTCCTGCCGTTGCCAGCCCGAGAACGGCGCCCCGTCGTACTCGATCGTGAGCTTCCAGCGCGCCATGTTCAGGCGAACCGCGTGCCGACAGGCACCGGAAAGCCGCGCACGAACTCCGCCGCGCTCTGCGCCGCGCGCCCCGCACGTTGGAGTTCTTCGATCTGCAATGTGCCCTCGCCGCAGGCGACGACCAAGGGCTCGGCGACGATCTCGCCGGCCGAGCCGCCGCCCGTCGTCAACCGTGCCCGCAAGATTTTCACTCTCGAGTCGCCGATCATCGTCCAAGCGCCCGGCGACGGATTGAGCCCGTGGATATGCCGCAGCACGGCGCGCGCGGGTTTCGACCAATCGACCCGCGCCTCCTCGGGCATGATTTTCCGGGCGTAGGTCGCGCCGTCTGCGCTTTGCGCCACTTCGCGTACCGGACCGCCCGCCAATCGGGCCAGAGTCTCGACCATCAACGTCGCGCCCTCATGGGCGAGACGTTCTTGGAGTTCGCCCGCGGTCGTCTCGTCGCCGATCGCCGTACGAAACGTCGCCAGCACCGGACCGGTGTCGAGTCCTTGTTCCATACGCATAACCATCACACCGGTCTCGCTGTCGCCGACCATGATCGCGCGATGGATCGGCGCCGCCCCCCGCCAGCGCGGCAACAGCGATGCGTGCAGATTGAAGCACCCGAGCCGCGGCGCCTCGAGCACCGCGTTCGGCAAGATCAACCCGTAGGCAACGACGATCGCCGCATCGAGTGCCAGCGCACGAAACGCCGCCTGTTCGTCCGCGCCTTTGAGCGTCGTCGGCACACGCACGGGAATACCTTGCGCCTCCGCCGCTTG
>JBGOVA010000266.1:0-5069 GCA_041477875.1 Micropepsaceae bacterium | reverse complement strand
GGCACCGAAATAGATCGGCGTCAAATGCCCCTCGCGAAACGTCTGCAGATCGAACGCCGGATAGCCGCCGCGCGCCAGCTCCATCTCGTCGTTCAAGTGCTTGTGCTCCTCCGCGCTCAGCACCTCGGCGAGGCGGTTGTGGCCCACCGGCTGCGCCTCGCGCCCGAACGGCAGGAAGTGGTCCTTCTCGAAATCCATCGCCCCGCGAAAATTCAAACCCGACCCGACCGGCCACATCGCCGGCGTCACATGCAGCTGCAGTTGGTCCGCGATCTCATCGATCAGCGAGAACGGATCGCGCGCCTCGCGGTCCATCTTGTTGACGAAGGTGACGATGGGAATGTCGCGCAGCCGGCAAACCTCAAACAGCTTACGCGTTTGCGCCTCGATGCCCTTGGCCGCGTCGACGACCATGATCGCCGAGTCCGCCGCCGTCAGCGTGCGGTAGGTGTCTTCCGAAAAGTCTTCGTGGCCCGGCGTGTCGAGCAGATTGAACACAAGCCCCGCATACTCGAACGTCATCACCGCCGTCGTGACCGAGATGCCGCGCTCCTGCTCGATCTTCATCCAGTCCGAGCGCGCGCGCCGGCGGTCGCGCTTGGCCTTCACCTCACCCGCGAGATGGATCGCCCCGCCCATCAGCAGCACATGCTCGGTCAGCGTCGTCTTGCCGGCGTCCGGGTGCGAGATGATCGCGAACGTGCGCCGCCGCGCGGCGGCTTCCGCGGGCGTGCGATCGACGATCTCTTGAACTTCAGCCATGACTCACGGGCTCTCGAAACAAGGCGCGCCTTGTAGCGGATTGCAGCCTCGCGTCCAACCCGGTCGTGGATATCGCGTCGCTGTCGCCGCAACATGACGGACTGACGCCCGTCGAACCGGCTAGGCTGTCGCGCCGCTTGCAGGAGAAGCCGAATGTTGTGCAAGTCGATCGCCGGAACCGCCGCGGCCTTTCTTGTCGCCGCTGCCGTGGCTCTGTTCTTCGTCTTTGCGCCCGTCACGGCCCGCGAGGCCACGTCGACAGCTGCCGCACCCGCGCTGTGGAAGATCGACGGGCCCCAAGGCGACATCTATCTCTTCGGTTCGATCCACATCCTGCCCAATGGCTTTCAATGGCGCCGCCCTGAACTCGAAGCCGCATTGGCGCAAGCCCAGCAGCTCGTCTTCGAACTCGACCTCGACGAAGCGCAGGACCCGAAAACGATGGGTGCGCTGGTCGCGAAATACGGTTTCCTGCCGCCCGATCACAGCCTTCACAAGATGCTGGCGCCTGAGCATCGGCGAAAGCTCGACGAGGTCGCGCGGTCATTCGGCATGAATCCGCTTGTCCTGGATCGTATGCGCCCGTGGCTGGCGGCGGTCACGCTGAGTTCGTTCGCGATCATCAAGCAAAACACGAAACCTGGAGAGCCGCTAAACCCCGCCGCCGCGATGGAAGCGAGCGCTGGCGTCGACGTGCAACTCTGGAATTGGGCCAAGACGGCGGGCAAAGAGCGCGGCGTGCTCGAAACGACAGACGATCAACTGCGCATCTTCGCCGACCTGCCGCGCGACCAAGAGGTGGAGCTCCTCATCGCCACGCTCGACGAAGTCACCAAGACGCCCGAAACCATCGACGCCATGATTTCCGCCTGGAAGGCCGGCGACACGGTGGCCCTCGACAAATCCTTCAACGCCGACATGGACAGCTTCCCCATTTTGCGCAAAGCCGTCCTGCACGACCGCCACGAAAAATGGCTGCCCCAAATCGAGCGCATGATGACCGACGGCCGCACGCACCTGATCGTGGTCGGCACCGCCCACCTCGTGGGCAAGGACAGCGTGATCGCAATGCTGCGCGCCAAGGGCGTAAAAGTTGACGGACCGTAGCGGCACTTGCAAGGCGCCGCGCGCCCCTGTCACTCTGCCTCCCATCGCCATTCCATTATCCACGCTTTGGGAGACACAAATGCTCAAGACCCGCTTCACCGAGATGTTCGGTATCAAACATCCGATCGTTCAGGGTGGCATGCAGAACGTCGGCAAGGCCGAACTCGTGTCGGCGGTCGCCAACGCCGGCGCGCTCGGCTTCATCACCGCGCTGACGCAGCCGACGCCCGAGCGCCTGGCGAATGAGATCAAGCGCACGCGCGACATGACGGACAAGCCGTTCGGCGTGAACCTGACGATCCTGCCTACGATCAATCCCGTGCCTTACGACGAATACCGCCGGGCGATCATCGAAGGCGGCATCAAGATCGTCGAAACCGCGGGCAACAACCCGCAACCGCACATGCCCGCCTTCCACGCCGCCGGCATCAAGATCATCCACAAGTGCACGAGCGTGCGCCACGCGGTGAAGGCGCAATCGATCGGCGTCGATTGCGTCTCGATTGACGGCTTCGAGTGCGCCGGCCACCCCGGCGAAGATGACGTGCCGGGCCTGATCCTGATCCCCGCCGCCGCCGACAAGATCAAGATCCCGATGCTGGCCTCCGGCGGCTTCGGCGACGGTCGCGGCCTGGTCGCGGCGCTGGCGCTCGGCGCCGACGGCATCAACATGGGCACGCGATTCATGGCGACCAAAGAGGCGCCGATCCACCAGCACGTGAAAGAACAAATCGTCGCCAACGACGAGCGTCAGACTGATCTCATCTTCCGCACCATGCACAACACCGCCCGCGTCGGCCGCAACGCCATCAGCCAAAAGGTCGTCGAGATCGAACGCGAAGGTCAGAAACGCGGCGGCGCCAAATTCGAAGAGGTCCGCGAACTCGTCGCCGGCACGCGCGGCAAAGGCGTCCTCGAAACCGGCGACATCGACGCCGGCATCTGGTCGGCCGGCCAAGTCCAAGGCCTCATCAACGATATCCCCAGCTGCAAGGAACTCGTCGAACGCATCGTCGCCCAAGCCGAGGAGATCATCCGCGCCAGGCTGGGAAAGGCGATCGCGGCGTAACCCAGGCCAGCGACTCGGCACCCATCCTGCTAGGATCGCGCCAAAGAATCGCGGCAAGGGAGACTACCCATGGCCCAGTGGCGTTTCATCGCGGTCGCCGCATTCGCGCTCCTGATCGTTCCAGACCATCCGGCACGCGCCGACGTCGATGCCGACTACAAAGCGGCGAACAAGGCCTACGACAGCGGCAAGTATCCCGAAGCCGACCGTCTGACCACGCTGATCTTGAAAGAAAGCCTCAACCAACAGGGCCGCGTGACGGTGCTCATCCTGCGCGGCATCTCGCGCAACGCGCTCGGCAAATACAAGGGCGCCGTCGACGACTTCAACAAGGCCTTCGCGCTCGCCGACAAACAGAACAAAGGCGTCATCCGTTACGATCGCCTGACCTCGTATCTCGGCCTCGAGCAATACGACGACGCGTACAAGGACCTGCTCGTCCTGGCGCAGAGCTACCCGAACGACATCAAGGACGTGACGCTGCGCAACATCTTCGCCGTCGGCCGCCGCCTGCTCAAGACCGAGCGGCACGACGATCTCCTCACGCTCCTTCTCGCGCTCAAGAAGGCGAACTATCGCGGCCCTGATCCGTTGATCACGACCGATTATCTCTACAAATACCTGATCCAGGAACTCGTCGATCACAAACGAGCGGATGAGGCCATTCCGCTCGTCGCCGATCTCGCGCAATACGACGCGCTGATGGAATTGAGCACGCAGGCGCGCTACGCGGCGCTCAGGACGGCACCTGGCATGGCGCCGCTGTTGCAGCCGCAGGATTTTCCCGCCCGCCAACTCGCTTACGCCCAGAAACTCGCGGCGCAGAATCCGAAGAGCCTCAAGACCCTGACGCATCTCGTCGCGGCGCTGCGCCTGAACGCGCGCTACGCCGAAGCCGCAAAGGCCGGCCAGGATGCGCTGAAGTCCCTCGCGAAATACGACAAGGACGCCGAATACGAACTCTGGCTCAGGAACGAGGTCGCCTACGCCCTTCAAGCGCAAGGGTTGTTCGCGGATGCCAACGCCCTGCTCCAACCATTGCTGAAGCAAGACGCAAAGGACAATTCGAGCCTCGTCAATCAGTTCATAAATTTGGGCATCATGCTCGTCGAGCAAGGCCGCTATCAGGACGCGATGGCCGCCGCCGCAAAGGCGCACGGACATTCGAGCAGCTACGGCGAGAAGAGCATCCAATACGTCAATGCCTGCGCGCTCTCGCGCATGGGCAAGACGGCCGAGGCCGAAATCATCTTCCTCGACATGCTGAAGAAGCCCGAGGAAGGCTACGACCTCGTGACGGACGCCGCCTTGTGCCTCAAGCACGAAGATCAGGCCGCCGCGATCGTACTGGCGCGGCTGAAGGACAAGACCCAGCAAGACGGCATGCTGGCGAACCTGCAGACCTGCCGCGACAATCCCAAGCGCCCGCCGCTCGCCCGCGAGATGCGCGCGACGCTGATGCGCCTGCGCGCTAGGCCCGACGTCAAGGCCGCGATCGCGCCCGTCGGCGTCGTCACGGCCCAACCCATCGCCTGCGGCGACAATTGAGGCGCGTGATCAATACGACTTAGGCAACCCCAACACTTTCTCGGCCAGGAAGTTCAAGATCATCTCGCGGCTGACCGGCGCGATGCGCGCGATCAGCACCTCGCGGAACAGGCGTTCGACGTGGAATTCGCGCGCATAGCCCATGCCGCCATGCGTCATCACCGCCGTTTCGCACGCCTTGAACGCGGCCTCGGCGGCAAGATATTTCGCGGCATTCGCTTCGACACCGCAAGACTTGCCGGCGTCGTAAAGCGCGGCCGCCTTCATCGCCATCAGCCAGGCGGCCTCGAGCTCCGCCCACGACCGCGCGAGCGGATGTTGGATCGCCTGGTTCTGTCCGATCGGCCGCCCAAACACGACGCGCTCGCGCGCATACTCCGCCGCGCGCCGCAATGCATCCTGACCTATGCCGATCGCTTCGGCGGCGACCAAGATGCGCTCCGGATTGAACGCATGCAGCAGATGGTCGAACCCCTTGCCCTCTTCGCCGATCAGATCGTCCGCCGGCACCGGCAGGTTGTCGATGAACAGCATGTTCGTATCGACCGCATGCCGCCCCATCTTGGCAATCTCGCGCACCTCG
>JBGOVA010000170.1:0-9981 GCA_041477875.1 Micropepsaceae bacterium | reverse complement strand
GTGCGCTCGCTTTCGCGTTCGTGAACCCGGAAGAAGCCCGCGCCTGGAGCGAGATTTATTACGGCATTATCGCCTCGGAGAAATGCGTGCCGCTCGGCCATTCGGTCAACGCCAACATCGCGATGGTCTCGTCCTTCTCGCTCCACCACGACCGGGCGGAGGCGATCAGGCGCGGCCACGAAGGTTTCGAATTCTTCGGCTACGCGCTCAACGCCTTGGTGGCGCACGACACCGTGCCCGGCCGCACCAATCTATGGAACGAGTATCTGGCCAAGCGCGGCAACCGCACCGAAGAGATGATCGTGGCGTCGAAGAACGCCTCGGGCGGCTCCGGCATCGGCACGCCCGACGACATGCGCCTCCATCTGCGCGCATTCCAGGAGTCGGGCGTCGACCAGGTGATCCTGCTTCAGCAGGCCGGCCGCAACCGCCACGACCACATCTGCGCCGCGCTCGAACTCTTCGCCGCCGAAGTGATGCCCGAATTCGCCGCCCAAGTGGCCGAACGCGAGGCGGCAAAGGCGAAACGCCTAGCCCCCGCGATCGAAGCCGCCCTCGCGCGCAAACCAAGAATGAAGCCGCTCACCGACGACGAAATTCCGATCGTCCGCGCCTCGGTCGCCCAAGCCCAAGTCGGCGGCCGCCAAACGATCTGACAACTCACGCACAACAAAAAGATCGTCATGGCCGGGCTTGACCAACGGCTGTCCGGTTGAGTTCAAGAACAAAAATATCCTTGCTCACCGCCGTCATTGTCAGGGACTCCAATTCCAAAAAAAGATCGTCATGGCCGGGCTTGACCCGGCCACCCAGCCGCCTCGCGTCCGCGAGGCGAAGAGACCTCTGTTTTTCTGAAGCACGGGGTCACTCCGTCGCGTGGACACGCGACGCGCTGGGTGGCCGGGTCGCGCTTCGCTTGCCCGGCCATGACGGATATTTTTGTTCTTGAACTCAACCGGACAGCCGTGGGTCAAGCCCGGCCATGACGAAAATGGGGACGCCACACCGAAACATGCAGATGCGACTCTGCGATTGGCGTTCGCCGTCAAAAAAAAGATTCACGCGAAGCCGCGAAGGTAGAAAAGGCGCGAAGCGCCATTCGATCCGAATGCGCCGCAGAGCCTGCCAACAAGGCAGAGCAGCTTCGCGTCTTTTCTACCTTCGCGGCTTCGCGTGATTCTTTCCTTCTCGCCGGCCCCGACGCCTCAAAACGAAATATGCACCCGCCGGTTCTGCGGTTCGCGCACGCCGTCGGCGGTCGGCACCTGGGGCTCGCTCTCGCCGCGTCCTGAGATCGAAATCACCTCGGCCGCTATGCCCTCCGCGACCAGCGCCTTCTGGACCGACTTCGCGCGCCGCACCGACAGGGCCTTGTTGTAGGCGATCGAGCCCGCGCGGTCCGCATGGCCGACGACCTGGATCGCGACACTGCCGGAGTCGCGCACCGCGCCGATGGCTTGCTTGATCGTGGCGAGCGCCTGGGGCGTGAGGTTCGATTGGTTGAAACCGAAAAACACGATGAAGGCGCGCTTGAGCGGCACCGGACCCGGCGCCGTCGGCGGCGGGGCAGGCGGGGGCGATGCGGGCGTGAATAGTGCGAAGCGCACGCCGGCCGTCGCCGCCTGCTTCTCGAAATCCTCGCCCTCCAAATGCACATACGGGGTCGGGTCGAAACCGATGTCGCGCACGTTCGCAAAACGGTAGTTCACGAACACGACCGTCATCTCGGTGAGCGCGTAGTTCACGCCCGCGATGCCCTGATAGGCGAAGTGCCAATCCTCCTCGTCGACCGCCGCCCAGTGCGTGTCGAGCTTGAAGCGCGCATAGTCGGCCCCCGCGCCCAGGCCGATCGAAAGCGAGAAGCGCTCGAAAATGGGGACATCGTAAATGACGTTGAGCATCAGCGAGGCTTCGCTGAGCTCGCCCGAAGGCTCGGGCCGCGAGCCGCCTTCGCGCACCCACTCAACATGCTTCCAGCCTTCCCTGACGTAGGAATCGATGTCGTTGTGGCGATAGCCGCCCTCGAGCTCGACGCGCCATTGGCCCATGGCATAGCCCGCGGCGCCGAACGCCGCCCAGCCGGTATCGAAGGCGGCGAGCGCCTCCTTCAACTCGGACCCGCAATACGTCCACTTCGTGCGCGTATGTTCCCAATCGGCAACCGCGCCCGCGCCGCCTTCGAGGCTGAGATAGAAGCCTTGGCCGGCGACGGCCGGCGCGGCAAAACACAGGGACAGTATGGCTCCCGCGAGAGCGCGCTTCGTCGTCATACCCGCACCATTCTTTTGACGATGAAATTTTTTTGTCGCGCGCAGGCCACGATGAAGAGACCGTCCGGTCTGCTTCGCCCCCGCGAATCATTGTTGATTCAAGTGTAAGTCCGCGCCTTGAAATCAGTTACGCGCGGCGCGTGAGAGGTGCGCCGCATGATTCAAACGGCGTGCGCACTGCATTCGTGCAGCGCGCCTGTCGCGCGCTATCGCGGTTGCATGATTCGAATTGCGCCGACGACGCCGGAGCAAATCCGCAAGACCCTCACGGTTGAGCCGAGCAGCTTGGTGATCTTGGTGTTTCAATCTTTTTCTGGCGAAATCCGGACCGAAGTTCTATATTTGTTCCCATGCCGAAAGCCTGCGAACTGTGCCCGTCCGCAGCGAACCATGTTACGGATGACCCGTAACGCGTTACGCCATTTGTTACGCCAGAATCGGCGGAATTCAGCCCTTGTTACGCTGTTACGCTTCGAGACCCCCGTCGATTCCGACTACGGGAAGAACGGGAAAAAACGGGAAAGCGATGGAAACCTATAAGGCCGACGCGATCGTCATCGGCGCCGGCATCGCCGGAGCCTCCGCCGCCTACGAATTGGCGCCCACGCATCGCGTCATGCTCCTCGAACGCGAAGCCCAGCCCGGCCTGCACGCGACCGGCCGCTCGGCCGCGATCTTCTCGGAAATCTACGGCAACGCCGTCGTGCGCGCGTTGAGCCGCGCCAGCCGGACCTTCCTCTTCGCGCCGCCCGCGGGCTTCACCGAAACGCCGCTCGTCAGCCCGCGCGCGACCCTCTTCGTCGCGCCCAAGGATCAAGTCGCCGCCCTGCGCGCGATGCGCGAGGACGCCGACGTGAAAGCGGGCACCGAACCGATCAGCGTGGCGGACGCGTTGAAGCGCGTACCCATCTTGCGCCCCGAGCAGGTCGCCGAAGCGCTCTTCGAGCCCGGCGCCTCCGACATCGACGTCAACGGATTGCATCAGGCCTTCCTGCGCGGCTTCAAAGCGCGCGGCGGGCAATTGATCTGCGATGTGCGCATCGAGTCTCTCGACCGCCGCGGCAGTGTGTGGCGCGCTACCGCAGGCGACGAAATCTACGAAGCGCCTGTCGTCGTGAACGCGGCCGGGGCGTGGGCCGACGAAGTGGCAACGCTCGCTGGCTTGCGCCCCCTCGGCATTCAACCGAAGCGCCGCACAGTGGTTCTCCTCGATGCGCCGGCGGTGCACGACATCCGCGATTGGCCGCTGACCATCGACGCGGAGGAAACATTCTACTTCAAACCCGACGCCGGCCGCATCCTCTTGACCCCCGCCGATGAAACGCCGTCCCCGCCCTGCGACGCGCAGCCCGACGAAATGGACGTGGCCCTCGCGATCGACCGCTTCGAAACGATGACGACGATGAAGGTCGCGCGCGTCGTGCACAAATGGGCGGGCCTGCGCTCGTTCGCGCCCGACCGCACGCCCGTCGTTGGCTTCGACGCGCAAATGACAGGCTTCTTCTGGCTGGCAGGGCAGGGCGGCTACGGCATGCAGACGTCGTCCGCCATGGCGCGTACGGCGGCCGCCCTCATTCGCGGCGAAGATTTGCCGCCCGACATCCGCAAGGAGGGTGTAAACGCAGCCGCACTGTCGCCGGCACGGCTGCGCTGATGGTGATTACCAGATGTGCACGCGGTCTTCCGGCCTGAGGTAGAGTTTGTTCTCGGCCTTCACCGCGAACGCGTCGTACCAGCCGTCGACGTTGCGCACCACGCCGTTGCAGCGGTACTGCGCCGGCGAGTGCACGTCGCTCGTCACCTGCTGGCGCAAGGCCTCGTCGCGGATGATCGAGCGCCACACCTGCGCCCAGCCGAGGAACAGGCGCTGCTCGCCCGTGAACCCGTCGAGCACCGCCGGCGTCTTGCCGCCGAGCGAGATGTGATAGGCCTCGCGCGCGACGGTGAGCCCGCCGAGATCGCCGATGTTCTCACCCGACGTGAAGTCGCCGTTGACGTGCAGCCCGGGCAGCGGCTCGTAGGACGAATACTGCTTGGCGAGCGCCACGACCTTCACCTTGAAAGCGTCCTCGTCCGCCTTCTTCCACCACGTGCGCAGGATGCCCTTCTCGTCGGACTTCGCGCCCTGGTCGTCGTAGCCGTGGCCCATCTCGTGCCCGATCACCCCGCCGATCGCGCCGTAGTTCACGGCCGGGTCGGCGTTCGGATCGAAGAACGGCGCCTGCAAAATCGCCGCCGGAAACACGATCTCGTTCCACACTTGATTGTAGTAGGCGTTCACCGTTTGCGGCGACATGCCCCATTCGCCCTTGTCGGTCTTGTTCGCGAGGCGCGAAGCCTGGCGGTGCCAATCCCAGACGGACGCGCGCTTGCGGTTGCCGTAAGCATCGCCCGCCTTGATCTCGAGCGCCGAATAGTCGCGCCATTGGTCCGGGTAGCCGATCTTCACCCGCACCGTCTCCGCCTTGCGCATCGCCGCCTTGCGCGTCTCGGGCGTCATCCAATCGAGCTTCGAGATGCGGTCGCGATACGCCGCAAGCAAGTTCGCGACGATCTGCTTCACTTGCGCCTTTGCGGCCGGCGTAAAGTGGCTCTTGACGTAAATCTGGCCGACGGCCAGGCCCAGCGGCTTCTCGCCGAAATTCCCGCTCAGCGCCAAGACCGCGCGCTTCCAGCGTTCGCGTTTTTGCGGCTGTCCGGTCAGCACCCGGCCGTTGAATTCGAACGACGCGTCGTCGAACACGGTCGGCATGATGTCGGCCTGCGCGTTCAGATAGTGGAACGTCATATAGGCGCGCCACGTCTCGACCGGCGTCTCGCGGAACAGCTTCGCAAGTTTCGTCACCGGCTCCGGATTGCGCAGCAGGAAGAAATTCTGCTTCTCGAGCCCGGACGCTTTCAGCGCGTCGTCCCAAGCGAACTCCGGCGCCGAAGCCTTGAGCTCGGCCATCGACTTTGGATTGTACGCAAGCTCGACATCGCGCAACTTCTCGATCGGCCACTGATCCTCGGCGATCTTCATTTCGACCGCCATGATCGCATCCGCTGACGCGCCCGCGTTCGGATAGTTCGCAAGCTTCAGCATCTGCTCGATATAGGCGCGATACTTGCCGCGCGTCTCCGCGAACTTCGCATCCGGCTTCAAGTAGTAGTCGCGGTCCGGCATGCCGAGCCCGGCTTGCACGACATCGACCGAATAGCGATCGGGATTCTTGTCGTCGAGGCCGAAGGTCAACGCGATCGGCGAATTGCCCTGGGCGGCGGGATCGCCGATATACGCGGCGACGTCCTCGTGCGTCTTGAACGCGGCGATGCGATCGAGGTCCGCTTGAAACGGCTTCAAGCCCATCGCATCGATGGCCTTGGTGTCCATGTACGACGAATAGAAATCGGCGACCTTCTGCTCGGCCGATCCTTTCGCCTGCTGGTGGCTCGACACGTCACCGACCAAGTTCTTGACGTCTTCTTCCGACTTGGCGCCGAGGATATTGAACGAGCCCCAACGCGACCGGTCGCCCGGGATCTGCGTGTTCTTCATCCACGTGCCGCCGGCATAGCGGAAGAAGTCGTCGCCCGGCTGAACGCTCCGGTCCATCGCCGTCAGGTCGAAGCCCCAGGCGCCGATCTCGGGCTTGCCCTTGGCCGCCGCGCCGGCCTGGAAATTCAGGGCCATGAGCCCCGCCGCAACCGCAGTGCCCGCGACTGCAGTCGCGGCCATAACCATTCGAAGTTTCATAGAGTGTGTCCCTCTGAGAGGGGCGCAACATGTGACGCCGACGGCCGTAAGGGCAACTGCGTAGGCCCCGCTTCGGAATCACGATGCTGCGAGCGCGGCCGGCCGCTCTGGCGGTAAGCCCGCGTGGGCGCCCGCTTGGAAAGCCAGCCCTTTTCTGGTCTTCTCGGCAAGAATCGAAGCCACCCGGCGACTTCGGTGCAAGATCATTCGCGGCCGGGCAACAAAATTCGGGGACGGGGCATGTTCAGGATCCTGGGTTGGGTCGTCGTCATAGCGCTCTTGCTGGGCTTGGCGGGTGCGTTCTACTGGTACGGCGCGCGCGAAGGCTGGTTCGGTGACGAGCACGACGCGGGCGTCATCCAAGGCAAACAGATTCCTGCCGAGGTGATTGCCTCGCGTACGGCCGCCGAGAAAGCAGTCGCGCCCGAAGGTTCGAACGACCAGATCCTCTTCGGCGACCTCCACGTCCACACGACATACTCCGCCGACGCGTTCCAGTTTTCGTTGCCCATCATGGGTGGACCCGGCGTTCATCCCGTCGCCGACGCTTGCGACTTCGCCCGCTATTGTTCGGCTCTGGACTTCTGGTCGATCACCGATCACGCGGAGTCGGTCACGCCGTTGCGCTGGCAGCGGACGAAGGATTCGATCCGCGCCTGCCAGAAGATCGCGGGCGATGGGCCCAACCCGGACCTCGTGTCGTTCATCGGCTTCGAGTGGACGCAAGTCGGTCGCCTGCCGTCGGAGCACTACGGCCACAAGAACGTCATCTTCAAGGACCTCGACGACGACAAGCTGTCGGCACGCGCGATCGGCGCCTCTGGACTCGCCTCCGCCACCTTGCGCGGTTCGCTCGGCATCCCGCCGACGGTCCCCTTACTCGATATCCAAAACCGCCAGAGCTATTTCGACTTCAATAAGTTCATGCGGTTGACCAAGGACGTGCCGGACTGCGACGCAAGCGCCTCGTCCGACAAGCTTCCCAATTCTTGCTACGAATCCGCTTCGACCCCCGGCGATCTCGTGCGCAAGCTCTACGACGAACAGAAACTCAACCCGATGATCATCCCGCATGGCTCGAGCTGGGGCTTCTACACGCCGCCCGGCACGACGTGGGACAAAGCGCTCCTCGCCAAGGAACACCCTGATCGCTTCCGCTTGATCGAAATCTATTCCGGCCACGGCAACTCGGAAGAGTACCGCTCCTGGAAGGACGTCAACCTCAATCCCGACGGGCAATCGGCCTCCTGCCCGCAGCCGACCGCGAACTACACGCCGAGCTGCTGGCGCGCGGGCGAGATCATTCGCGAACGTTGCCTCAAGAGCGGCGTCGGCGAATTCGACTGCGGAAAGAGGGCTGCCCAAGCGCGCGACGATTACGCCAATATGGGCGTGGCGGGCCACCTCGCCGTCGGCGGCGAAACGCCGGAGGACTGGCTCGACGCCGGCCAGTGCACCGACTGCTTCATGCCGCCCTTCAACCACCGCGCGGGCAACTCGGTGCAAGCGGGTCTTGCGACTTCCAACTTCGACGATCCCGCCGGGCAGGCCACGCGCTTCTATTGGGGCTTCATCGGATCGTCGGACAATCACCGAGCACGGCCCGGTACCGGCTACAAAGCGGTCGACCGCCGGAGGAACACAGAGGCCGGCGGCCCCATCAGCGAGGCTTGGAGAGGCCGTCTGCTGCAGGACAAGTCGAAACCGGACGCGCAGTCGAAGCGCCTGTCGCGAGCCGAGCTTACGACGATGGCGGGATTCCAGCTGACGGAATTCGAACGTCAGTCGTCGTTCTGGCTTGCCGGCGGACTCGCGGCGGTCCACACCACCGAGCGTTCACGAGACGCAATCTGGGATTCGCTCCAGCGCCGCGAAGTGTACGCCACGTCGGGCCCGCGCATCTTGCTGTGGTTCGACGCAGTTGAGCCGGCGGGTGCCAAAACGCCGATGGGCGGGCGCATCACGACCGAGACGGCGCCCACCTTTGAAGTGCATGCCGTGGGAGCGTTCAAGCAAAAGCCGGGCTGCCCCGACTTCGCCAAAGCGGGCCTCGATGAAAAGCGCATCAAGAACATTTGCTCGGGAGAATGCTACAACCCGTCCGACGAGCGGCGTGTGATCACCCGCATCGAGGTTGTGAAGATCCGTCCGCAGTCGCGCGCCGGCGAAGACCTGTCGCAGCTGATCGAGGATCGCTATTTGGTCCATCAGTGCCGGCCCGACCAGAACGGCTGCACCTTCACCTTCACCGATCCGGAATACGCGAAGGGCAAGCGCGACGCGCTCTACTACGTGAAGGCGATCCAAGAACCGGAGCCCACGATCAACGCCCAGCCCGTGAAGTGCGAGCGCGACGGCAACGGCAAATGCATCAAGGCGACCCTGTGCTACGGCGATTATCGCTCGGGCGAGGACGCTTGCACGTCGCCCTCCGAACACCGCGCCTGGTCGTCGCCGATCTATCTCGACTACCATACGGTGGCCGCGGCGCAGCCTCCGGCCACCACCGAACCGCCGGCGGCTCCCGCAACGCCACCCAGTGGCCCCGGCAACGGTGGCTGAGACGGCAAACAAAAAGCGCCTGCCGCAATACCTGCTCGTGGCGGGCGCAGCGCTTGGTCTCGGTGCGGCGATATGGTCCGCACTCGGCGTCAACGAGGCCGTGAGCAAATACGGCGATGCGGTCGCCGTGGTCGATGGCATCCCGATCCCGCGCGCTGTCTATGACACTGCGATCGAAGGCCTCGCATCGGCGAAACGCAACCCGCTGACCGAAGCTGAGAAACACGAAGCACTCGAGCGCATTATCGACGAGGAGTTGCTGCTGCGCCGCGCGCTCGACCTCGGTCTTGCGGAATCCGATCCGACTTCGCGTAAGGCGCTCGTGAACTCGATGCTTCAGTTCTCGATTGCCGACGCGTCGAAGCTGGAGCCGACCGACGAGGAACTGCGCCGCTTCTATGCCGAACGGCCGAAGTTGATTGCGCCTCAGCCGCTGCTGACCGTCAAGGCGGTCTCGTTCGGAATCACCCAAACGACGCAGATCGCAGCGATGAAATCCGCCATCAACGCCGGCAAGGGATTTGACGCTGGCACGGCGGCGATGCATGCGCAGCTCGTGCTGCTGCCATCGGGCCCCGTGATCCCGTCGAAGATCGCCGAATACGCCGGCGCGACCGTTCGCGACGCGGCGCTCTCGCTCAACAAGGGTGAAAGCGCGGGCCCTTTTGAGATCGGCCGCCGCGTCGTCTTCGTTCATCTCATCGATCGCAGCGAGGCCCCTCCGCCGCCGCTTGACGAAGTGCGTGACGTCGTCACCGAGGAATGGCGCAACCGAACGACGGAGAAGGCGTTCGACGACTACGTTGCGAGCCTGAGGTCGCGCGCCCGCGTGAGCTATTCGGCCGGCGCGCCGAAAGGCGAAGCGAAATAGATGTTCCGTTTTTGGGCATTCCTCGCGCTGACCGTGCTTATCCCGGCATCGGCGCACGCCCACACGCGCAGTCAAAGCTTCTCGACGTGGACCGTGGGCGCGAACACGATCCAAGGCGTGTTTCAGGTGGACGCCTATCGCGCGACTCAGTTGACCGAGGAACCGCAGGACCTGAACGCTTTGCTGCGCGACTACCTCGCGAAGAAGATTTCCGCGACGCAGGCAGGCGCGTCCTGCGAATTGAAGCAAGAGCATTCCCTGACGGCACAACGCGGGAATCTGCGCGTCGAGCTTCGATTCGATTGCCCAAAGAGCATTGCCGAAGCGCCGGCACAGCTGAACGTCGCGGCGTTCTTCGACGTGTCGGTCAGCCACGTACACTACATCCGCATCTCAGGTCCGGGCAACCGGCTGTCCGAGGCGGTGCTCACCCAAGGCCGAACCAAAATGACGGTCGGCGCCGGCAGCGAGGCGACGGTCAGCGGATTCTTCGAGTTTCTGCGGCTGGGTTTCGGGCATGTTCTCTCGGGCGTCGATCACAT
>JBGOVA010000246.1:0-5471 GCA_041477875.1 Micropepsaceae bacterium | reverse complement strand
CATGTAAAGCCACGCCAACCTCCCCGCGCGATAAAGCCGCCGATCGATCCTGATGACGCGGTGCCCGGATGTCTTGCGGGTACAGCCTGCAATGCCACCGCGTGGCGTTCGATCAGTGTGAATACGCCACCGGAAAACGCCAGTCTTGGGATCGTATCGCAAGACCTCGCGAAGGCGTTTAGCGGTGAGTGATTCTGACATGCCCTCTCTTACCACAACGGGCCGCGAATTAATCGTCCGTAAGGGCGCCAACTCAGGTCATCAATGAGCGGCCTGTTGGCCGAGAACGCCGCTACTTTGCCCGCCACTCTCATCGAGATAAAGCCCGGGAACTCCCCACGGGACACCGCCGCCCGGGGTATACCCGATCATAGTTCGCCCCTGCTCTCGCTCAAGCCTGCGATTTGTGCGCTCCCACCAACCCGGCGAGGCGGCCTCGTACAGGTGATACCAGAGCAGGTACTGAAGCGCGCCACGGAGGTAGATCAGGTTCGCGAACGGAATGTGCGAAACCCCGAAGTGCGCGAGGTCCGGCCACATGTGGTTGAGGGCCTCTTCCCACTTCCCTTCGTTGAGGTCTTGCTGGAAACGGTTCTTGATTTTCCAGAGCGCGGAAACGTCGCCCGCAAGCGGCCCCGCCATCGTTGACCAGATGTCGGCGCCCGCGCGGTTTGCCTCCCCGAACAAAAAATCGCCGTAAATCCCAAGTCCGCCTCCTTGCGCACACGCCGCCATCAGCGTGGCCGGTTTGTAGTAATCGCGTAGTGGGCGCCCGCTCACGGTGTCGTTGATCGCCATGCGAAGCGCGCCGCCAGCGGTGGACAGCGACAGGATCCACAAGAAGTTCGACGCCATCTGCTTCTTGGAAAGGCTATAGCCGATTTCGCGATTGACGATCTGATTCCACGCCGCGACCGGCCACATCTTGAACTGAGCGAAGCCACGCGCGACGGCCCAGCCGAGCGTGCCGGGGCGAGCGCCGCGCAACAGGATCGCGCGCTCCCGGATGCCAGGCGTCACGGTTGCATGCGAGGCGGCGTCGTCGAGATATTGCAGGTAGCTGTCGCCGACCTGCCACTTGAACCGCTGGACTTCGCGCGCAACCCGCGCGGCGTCAGCATCGGCGGCAAGCGTTCCGCGCTGGCGCAACAACGCCTCAGCGGCGCCGTCATCGATCATCGAAGCGGCTTGCGGTGTCAGGTACTTTTGATCGCCGACCTGGACATCCTCGCCGGCGCGCCGCATGAGGTCCCACTCGTCCGCGCCGATGCCGTAGCGCTTCAACAGATTGGCTTGCAGCGGATCGATCGCGCTGAATTCGCGGTCCAGATTGTTGCCGAGCTTCGTCATCAGGATCGATTTGACGCCATCGGCCTGCAGGCGGCCGAGGAAATGTTCCAAGCCTGTCATGCGCATGAAGTTCGATGCCGCCCACGACATCAGGCCAACGGCGCCGGGATCGCGCGATAGTGTGTGGATGCGAAGCGCGTAGCCCTGCGAATAAGCACCGGCCTCGGCCAAGATTTCCTGCTTCTCGATGGGGCCGCGCCCGGTGAGAATCGCTTTGAGGACGTGGCCGATAGACGAGAGATGGCTGACGCCGTGGTGCGCCATTTCGGCTGAGATTGTGCCGGGCGCGGCGGTCAAGTGGGTGACCGACACGCCGCCGAGTTTCGACGTCGCTTCCCACGTGAGCGCTTGGTTCAGCCGCTCCGCGGCATCGACGTTTTGCGGCATGTTCGCCGTGCCGTCGAGATAGCTGAACATCGTCTTGAGGCCTGGGCTTTTGATGCCGCCGTTGATCGCTTTCTGAAATTTCTCAAGGTCGGGATGGGCGCGATATCTCTCCTCGACCGTCCGCACGATCGAATTGAAATTCCCCGCCGGGTTGGTCCCGAATTTATCCATGAGCGCGACGCGCTGCGCCGAACTTGGCAGCGTCTGCAACATCACGTTGGCGTAGATCGAGCGACCGCCGCCGAAGTCTTTCATGTGGTCAACCCACGACCGCGCATCTTTCCAGAAGACCACTCGCTCCTGCGAGATGCCCTTGGCGATGTTGCGGGTGCCTTCGTAGGCTGGCGGGATGTAGCCGTTGCCGTCATCCGCCATGCCCGACATGTGCGGCCCCTGCTTGTGGATGCCGGTGACTGTCGCTTCATAGACCGACCGCAAGAACTTGAGGCGCGCTTGCTCGACGGTCTCGCCCGCCACCGGAATGATGTGCGCGAAGGTCTTCTCCGCCATGCGCGGCGCGTCCTTGGCGAGCCACGCCCGGAAGCCTTCCTCCAACGTCTTGCCGCTGCCCGCCGCATTGCGAAGCTGACGAGAGTCCCACGTCGTATGCGTCACGTAATCGACGGCTGTTCCGACATGCGCACCGGCGGCGTTGAGGCGATCCTTGGCGAGGTCGAGGGCTGGTTTAATCGCTTGGCCGATGAAGTCGCCGGGCGCCGCCTTCGCATCCGGTGCGGTTCCGGCGTGGCTGCCGTCGTTCATTTTCCAAAGCGCTTCGGCGATGTCGTAGTCGAGTTCGCCGCTGATGGCGGCGCGCTCCAACCCGGCCTGTCTGATCTTGTTTCCGACCCCGGCCTGCCACGACCGCGCCAGCGCGCGCCCCTGCGTCTCCGCATTGGTGAGATTGTCGGAGCCCGGCACCCAGTGCATTGATCTTTCGAGGGTCTTCGCGGCGTTCGTGATACCGCCGCTTGCCGCGATGGCTTGAAGGTGACGGTTGCGGACCAGCGCGTTGCGAAGGGTATCGGCGCGGGCCATCGCTGCGGCGAGGCGTTGGCGTTCGACCTGTGCGGCGGCAGCCTGCTCCTGTTGTGCCGGGCTTTCGAGTTGGAACGCGCCAGCGGTTTGCGGCTCGCCTGGAGCGGCGGCGGCTGGCGTTTCGCCTGGTTGCAACCGCTGCCCGATTTCGCCGCGCTCGATCTGGCGCATGATGTCTTCAGCGGTGGCATCGGCACCAAAGATGCGCCGTGCCGACTCCGCGATCGAACTGAAAAAGTCGTGAAGCTTGAGCAGAACGGCGCGGATCGGTTCGGCGAAACCTTTGTAGAGATCATCGCGCCCCTTCGCGAGTTGCTCGGCGATGGCCTCCTCAAGCTGACCCTCTTCGTTCAGATGGGCGTAGCGCTCCGTGATCGTGTTGGCCGTCCCGAACTTCTTATCGAGCCAGCCCTGCGCCTTCGCGGCATCTTCAAGCGTGGCCCATTCGTGGCCGGTGATGGCGCCTTCCTGCTTCAGAGCGTGCAGCGCTTCGTGGTGAAGCGTGCCGACCGGGTTCTCGCTTTCGAGGCTGACCGTGAGTACCTTGCGCAGGAAGTCCGCGCCGCCGGTGACCTTGAATTCCTTGTCGCCGACCTGCGACCTGATCTTTTCAAAGACCTGCGTCTTGTAGCCGGGGATCAACTTCTGCGCGATGGCATCGAGTTCGGAACGGAACTGTGCCGTGCGCGCGTGCTCTTCCGGCGATAGCTTCGTGGCCTCGACGTCGTAGTGCTGAGCCCCAGGCTGGCGCGCGCCTTCCTGTTGAAAGAGCGGCTGCCCCTTCATCACGGACTCGCGCATCTCCGGCGTGATTTCCATCGACGGTAGTTCGACGCCGCCGCGGCGTTCCGCCTCTGCCCAAGCCTCTTCGGCGGTCTTGAAGCGAGCCAAAATGTCCGGGGAGTCTCGACGTTCTAAGCGGTAAGGCGTGGATTCGTGACTGTCACGGTTGACCTTGAACTCGCCAGCATCAATTTCAGTTTTCTCGACCTTGGCCCCAAACTTCTTCCCGTACTTGTTCAGGAAATCCGGGATGATCTTGTCGTAGAAGCCGCGCATCCCCTCGCCGCCGACTTTGAGATTTTCGCCGGATAGTTCGTGCAGTTTGCCGGTGACGGGACCGGCGGTCTTCTCGCGCTCGCGATCCACATAGGCGCGGGCTTCGGCTGGCGTATCAAAGTCGATTGCCGAGCCATCGGCATGATAGACGGTCGTGTTGCGGATCGAAAAGTCGTGACCCTGATAGCTGACATCGGCGCCCGTCGCCGCACGCGGCTCGGCTTTCAAGAGCTTGTCGGCAACCTCTTTGCCGATGATGTCGGGCAGGTCTTTGGGCTCGACTTTCTCCTTGGTGACGACAGGTTCGCCGCTCTTGTAGGCGACGAGCTTCTTGCTCTCCGGGTCGTAGGTGACACGGTCAACCTGCTTGGAAATGTCATACCGCTCGGCCTGCATCTCACCCGGCGTCCAGGCGATCTTGTCGTAGTCGTGCTCGGCGGCGTAGCGGATCAACCGCTTGAGCATCAGCTCGTGCCAAGTCTTTTTGAAGGGGGCGGTGGGCACCGATCCGGGCAACGGATGCCCTGTTAGATTGATCGCCTGTTGGCGTGCTTCAGCTTCGCTCAAATTTCCTGGATGGCGACCTATCATCGTGCCGGTCGATTTATCGAAGCTCTCCCAATACGGCGATCCGTTGCTGGAAGTTGACGGCTGCAATTTCATTTCGACTTGATCGGGTGCCAGCTTTTTCTCGCTGCCTCGGTAGCCAGCCTTCCGCCCCTGTTGGTGCCAATCGCTCTGTACCTCTTCGATGTGCAGCACCTTGTTGCCGTCGGTGTCGATGCGATCTGAGATGCGGGCGTGCGCGAGGACGTTCGGTTGATCGAAGTGCGAGGATTTGAAATTGCTGGCGCCCCCCTCTCTCAAAAGTCTGCCACGCTCTGCTGACACTTCGCGCCAGCGCGGATCACCGGCGGCTTCGAGATCGTTCGCTTCTTTGTCGAGAGCCGCGAGTTTCGCGGCATTGGCCGGGCTGTCATCGGGCAGCGTGAGCAGCACCTCGCGGTAGTTCTCGCCGCCGGGGAGGGTGTACTTTTCGAATTTAGCCAAACCGCCTGGCGGCTCTTCGGTCCCTATCTCCTCAAAGGCAGCATCGTTTACTATTTTCACCCAATCCGCAGGCAGACGTTCGCCAAGCTGCTCTTTTCGATGTAAGGCAAGCTCAATGTAATCGAGTGGGTTATCGTAACCCCAAGTCTCTTCAGGATTGTCATGTCCAAGCGTGCGCAGATATTCGATTGCCTCGCTTTTTGCGCGTAGCCGCTCCACCTTCAATTCGCGGCGTGCAGGTAGCGTGACCTCCTTAAGCTCGACGGCGTTGTCTTTCGCGTGCGCCAAAACTTCGGCCTTCGTGATCGACTTCGCCTTGTTCTCGCTCAGCCAATCCGCAAGCCCGGTGTGCTCAAGCTCTTCGCCTTTGACCCCTGGCCGGTTCTTCAGCGTCGCCAACCACTGCGCGCCGGTCGCCTTCTCCTGCTTCGCCTCGCCGACGCCGCGCTCGACTTCGGAATAGAAGCCGAGGTTGGGGAGTTCCTGCTGGAATTTCACTTGTTGCGGTTCGCGTATGAACTCGGCGCGCGTCGTAAAATCTCGGGTGCGACCGGCATTGCGCTTGAAGCCGAGCGATTTGTAGAAAT
>JBGOVA010000256.1:0-5243 GCA_041477875.1 Micropepsaceae bacterium | reverse complement strand
GTTCAGCCACAGCTCGGGATAGCGCTTGCCGAAACCCACCCGGCCCTTGAACTCAACCATGCGCATGAGGCCCAGCGGCTCAAGCACCGCGTCGTAGAACGCGGCGCTTCGTGCGAGGTCGGCGACTTGAAGGGAGATGTGGTCAATCATCGGTATCTCCGCCCCTCGCCCTTCCCACTTCGGGAGGGGAGAGGGGATGGGGGCGAGGGTTGGGCGTTGTGCGATCCTCGACTGCGGGCACCTTGCATAAGCCCTGCGGCGAACTGGCATTCATCCGTGTACGGCGTAGCGGCCTACCCTCACCCCCGGCCCCTCTCCCTTCCGATTCCGGAAGGGAGAGGGGAGAGGAAGGGCGCGCGATCTTCAGCCTAGATACCCCAATGCCGAGACGAGTTCGTCGGGCTGTTCGAGCGTGATCATGTGGCCGGCTTTCGGGATGACCGTCAGCTGGGCGCCCTTGATCGCCTTCTTGAACGTCTCGCCGTAGACCGGCGGGATCAGCTTGTCGCTGGCGCCCCACACGACCAAGGTTTTCGCCTTGATGCGATAGAGACGGTCGGCGAGGCCGCGATCGGGGACGGGGAAGAGCAGTTTGCCCGCCGTGCCCATTTGGCGCGCGTTGATCACGAGGAAGACTTTCAGCCACTCCGGATCGTCGAGCGCCAAGCCCGACGTCAGAAGTTTCGTTCCCATCTCCACGTCGTGGAAGAGATAGGGCGGCATCTCGTAAGGAAGCATTGCGAAGAGATCGGCGATCGGGTGATCGTCAAGCCACAAGCCCGCCGAACCGATGAGGCCGAGGCGTGTGAAGTCGTTGTGCGCGACCGCCGCCATTTCGGCCGCGATCATGCCGCCCATCGAGTGGCCGGTGAGGATGGGGTCCTTGAGGCCGAGTGCTTCCACGACGTCGAGCGTGTGGAGCGTGAAGTCGAGCATGTCGCGCAGCGCCGGGTATTCCTGGCTGTCGCCGTAGCCCGGCACGAGCGGCGCGTAGACGTGGTACTTCTTGGCGAGCTTGTCGAGGAATTGGTCGGACGGAAGGATGCCGCCCGCGCCGTGGAGGAAGACAAGCGGTTTGCCGCTGCCGCCTTCGAAATAGCGGACTGGGACGCGCGCGGTTTGGATCGTTTTGAGTTCCATGAATCGCCCTCCCCTTACGCCATGCTTTTTGACGTTTGCGCGCCTGACGGCGCGCGGGCCAGACGCGCGGCGTCTTCGGCGCGCGGCAGGCTTCCGGGTTTGACTTGGGCCTTCATCGGTTTGCACCAGAAGCGGCCGTCGTCGGCGAATTCGGGATAGAGGTGGCGCAGTTTCGGCATCACCTTCTCGGCGAAGAGCTGCGTCGAGTACATCGCCTTTTCCTTCGGCATGTTCCCGACATGCATGAGGCAGAAGATGTTGCCGACCCTGAGGCCCTTGATCAGTTCTTCCATGCGCTGGCGCACTGTCTCGGGGCTGCCCGCGATGATGTGGCCGCCGTCGGTCAAGTCTTTCCAGGTGAGGTTCGCGTAGCCGTCGATCGGCGGTGCGTATTGCGAGAGCGCGCCGGTTTGGATCGTCTTGATGGTGCGATAGCCGGGCGCGTCGGCGAAGCCCGCGTAGACGTGCAGACAGCGGTTGTAGAAGTAGCTGACGTGTTCGCTGTAGAGGCGTTCGGCTTCCGCGTCCGTGTCGGCGACGCAGATCGTTTGCGCGAAGCCGGCGCGATAAGGCGAAGTGTCGGGCGCGTTGCGAGCTGCCACGCGGTCCCAATAACCCTGCATCAGCGCTTTGCCGCGGATGTAGCCGGAGAACGACAGGTAGGAATAGGAATACGTGTTGTCGATGCAGAAGTCGTAGGTCTCGACCGAACCGCCGCCCGGGATGTGAATCGGCGGGTTCGGTTTCTGCACCGGGCGCGGCCAGATGTTGACGTGGCGCAGTTTGTTGTAGCGGCCGTTCCAGGCGAAGGGATCGGGCTCGCGCCACGCCTTGATGATGAGGTCGTGCGCCTCTTGATACTTCTCGCGGGTGAGCGCCGGAATCTGGCCGTAGCAATAGTTCGTGTCCATCGACGTGCCGACGGGGAAACCAGCGACGAGGCGGCCGCCCGAAATGCAGTCGAGCATCGCGAATTCTTCGGCGACGCGGACCGGCGGATTGTAGAGCGCGATCGAATTGCCGAGAACGATGAGCGCGACGTCTTTCGTGCGCCGCGCGAGACCCGCCGCGATGATGTTCGGCGAGGGCATGATGCCGTAGCCGTTCTGATGGTGCTCGTTCACGCCGATGCCGTCGAAACCGAGCGTGCCCGCATATTCGAGCAGGTCCATGTAGGTGTTGTAGACCTCGTGGCTCTTCTCGGCGTCGAAGAGGCGCGAGTCGATGTCGACCCAGACGGAGCGATGCTTCTCGCGGAAATCGTCGGGCAGATAGGGCCACGGCATCAGGTTGAACCAGGTGAACTTCACGACATGTCCTCCCGGGCTTTGTGGCCCTTATGTTGAACGCATCAATGGCGAATGGCGTTGCACCTCAGGGCGCGAGTCAATCGCGCGCTCACCGGCCCGTCGGGAGTTTGTTGAACGGGATGTCCTTGTCGACGCGGATGTCGGGGGGGAGGCCGAGGACGCGTTCGGCGATGATGTTCTTCAGGATTTCGTCCGTGCCGCCGGCGATGCGCAGGCCCGGGGCCCACATATAAGACTGCTGGAAGGCGCCCATCATCGGCGAGTCCTCGCCGACCATCACGCCGCCCATGTCTTCCAAGTCCATGGCGAAGGACGAGAGGTCCTGCATCTTCGGCGCGACGACGACTTTCGCGATCGAGGCTTCGGGGCCCGGCACCTTGCCTTGGCTGAGCGCGGTCAGCGTGCGGTAGGTCGTGTATTTCAGGCCTTGGCCGCGCACGTACCATTCGGCGATGCGTTCGCGCACGGCGGCGTTGCGGATCGCGGGGCCGTCTTCGAACTCGGTCTCGCGGGCGAGTGCGATGAGCTCCTTGATGTCGGGCCCTGCGCCGCCTTGCCCGCCGCCGACGGCCAGGCGCTCATGCATCAGCGTCGTCAGCGCAACGCCCCACCCTTCGCCGAGTTTGCCGAGGCGCTGCGCGTCCGGAATGCGGACGTTGGTGAAGAAGACTTCGTTGAAGTTTGCGCCGCCCGACATCTGCTTGATGGGGCGGACTTCGACGCCCGGCGACTTCATCGACAGGTAGAACATCGTCAGACCCTTGTGCTTTTGCGCATTGGGGTCGGTGCGGGTGAGCAGGATGCCGTAGTCGGAATAATGCGCGCCAGAGGTCCAGATTTTCTGGCCGTTGACGATCCAGTCGTCGCCGTCTTTTTCCGCACGGGTCCGCAGGCCCGCGACGTCGGAACCGGCCGACGGTTCGGAGAAGAGCTGGCACCAGATCTCCTCGCCGTAGAGCGCGGGCTTCACGTAACGCGCGGCGGTTTCCTTCGAGGCGTAGTGGGTGACGGTCGGGATGCACATGCCGAGGCCGATTTCGAAGAAGCCCGATGGCACGTCGAACTTCGCTTCCTCTTGGCTGTAGACGACCTGTTGCATCGGCGTGCCGCCGAGGCCGCCGTTCTCCTTCGGCCAGGTGATGCGGGCGTAGCCTTTTGCGGCTTTCTTCGCCTGCCAGGTTTTGGCGACTTTTATCGCCTCCTGCTCGTTGCGCTGGAAGCGCGGGTTCTCGATGGAGAAGCCGACGGCGCTTTTCGGTTTGGCGTTCGCTTCAAGCCATTGGCGCACTTCACTGCGGAATTTTGCTTCTTCGGGCGTATCGTTGAAATCCATGGGTGTGTTCCTTCAATTGGAAATGGGAACTAAGCGACGTTCTTTTTCTCGAGGTGGTTGACCAGTCGGTCTTTCCACACACGCGAGGCGCCGAGCGCGAGGCTCAAGGTCTTCGAACGCCGATAATAAAGGTGACAGTCGAGTTCCCAGGTGAAGCCCATGCCGCCGTGGGTCTGGACGTTCTCCTTGGAGGCATTGTGGAAGGCGTCGGTCGCACTGATGCGCGCGCCGGCGGCGGCTTCGGGGAGGTCGGGGGCGTTGGTCGAGAGCGCCCAGGCGCCAAAGTATGCGTTCGAGCGGGCGAGCTCGTTCAGCACGTACATGTCGGCGAGCTTGTGCTTGATCGCCTGGAACGAGGCGATCTGGCGGCCGAAGGCATAGCGGTTCATCGCGTAGTCCTTGGCCATGGCAAGGCACGCATCGGCGCCGCCGACTTGTTCGAAGGACATGAGGATCGCCGCGCGGTCGAGGACGCGCTTGGCGAGGTCCCAGCCGTCGCCTGCCGGACCGAGGGCTTCGGCGGCGGCGCCCTTAAAGGTGAGTTCGGCTTGGCTGCGCGACGGGTCGACGGTTTTGACGACGCGGCGCGAAGCGCCTGCGCCTTTGAGATCGACAATGGCGAGCGACAGGGCGCGTTCGCCCTGCCCTTCCGAGGTGCGCGCGAGAACGACCGCGAAGTCGGCGACATCGCCGTCCGCAACGGGAACTTTCGCGCCGTCGAGCTTGCCGCCTTTGAGCGTTGCTTTGATCGTTTTGGGGCTCGGCGGTTGTGGGCCCTCGGCGATCGCGAAGGCGCCGATCAGTTCGCCGGCGGCGAGCTTGGGCAGATACTTCTTTTTCTGGGCGTCGCTGCCGGCGAGGAGGATCGCCTCGGTCGCGAGATAGACCGACGACGAGAAGGGAACCGGCGCGAGCGCACGGCCGAGTTCTTCGGCGACCACGCACAGTTCCAGATGGCCCAGGCCGAGGCCGCCGTATTCTTCCGGGATCGCGGTGCCGAGCCAGCCCATATCGGCGACCTGCTTCCACAGCGCCTTGTCGTACGGCTCGTCGCCTTCGAGAATCTTGCGGACCGTTTTGGTCGGACATTTCTCGGTCAGGAACTTGCGTGCCTGATCCTTGAGCATTTTTTGGTCGTCGGAGAAGTCGAAGTTCATGTTGCCCTCAAAGTTGAAACTTTGGGCGGCACACGCAGCCTACTCGTCAGCGCCGCCTAGATTGCGTTGCAGCCTCTGCAGCTGCGCAATCAAATCCTTCACCTCATGCTGTCGCATACCCTTGAGGGTTTGGGCAAATGTTGCCTTCGCAGCTGCGGCAAGCTCGTCGGCGAACTTGTCGATCCTTGACGTAGCGTAAACCAGGCGCGCGCGCCGGTCGGTCGGATGTTTCTTGCGAACGACCCATCCGCCGGCTTCGAGCCGGTCGAGAATTTTGCCGAGCGGCGCCTTATCCATCTCGAC
>JBGOVA010000186.1:0-8666 GCA_041477875.1 Micropepsaceae bacterium | reverse complement strand
TTCAAGAGGTCGATCAGCGTGTCGGAATATTCCGGCGTCTTGATCAGGCGGATGCCTTCCGGCGCGCCGCGCCAAAAGACTTCAGCGCCCAACCGGTCGCGCGACATCAGCCGGGTCGCCGCCATGCGGATCGCCTCGAGACGCTGCAGCTGAAGCGTCAACCGCTCGGCCATCTCCTCGGCCGACGGTTCGCCCTCCGTCTCCGCCTCCGGCAGCAGCAGTTTTGACTTCAGATAGGCGAGCCACGACGCCATCACGAGATAATCGGCCGCAAGGTCGAGCTGCATGCGCCGCGCTTCGGTGATGAACTTCAGATATTGCTCGGCGAGCGCCAAGATCGAGATCTTGCGCAAGTCGACTTTCTGTGCCCGCGCCAGCGCCAACAAGACGTCGAGCGGACCTTCATATCCGTCGACGTCGACGATCAACGCCTCGCCCGAAGCAGGATCGGGAAGGATCACGGGCGGCGGAGCGTCGAAATCGGTTGTCATGCGCCCCTCGCCATAGCCGCATCGACGCGCGACTGCGCCTCGGCGACGGCAAAGGGCCGGATCGGCTTGAGAGTCGCCATTGCCCGCCCAGTGCGCTCCAACGCCTTGCCGCTCAAGACAGGCGTGGCATCCGCGATCTCGCGCATCTGATCCATATCGCGATTGCAGTGTAGGACGAGGTCGCAGCCCGCCGCGATCGAAGCCTGAACCCGCTCGGCGTAGGAGCCTTTCAGCGCACGCATACTCAAATCGTCCGTCATCAACGCGCCGTCGAAGCCAATGAACCCTCTCACCACCTCGTCGATCACGCGCTTGCTGGCCGTCGCCGGCGCGGTCGGATCGATATCGGTATAGACCACGTGCGCCGTCATCCCCAGTGGCGCATGCGCTAGCGCGCGAAACGGCGCAAAGTCGCTGCGCTCGAGTTCCGCCCGCGGCGTATCGACGACGGGCAGTTCCATGTGGCTGTCCGATCGCGCGCGCCCGTGTCCCGGTATGTGCTTGATCACAGGCAGCACCCCGCCGTCGAGCATCCCGTCGATCACCGATTGCCCAAGCGAGGCCACCACCCACGGATCGCGCGCGAACGCACGGTCGCCGATGATATCGTGCGCGCCCTCGATCGGCACGTCGACGCACGGCACGCAGTCGACATTGATCCCAAGGTCTTTCAGTTCCGCGGCCATCACGCGCGCGTTGTCGTAAGCCAGGTCGCGCGCCAAGCGCGGATCCTGCCGGCTGACCGCACCGAACGCCGCCGCCGCCGGACGTGCCCGCCAATGCTCGCCGCGCAGACGCTGCACGCGCCCGCCTTCCTGATCGATCAGGATCGGTGCATCGTCGCGACCGACGCACTCGCGCAAGCTCGCATTCAGGCGCCGCACCTGATCGGGCGAACCGCAATTGCGATGAAACAAGATGAAGCCCCACGGCTTCACCTCCCGGAAAAACTGGCGTTCTTCCGCACTCAGCACATGGCCATCGCAGCCAAAAATAACCGCTTTCACGGACACGGATTCTACTCCCCCTCGAAACGCGGGTGTCCCGCCGCGCTTAGATCACTTTGATGCGATGATGCAAGCCTGGCCGTTGGATGCCAGCTGATCGCACACGCCCCTCGCCGACGCCTTGTCGGTGAATCCGCCCACGCGCAACCGGTACCAGGTTCCCTTGCCCGGAATTTCCGCCGGTTTGATCGATGGCGAGTAGCTGCCGAGCAGCTCCTGGTTCGACGACTTGATCTTCGACCAAGCCGAGGCCGCAAGTGCATCGTTCGGGAACGACCCAAGCTGGATCATCACGGAACCGTCGCTCGCCGCGGGCGGCGGGGGCGCGGCCGTGGTCTCGCTCGGCGGCGTCAGAGCGGCAATTCGCTTCTCGCTAGACGCGGGCGGCGCGGCGGTCTGCAGCGCCGACGGATCGGCGGTCAGAACTTTCGGACCGGCAGCCGCGCTCCGCTCGGAGACGGACGTACCTGCCGTCGTCGGTTTCGCGATGCCGGCGGCGGGCGCCGTTTGTATCACCGTAACCGGCTTCGTCGCAGCCGGCTTCGGGGGCGTCGGCGTCAGTGAGCGCGGCGCGGTCGCAGGCGGAGAAGCGCTTTCGACCGGCGGCAGCGCCGACGTGATGTCTTCGCTTTGAGGCTTCGAACCGAACATGGCGGGCGTGCCGCTCGAAGAAAGTGGCGTGCTCGTGATCGGCCGCGGCGCACCTGTGTTCTCAGCCAACGAACTCACGCTTCCGACCGTCGAATCCATACGCGGATCTTCTGCCGGTGGCGGCACATCGCTCGCTTTGGATTCGAGCGGCCCGCCAGCCGAACCTTCGGGGCGCGCCGATGCCGTGGCATCGCTGGCGACGTCTTGCGGCGCCGGAACGCTGCGCGGTTGCTCAGGTTGAGGCAACACGTTCTCTTGACCTTCGCGATCGGATGTCTCGCCCCAAAGCCGCTCATAGCTTTTGTCGGGTGCGGGGTTCATCGTCGGCGAAGTCGCGGATTGATCGGGAACGATCCGCGTGGGGCCCGAGTCCGCGGTCAACACCGGCGGACTGCCATTCTGCCCTTGCTTCACACCTTGATTGTACGCAACCCAAACGACGCCGGCGAACGCCGCGAGCACAACGATGCCCAAGAGCACGACCAACGGCCGGCTGCGAGGTCTCTCCGGCTCGAGATCGCTGTCGTAGAGCAACGCGTCGTCGTATGGCGGCTCATAAAGATTGCGATCCGGATTGACCATGGCGTTATCCCCTCAGCACGGATTCAGGCGTAATCACTCGAATCGCAGCGTGCCCTGTGGACAATACACCGACATCGCAACGATCTTTGAGTGCTTTCCGCATGTGTCAAAATTCCACGTCGATGGCAAACATCCGCCGATGCTCTTCGAGAGCGAAGCGGTCCGTCATGCCGGCGATGTAGTCGGAAACAACGCGCGCCGTGCGGGCAGTGCCCCCCGCATCGCAAAGCAGTCCCCATTGGGTCGGGAGTACCCCGGGCTCCGCCAAAAACAAAGCGAAAAGATCGGCGACCACACGCTTCGCTTTGGTGAGCATACGGTTCACTTTAAAATGGCGGTACATGTTCTTGAAAAGGAAGGACTTCAACGCGCGATCGTTCGCGCGCATGTCGTCGCTGAACGCGATCAAGGCTTCGCCACGCAGGCGCACATCGTTCGCCGTGCTCAACTTGGATGAAGTTACGCGACGTTGCGTCTCGCGAAGTGAATCGTCGATCATCGCCGTGATCAAACGACGAACGCTCTCGTGGATGAGGCGTGATCGGTCGAGCCCCGGATAGCGATCCATCACCTCCGAAAAGATGCGCCCGACCAGCGGTACAGCCAACAACTCCTCAATCGTAAAGAGTCCCGCGCGCAACCCGTCGTCGATATCGTGGTTGTTGTAGGCGATGTCGTCGGCCAGCGCCGCAACCTGGGCTTCCGCACTTGCGAACGTATCGAGTCCGAGGTCGAACTCGGCATTGAACTCCGCAATCGCCTGCGGCAACGGCTCGCCTTTCGACTTCGGCCCGACCACCGGCCCATTGTGTTTGACGATGCCCTCAAGCGTTTCCCAGGTGAGATTCAATCCGTCGAATTCCGCGTACCGCTGCTCGAGTTTGGTCACCAAGCGCAGCGAATGCGCATTGTGATCGAACCCGCCGAAGGGCTTCATGGCGAGCGCCAGCGCGTCCTCGCCCGCGTGCCCGAACGGCGCATGCCCCAGATCGTGAGCGAGCGCCAGCGCCTCCGCCAAATCCTCGTCCAGCCGCAGCACGCGGCAGATCGAGCGCGCGATCTGCGCCACTTCCAGCGAATGCGTGAGGCGGGTGCGATAGTAGTCGCCCTCGTGATAAACGAAGACCTGCGTCTTGTGCTTCATCCGTCGGAAGGCGCCCGAATGGATCACCCGGTCGCGGTCGCGCATGAAGGGCGTGCGGGTAGCACTTTCCGGCTCGCGCCATTGCCGCCCGCGGCTGGTCTCGGTCGAGACCGCGTACGGCGCCAGATCGGCAGAGGCGCGAAATCCGCTCAAATGAAGCAGCTCCAACGCGGCGCGGGCAATTGACGCCTGGCGCCACGAACCTAAATAGAGTGCTATGTTATGGCTGTTTAGCGGCCCAAAGGTTAATTGAAAGTTACGATGGAAACAGTGACACAAGAGCCGGTGCGCGTCAGCACAAGCGCCGCTAGGCGTATTGTGGCCCTCACAACCGCTGAGGGTCCTGCGATCATGTTCCGTATCGCCGTCAACGGCGGCGGCTGCTCCGGCTATCAATACGAGTTCACCTTCGACGACGCGCGCACCGACGACGACGTCCTGATCGAGCAAGACGGCGCCCGCCTCCTCATCGACCAAGCCTCCCTCGAATTCCTCGGCGGCTCGGAAGTCGATTTCGTCGAAGGCCTGATGGGCTCGCACTTCGAGATCAAGAACCCGAACGCGAAATCATCGTGCGGCTGCGGGACGAGTTTTTCCGTTTGACGGCCTAGCGCGTCTTTTCGCCGTCCCAGTAATCCTTCTTCGCCGCCTTGTCGTAGATGTGTCCCTTACCCAGCGAGCGGACCATCACCTTGTTGGTGTCCGTGTAGACGCAGACCTCGTTCTTGTTGTTCTCGCCGATCATCAGAAACCGGCACGGCGCCGTGCCGTTATTCACGAAGCAATGCCCGGCCTTCTGACCGGCCGGGAAGCACACATAGTCGCCGGCCTTCATTTCGTAAGTCGCATCGCCGAGGCGCAGCGTCACGCTGCCTTCGAGGATCAACGCTTGCTCCTCCTCCAACATATGGTAGTGCGCGGGTGAGGATTGCATGCCCGGCGCGAGCTCCTCGATCTGCATGCCGATATGATAGTTGTCGCCGACAGCGGCGACCGTCAGATGCCGGAAGCGGCTCCCGAACCGCGAACCCTCGCCCCAGGTTTCCCACGGAACGTTTTCGGACGAAATCGGCCCGCGTGCGGGAGGCGCCTCGTTTTCTGATGCCACGTCGATATCCCGATCTGTCGCTCTGGCGCTCAGTGTAGCGCTTGCGCTAAACCGGTACGCATGAAAATCGCGACCTTCAACGTCAATTCCGTCAAGGCCCGGCTTGACACGGTTCTGAGCTGGTTCAAGCAGGCCTCGCCCGACGTCGCGTTGCTGCAAGAGATCAAATGCGAGACGCAGAACTTCCCGCGCCTCGAATTCGAATCCCTCGGCTACAATTGCGCGATCCTCGGTCAGAAATCCTACAACGGCGTCGCGCTGATTTCGAAGCACAAGATCGAAGACATTCGCGAAGGCCTGCCGGGCGACAAGACCGACGAACACGCGCGCTACATCGAAGGCGTCATTGCGACCAAAACCGGCGCCGTGCGTGTGGCCTCGATCTATGCGCCGAACGGCAATCCACCCAACACCGACAAGTACCCCTACAAGCTCAGGTGGATGGACCGCTTGATCGAGCGCGCGGAAGAACTGTTGACGCACGAAGAAGTCTTGGTCCTGGGCGGCGACTACAACATCATTCCTACCGCCGACGACGTCTACAATCCCGCGGCGTGGACCGAAGACGCGCTGTTCAAGCTCGACTCGCGCCGCAAGCTGCGTCAGATGCTGAATCTGGGGCTGACCGATGCGTTCCGCGCCTGCAACAGCAAGCCGCGCCAGTACACGTTTTGGGACTATCAGGCCGGCGCCTGGCAGAAGGACAACGGCCTGCGCATCGACTTCTTGCTGTTGTCGCCGCAAGCCGCCGACCGCCTCAAGACCTCCTACATCGAGCAAAAGGTGCGCGGTTGGGAGAAACCGTCGGACCACGTGCCGGTCCTCTGCGAACTCGACATATGACCCCCGACGGCAAGATAACGATCACGCACGCGGCAGAAGGCGGCTGCCTCTGCGGCGACGTTCGCTACCGCGTTGACGCCGGCGACCGCGCCAGCGGCTACTGTCATTGCCGCATGTGTCAGCGCTCGGCCGGCGCGCCGGTTCTTGCGTGGCTGACGGTCCCGCTCGCGCGCTTCAAGTTCACCAAGGGCACGCCGAAAATCTATCATTCGTCCGCACATGCGCAGCGCGAGTTCTGTCCCAACTGCGGCACGCAGCTTCTTTTTCGCGACGACAAGGGCGAAAAGGTCGACGTCAATTCCGCGACGCTCGACGATCCGACGCTCGCGCCGCCGCGCTACCACATCTGGCGCACGAGCCGCATCAGTTGGTTCGAAACCGCGGACGACCTGCCACGCTTCGACGATCGGGGCATCGACACATGATCAAGCTCACCTTCTGCCTTGTGCGCCTGCCGCAGCTGACGCGCGAAGCCTTCCAAGACTACTGGTTCACCAAACACGCGCCGCTCGTGCGCAGTCACCAAGCCGTACTCGGCATCCGCCGCTACGTGCAGCTGCACAGCGCCGACCCTGCCGTCAGCGCAGACATCCGCGAATCCCGCGGCGGCCCCGAGCAATATGACGGCGTGGCGCAACTCTGGTGGGACAGCTTCGACGATCTCGCCAAGCGTCTCGCAGCGCCGCAAGCGGCGGAGGCCGGCCACCAGCTCCTCGAAGACGAAAAGAAGTTCATCGACCTTCCCCGCTCGCCGCTCTGGTGGGGCGAGGAGAAGGTGATCATCGGCTAGCACGATGGGGACGCCGTACCGGCAGATCCGCGCCGTGTACGACGAGAAAACGATCCGCGTCTACCAAGCCTACCGCGACGAGATCGCGAACACCGCGCTCGCGAAAGGCACGTTCGTCTCACCACCGTTCAGCATGACGCGCATGACATGGATCAAGCCGTCGTTCCTGTGGATGATGTATCGCGCCGGCTGGGGCCTGAAGGACGGCCAGACGCGTATCCTGGCGATCGACATCACGCGCGAAGGATTCGAATGGGCCTTGGCCAACAGTTCATTGAGCCACAAGCCAGCGTCCGACAATTCGCCGCCTGTGCGCGTTCAATGGGACCCCGAGCGCGATCTTCTTCTCGCGCCGCTCGACCATCGCTCGATCCAAATCGGCCTCAGCGGCGCTGCAGTCCAGCGCTACGTGCATACATGGATCACGGGCATCACCGACGCCACGTCGGTTGCACGCCAAATCCACGAAGCGCTGAATGCCGAACACATCGAGCAAGCACACGCCGCGTTGCCGTCAGAGAGGCCGTATCCACTCTCAACATCCCTCCAGCACGATCTCGAAATCCTCTAGCCCGAAGCGCCTGAAGAAGTGGCCGGTGCTCCGAGCGGTATCAACTTCTGATGTACCGATGAGAGATCTCACAACCACCAGAAACACAGTCGCAATCCCACCCATCACGCCATCACATCGGCAGATTTGAGCCAAAAATGCCATCACGGATCCATCACATGTGATGTCACGCCTGATCCGGTGCTCTCATGTCGTTCAACGATTTCAAGTGGCAGCCGGACCCGCTTTCCAGGCGGGCGCATCGGAAGGAACAAAAATAGAACAACGGCTCGGATGGTGCAACTCATATGGAGAGCGCACGCACTTCAGCCGGCCCCGCGCGCAGAGCGATTTCACAGATGTCCGTCCGTGAGTCTCGTCCATAGCAGCGCCAGTTCACGCTCGAAGGGTTGCCACAAACGGCGCACACCGTCCGCTGCGGCCCCGCGCGTGCGCAACAGCGCCACGAGCCTCAAGGCGTGCAGCGCTCGACACCTGTCCAACACGACCGCGTCGAGTGGACAGCACGACGCATAATTGGCGAGGAACTGTCGCGCGACGCGCCGGCCGAGAAGGCGCACAAGCGGCCGAACCGCCGCCACACCCACGCCCGGCATCAAACGCAACAGCAGCTCCGTGCGCGCGACATCGAATTCGCGCGGCGCAAAGAGTGCGATCTCCCAATCGAGCACTGCGACGACGCTTCCGTTCTCCATCAGCAGATTTCGCGCATGGAGATCGCCGTGGCAAAGCACATGGCTATGAGGGTCAAAGCCCTTGTCGTCGAACCAATGTGCCCCGCGCGCGATCTCCGTCCGCAGCGAACGCCTAAACTCGTCAATGAGGGCGCCGATCTCCATTTGGCGAGGGTCCGCACCGCTCGCGCGTACCGAAGCCTTCAGCCCATCGGGCGATAGAGCGTGAAGATCGCGCATTGCTTCCGCCAAGGTCTGCGGCAATCGACGGAGCGCGCCGTCAGCGACGGGATCGCGCCCGGCCACGAACGCCATGATCGAGAACGGCCGGCCGAACGCGCTCGCCGACGACCCCGTGTGGGCGATGCGCGGCGCCGGGAACCCTTGCGCCGCGACGGCCGCCTGAACCGCGCACTCGTGCGCCGCGGCCTCGTCCTCGCGCATCAGCCGAAGGACCAAGGCCGCTGGAACGCCCGACGGCGGCTCTGCCACGTCGAAGCGGTAGCAATCGCTGGATTCGCCACCGCCAAGCTTAGTCGGCGCACCGGCCAGAATGGCGCCAGGCCCTAGCCATGATGCCAGCTCGCCAGCGAGAGCGCTGCGAACGCGGTGGTCGGTCTCAGTCATATGTCGGTACGCCGCGTACATTGGGTTTGAGATTGCGACTAGAGCATTTTGACACCTGAGTTACGCGTAGCCCGAATTTCGCAGATAGTTTGCGCATTCGGGCGGTGTGAAGATGTCGATGATCTGACCGATGGTGTCCCACAGAGCTAGTACGGTGCGCTTCTTGGCTTTGCGCAGG
>JBGOVA010000276.1:0-4590 GCA_041477875.1 Micropepsaceae bacterium | reverse complement strand
TGCCTGCCTGCAGTGCGGCGAGTGCGAGCCCAAATGCCCTCAAAACATTCATATTATCGACCAGCTCGAAGAGGTCAAGCGCACCGCATGGGCGGCATGCGACACGTTCCGCGGCGTGATCGATGCGACGGAATACAAGGACTACATCCTCGTCTTCCTGTTCCTGAAATACGTCAGCGACACGTGGAAGGAACACCTGGTCGAAATGCGCGAGCGCTACGGCGACGACAAGGAGCGCATTCGCCGCCGCATGGAGCGCGAGCGCTTCATCATCCCCGAGCGGCAGACCTTCGACGACATCTACGCGCATCGCGACGCGCCGAACATCGGCGAGCGCATCAACATCGCCCTGACGGCGATCGAAGATGCGAACAAGGGGAAGCTGGACGGCGTGTTCCGCGGCGTCGACTTCAACAGCGAAACCAAGCTCGGCAACACCAAGGACCGCAACCGCCGCCTCAAGAACCTGATCGAGGATTTCGCCAAGCTCGACCTCAGCCCCGCGCGCGTGGATGAGGACGTGATCGGCGAAACCTACATCTATCTGATCGAGCGCTTCGCCATGGGCGCCGGTAAGAAAAGCGGCGAGTTCTACACGCCCAGGCAACTGTCGCGCCTGCTCGCCAAGCTCGCCCAGGTCAAGCCAGGCGACCGTATCGCCGACCCCGCCTGCGGCTCAGGCTCGCTCCTCATCCGGGCGGCGGAGGAGATCGAGGCGCAAGGCTCGAAGGACTTCGCCTTGTTCGGCCAAGAACCGAACGGCGCCACGTGGTCGCTCGCGCGCATGAACATGTTCCTGCACGGCAAGGACGGCGCGCGCCTGGAATGGGGCGACACACTGAACGATCCGAAACTGCTCGCCGACGACAAGCTGCTGCGCTTCGACGTGGTCGTGGCCAACCCGCCCTTCTCTCTCGACAAATGGGGCGCGGAGAATGCCAACAGCGACCGCTACGGCCGCTTCTGGCGCGGTGCGCCGCCGAAGTCGAAGGCGGACTGGGCGTTCGTCACCCACATGGTCGAGACCGCGCGCGAGCGCGAGGGCCGTGTCGCCGTCATCGTGCCACACGGTGTGCTGTTTCGTGGCGGCGCTGAGGGCGTCATTCGCAAAGCAATGATCGACGAGAATCTGCTCGACGCGGTCGTTGGACTGCCTGCGAACCTCTTTCCAACCACGGGCATTCCGATCGCCATGCTAGTGTTCGACCGACGGCGAGAGGCCGGGGGCGCCCTGGCAGCGCGGCGCGATATCATCTTCATCGACGCGAGCCGCGAGTACCGCGAAGGCAAGAAACAGAACGCACTCGAAGACGAGCACGTCGAAAAGATCATCGCGACGCACCGCGCTCGCAAGGACGCCGACAAGTACGCCCGTGTCGTTCCATCAGCTGAGGTCGCGGCAAACGACTATGTCCTCAACATCCCGCGCTACGTAGACGCGTTCGAGAAAGAGGAAGAAATCGACATTACGGCGGTGGGGATCGAGATCGAAAAGCTCGAAGCCGACCTCGCTCAAACCCGCAAGGAGATGAAGCGGCACTTGAAAGAGCTAGGGCTTTGAGAATGAGAACGACCAAGGACCTCGATTCTTGGCGAGAAATCCCTTTTGGCGAGTTTGCAACGCTGCAGCGCGGGTTTGATCTGCCGTTACAATCGCGAAAAGACGGAACCGTGCCTATTATCGCGTCCACAGAGATCGTCGGACGGCACGATGAAGCGCGGGCAAAGGCCCCGGGCGTTGTCACCGGAAGAAGCGGTTCAATTGGTGACGTCCGCTTTGTTCGCGAAGACTATTGGCCTCTAAACACTACGCTGTACGTCTCGGACTTTCATGGAAACGATCCCGAGTTTGTTAGCGTGTTCATGGAGTGGTTTGACTTAGCTAGATTCGCTAGTGGAACTGGCGTCCCCACATTAAACAGGAATGACGTTCACCCAACGCTAGTGCGCGTGCCTACTCCCAACTTACAGCGCCGCATCGTGAGCGTTCTGCACACCTGGGATCAGGCAATAGAGCAGGCGAAGCGATATACGGAAACGCTCGACCTGAGGCTCAAGCACTTACGCGAAACCCTGACGTCTGCCTCGGATGATTCAAAACGCATCACGGTCACGCTCGGACAGATTTCAAGCTTAATCACGAGCGGATCGCGTGGGTGGGCAAAATACAATGCACCGTCAGGCGCTGCATTCCTTGGGGTAGGCAATCTGCCGACAAGCGGGATTCGCCTGCTTAGAGAGCAGTTGCGGTACGTGCGGCTCCCAGACAACGCAGCAGAGGGTCTGCGCACAAAAATCGAGACAGGTGATATACTTGTTTCAATCACTGCAGATCTGGGTCGAATTGGATACGCGGCGGACGAGAGTCTGGGTGAGGCATATGTGAATCAGCATATTGCTCTCGTCCGCACTTCCGATGAAGCGGTCGTTTCCGAATACGTCGCATACTCGTTGGCGTCTGAAGTGAACCGCCAACGCCTCCTCTCGCGTAACGACGCTGGTGCGAAGGCCGGGCTGAATCTGCGAGCCATATCCGAATTCCCTATCAAGCTGCCCTGCTTGAGCCGACAGCGCCGTGTCGTTGACGTATTGCGTGCCTGCGACGAAGCGGTTTCGCTTGCCAAGCGCCAACGAGAATTGTTCACGGCGCAGAAGGCTGCTTTGGCGAACAAACTCTTGAGTGGAGCGCTTTTGCCGGGGGGAGCCACGACGAACGAAATTCAGGCGGCAGCACAGTGAGTGGGCTGGGGCGCGATTATCGCGACACCGAACAGCATCTGTCGCAGGTGCCAGCACTCCATTTGTTGCAGAACCTCGGCTACACGCTGCTGACGCAGGATCAGGTGCTGCGCGAGCGCCGCAATCGCCTGTCGAACATCCTGCTCGAAGACATCCTGGCCGCGCAGCTCGCCAAGTTGAACAAGATCAACGCCTCGGGCGGACGTGAAATCCCGTTCAGCGAGGCAAACATCGCGACCGCGATCGAACGCCTGAAGACGGCCGGCGTTTCGGGCCTTCTGCGCTCGAATGAGGAGGCATCAAACTACCTGCTGCTCGGTACTTCGCTTGACCAGACGATCGATGGCGAGACACGTGGACGGCAGCTACGCTTCGTCGATTGGGAGAACCCCAACGCCAACCTGTTCCACGTCTGCGCGGAGTTCGAGGTCGCGCGCCGCCGCTCGTCGGATACGCGCCGTCCCGACATCGTGCTCTTCGTCAACGGCATCCCGTTTGCAGTCATCGAGTGCAAGACTGACGGCGTGGGTGCCCCGCAAGGCATCTCGCAGACAATCCGCAACCAGGGCGAAGACGAGGTCCCGCATCTCTTCCGAACGGTTCAGCTCGTCATCGCAACGGCCAAGAACGACACGCGTTACGCCACGGTCGGGGCGGCGGCGAAATTCTGGTTTCATTGGCGCGAGAAGGAAGACGCCGAGGATGCCGTCGTCCCGTTCGTGAAACGCGCATTCACCTCCGTGGAACGTCACCGCACCTTCGCCGGCGGCTTTGCCGAAGCCGAGGTGCCCTATATCGCGATGCTGGGCGAGGACGGACGGGAGGCGACCGAACAAGACCGCATCCTCTTCGCGTTGTGTCGGCCGGAGCGCCTGCTCGACCTCGCACGGCGGTTCACGCTATTCGATGCCGGCGAAAAGAAGATCGCGCGCTATCAGCAATTTTTCGCCGTGCGCAAGCTGCTCGCCCGCGTGAAGCAGCGCGACGAGAACGGCGCGCGTTTGGGCGGCGTCATCTGGCATACGCAAGGCTCCGGCAAGTCGTTGACCATGGTGATGATGGCCCAGGCGCTGACCCTCGACCCAGACATCGCAAACCCTCGGGTCGTGCTCGTGACAGATCGCATCGACCTCGACAAGCAATTGAAGAGCACCTTCGTCGCCTGCGGCCTGAGCCCCGAGCGCGCCGAGACGGGGCGGCACCTTCTCGAGTTGATCGGGATCAAGAAGGCTGGAATCGTCACCACGCTGCTGCACAAGTTCGATTCGGCGCTCAAGGGGCGGGACTTTGCCGATCCTGACACGGACGTATTCCTGCTGATCGACGAGAGCCACCGTTCGCAATACGGCCGCATGCACACGCGGCTGCGGAAGGTGTTTCCGAACGCCTGCTATTTGGGATTCACCGGCACGCCGCTGTTGAAGGCGGAAAAAAGCACCTACGCGAAGTTCGGCGGCGTCATCGACGCCTACACGATCAAAGAAGCGGTCGACGACGGCGCGGTCGTCAAGCTGCACTATGAAGGCCGGCTCGCCGACCAAGTCGTCAACCACGACGGTATCGACGCTTGGTTCGACCGCGTCTGCGCCGGATTGAACGATTCCGAGCGCCGTGACCTGAAGAAGAAATTCGCCCGCGCCCAGGAACTGATGCAGACCGAGCGAACGATCGCCTGCATCGCCTTCGACGTGAACGAGCACTTCACGCGCCACATCCGGCCGCAGGGGTTGAAAGGCATCCTCGTGGCGCCGACAAAGCGCGCGGCCGTACAGTTCCGGCAAGCGCTCGACCAATTCGGCGACATTGCGACGGGCGTCGTCATATCGCCCCCCGACGACCGCGAGGGCAACG
>JBGOVA010000002.1:0-64327 GCA_041477875.1 Micropepsaceae bacterium | reverse complement strand
TCTGGCCTTCGAAGACCTCGCCAAGTTCTACGCCGACCCCGCCTACTACGATCCGCCGATCAAAGGCCTGATCTCCGACGCCTACGCCGCCCGCCGCCGCGCGCTCATCATGATGGACCGCGCCAACGACAATATCGGCCCGGGCGAACCGAAGCTGAAGCAGGGCGACACGACCTATCTGACCGCCGCCGACAAGGACGGCATGATGGTCTCGCTCATCCAGTCGAACTATCGCGGCATGGGTTCGGGCCTCGTCGCCGACGGTTTGGGCTTCATGTTCCAGGATCGCGGCGAACTCTTCGCGCTCGACACCGCGCACCCCAACGTCTACGCGCCCGGCAAGCGGCCGTTCCAGACCATCATCCCGTCTTTCATCATGAAGGACGGCAAACCGTTCATGAGCTTCGGCGTGATGGGCGGCGACATGCAGCCGCAAGGCCACGTCCAGATCGTCGTCAACATCGTCGACTTCGGATTGAACGTTCAGGAAGCGGGCGACGCCGCGCGCTTCTATCACGAGGGCTCGGACGACTGGATGCGCCCGAACGCAGGCGGCGTCGGCGATCTGCAGCTTGAGACGGGCATCGGCGCCGACGTACGTGCCGAACTCACGCGCCGCGGCCACAAGCTCAAACCCGGCGACGGCGGCTTCGGCGGCTACCAGGCGATCATGCGCGACCCCCAAACCGGCGCATACTGGGGCGCCTCGGAAATGCGCAAAGACGGCGCCGCGGTCGGCTACTAGTCGGCGCCTCGCTCCAAACACGCGGCGACCTTGGCGATCAAGTCCGCGCGATGGAACGGCTTCGGCATGCAGTCGTCCGCGCCCAGCTTGCGCGCCATGGTCAGCAAATCGCTGGGGCCGATCTTGCCGCCGCCGGACATGGCGATGATCGCCCCTTTGTAGCCTGTCCGACGCAGCTCGAGGATCAGCCCGATCCCTTCCTTGTTCGGCATCACGATGTCGGTCAGCACGAGATCGGGCGGCGTGCTCGCAACGTATCTGAGCGCCGCATCGCCTTCGCCGGCCGCGTCAACCTCGTGCCCGGCGCCTTGCAAAATAGTGCGCGTCGTGGCGCGGACGAGTTCGTTGTCATCGACGACGAGTATCTTGGCCATTGGCATGCCTCACTCGGCGGCCCGCCACTCGAATCGGCCGCACCGGACCGCTAGGGAAGAAGATGTGCAGTATACGGCCCAAAAAGGAAAATCAAACACAAGGGTGGAGCCGCGCGCAGTTCCACCCAAGACTGTTGACAACTTGCGGTGACGGTCGGCACCGCAGCGGCGCCTGAGCGCATCTTCGCGCTCGAGCCGAAATCCTACTTAGGCGCGTCTATCTTGCCGTTCAGCCACGAGGTCGCCGCCGCAACGGCTTCGCGCGCCTCCGACAGCATCGGCGAGAAGATGTGCCAGACATGCGGCATGTGCGGCCAGATTTCGAGCCTGCATTCGACATCCGCCGCTCCCGCTCGCGCCGCGAACCGCACGGAATCGTCGAGCAACACTTCCGCCGATCCCACATGCAGCAACAGCGGCGGCAGACCCTTCAGGTCCGCGTTGAGGGGCGAGGCCAGCGGCTCGCCGCGCCGGTTCCCGGCATAAGCCTTCGCATAGATGTGAAGCTTGTCGGGTTCCACAATCAGATCGCTTGCCGTCTTCGTGGTCAGCGAACTGCCGCGCCCTTCGAGATCGGTCCACGGCGAAAGGCCCCATCCGGCCGCCGGCACCGGTAGGCCGCGGTCGCGTATCGCAACCAGTGTCGCCAGCGCGAGACCGCCGCCCGCGGAATCGCCTGCCACCGCAATGCGCGGAGGCTTGATCCCGCTGTCCACGAGGAACCGATACGCGTCGACCGCATCGTCGATCGCCGCTGGAAACATATGCTCGGGGCCGAGGCGGTAGTCGACGGAAAGCACGCGCCCGGCGAAACTCTTCGCGATCTCCGACGTCAAAGGCCGATGCGTTTTGACGGATCCGATGCAGTACCCGCCGCCATGGAGATAAAGCAGTGCCGTGTCCTTCGCCGCGTGCGCTGCATACGACCATTCGGCCGGAACGCCGTTCGCTTTGACCTCTTTGCGTTCGATGGCGGAGGGCAACGGAAATTCGGCGAGCCGCGCCTCCATGCTCTCGCGCTGGCGCACCCAGTCGTCGGTCGCGATGCCTTTCGGCGCGGCGCGCAACAATTGGTTGATGAACTCGAGTTCCTGGGCGCTCATGCGCGTCTCCTCACCGTCTTGTGTATCTTCCCAACCGCAGCTTACACGGCAAAGATCGCCACGGCGACGGCTTCGCCCAGTTCCGGATCGTAGATGAAGATCGTGCCGCTCTCCCCGCCGCCGCGCTTGATCAGCGTCGTCGCGTTCAGCGCGCGCAAGCGCTCATAGGCCGGCTGCGGAATGAGTTCCTCATACGCGCCGTAGCCTCCTTTCGCAGGCGCCGCCGCGCCCGCCTTCCACTCCGGTAAATTCTTCGAGTTGGGTTCACCGATATCGTAGAGGTTCTCCGCAACGCCTTGCGGCGTTCCCAATCCTTGCGGAAACAGCTCCGCGTTCATCAGCCACTTGCCGCTTGTCATGTTGGCAAAGACCAGGCGGCCGTTTGCATCGAAGATCCGCGCGAACATCGCCGGGTTCGCGCAGTCGGGCCCCAGAGCCTCTATGATCAGCTTGTCCTTCGCCTGCGCCGAGGTGAACGCAATCATGCGCTCGACGATGCTCGCGCACGCCGGCACCGAGGGAGAGGCCGCAGGCGCTGTCTCGGCCTGAGCGTTTGATTTCGTTTCAGAGGGTTTCGACTGCTCGGGTGGCTTACTCGCCTGATCGCAGGCCGCAAGCGCCAACGCCATACTCAAAGCGCCCCAAGACAAAAGGCGAGCCATCGCCGTTCTCCTTGCATTCGCTCAGGCCACGAGCCTAGCGCAGGGATTGCGGTGACTTCGAGGTCGTGGCCCCGTGGAACCCTGGGATTCCCGCAGCCGAATGCCCCTTGCCGCGCAAACGCAAATCCGTATAGTCCGCGCCTCGTCAAACAGCGGTCGCGGCCGCAAGGCGCGGAAATCCTAAAGATTTCCTCGGGGCAGAGGGCCCGACATGCCTTGCCGGTCCATCGTCGTGTGCACAGCCATGGGGGCCGTGCAACGGCGCCGTGGCCCAAGGGAGCTCCCATGCCGTTATACGAGCATGTGTTTATCGCGCGCCAAGATGCGGCGCAGGCGCAGGTCGAGCAATTGATCGAGCACCTGAAAGGCATCATCGAAACGGGCGGCGGTAAGGTCACCAAGCAGGAACATTGGGGTCTGCGCTCGCTCACCTACAAAATCAAAAAGAACCGCAAGGGCCACTACGTGCTCTTCAATCTGGACTCGCCCTGGCCGGCCGTGGCCGAGATGGAACGCCAGTTGAAGCTCAACGAAGACGTCATCCGTCAGTTGACCATCCGCGTGGAAGAACTTGAGGAAGGTCCCTCCGCGGGCATGCTCGCCAAGCAAGCGAAAGAACGGCGCGACGCGAAGTGGGGCCGCGGCGACGAGGAAGGCTTCGAAGGACGGCCCGAGAGAACCTTCGAAGGACGCGAAGGCCGTCCCGATCGCGGCGACAGACCCGACAGAGAACCGAGACCCGAAAAAGACGTGGGAGTTGAGTCATGAGCGGAGATCGTAGCGACCGGCCGCCCCCGCGCAGTGGTGATCGCCCGCCCTACGGCGGCGGCGGTGGTGGTGGTTTCGGCGGCGGCGGCGGTGACCGTGGTGTCGGCGGTGGTGGATTTGGCGGAGGCGGCGGCTACGGCGGCGGTGACCGCGGCGGCTTCGGCGGCGGCGGTGGTGCTGGCGGATTTGGCGGTGGCGGCGGACGCCGTCCGTTCTTCCGTCGACGCAAGACCTGTCCCTTCTCCGGCTCGAACGCGCCGAAGATCGACTACAAGGACGGCAAGCTTCTTTCGCGCTTCATTTCCGAGCGCGGCAAGATCGTCCCCTCGCGCATCACGGCGGTGTCGGCGAAGAAGCAGCGCGAACTCGCAGCCGCGATCAAGCGCGCGCGCTTCTTGGCGTTGCTGCCCTATGTCGTGTCGTAAGGGCGGGAGATAACGATCATGCAAGTCATCCTGCTCGAACGCGTCGAAAAACTCGGCCAGATGGGCGAAGTGGTCAAGGTGAAGGACGGCTTCGCCCGCAACTTCCTCTTGCCCCGCAAAAAGGCGCTGCGCGCGACGAAGGCCAACATCGCGCACTTTGAGACCGAAAAAGCGCAGCTCGAAGCCCGCAACCTCACGCTGAAGAAAGAGGCTGAGGGCGTTGCGACAAAGCTCGACAAGCAGACCTTCGTCATCCTGCGTCAGGCGGGCGAGACGGGCATGCTCTACGGCTCGGTTTCCACGCGCGATATCTCCGACGCCGTGACGGCGAACGGCACCTCCGTCGATCGCGGTCAGGTCGTGCTCGACAAGGCAATCAAAACGCTGGGCATGCACGACGTGCGCGTCGTGCTTCACCCGGAAGTGCGCGTGGGCATTGTGCTCAACATCGCGCGTACCGCCGAAGAGGCCGAACGTCAGGCGCGCGGCGAGAACATCGCCACCATGACCGCCGCGGACGAAGCGCGCATCGCCGCCGAAGCGCTCTTCGAAAGCGAAGAGGCCGCAAAGGAAGCGTCGGGCGACGAGACCGCAGAGGCCCCGGCCGAAGCCAAGCCCAAGAAGAAGAAAGCGGCGGCCGAAAAACCCGCCGCCGCCAAGGCCGACAACGCGGCATCCGCGGAGGTCAAGCCTGAAAGGAAAAAGAAGGAAAAGAAGGAAAAATAGCGGCCTGAAGATCAGGACCGTCCAGGACCAAAAGGCCGCCGGAACTTCCCGGCGGCCATTTGCGTTCTATATCCCTGAATAGGCAAAAGGCGCGCCGATCCGCGCTGGCGCACGTAGGGGGTCACGAGCGATGCACCTGTTATCGATCTTCTTCAAGCGCTTGGTGCGCGAAGGACATCTCGCCGTCATCGACGCTGAGGGCGAGACCCACCATTTCGGCGAACGTGAAAAACCACCGCTGACGATCAAGCTGCACGACCGGCGCGTCGCGCGAGAGATTGCTCTGAACCCCGCCCTCAAGGCCGGTGAGGCGTACATGGACGGCCGCATGACGGTCGAAGGCGGCGCCACCATCGCAGACTTCCTCGATCTGACCCTGCGCAATATCGGCATGAACTCTGTCGGCGGCCTTCTCGCGTGGCTGACCAAGGCGCGTTACCTCTTGCGGCGCTGGGCGCAATGGAACACGCGCAGCCGCGCCAGGCACAACGTCGCGCATCACTACGATCTGTCGGGCAAGCTCTACGACCTATTCCTCGACACCGACAAGCAATACTCCTGCGCCTTCTTCGAAACGCCGCATGACTCGCTTGAGACTGCGCAGAAACAGAAGAAGCAACGCATCGCCGCCAAGCTCGCATTGAAGCCCGGCATGTCGGTGCTCGATGTCGGTTCGGGCTGGGGCGGCTTGGCGCTGCAGCTCGCGCAGACCGCGGATGTCGACGTCACCGGCGTGACGCTCAGCCAAGAGCAAATCAAAATCGCGAACGAACGCGTCGCGAATGCCCACCTGAACGACCGCGTGCGCTTCCGCCTTGAAGATTACCGAAACGTCTCCGGCAAATTCGACCGCATCGTTTCGATCGGCATGTTCGAACATGTCGGCATCAGCCACTACAACGACTTCTTCGCAAAGATTTCATCGCTCCTGACCGACGACGGCGTCGCTTTGATCCACTCGATCGGCCGCGCCGACGGACCGGGCGTCTCCAATCCCTGGATCTCGAAATATATTTTCCCGGGCGGCTACACCCCAGCGTTGAGCGAGGTGGTCCCCCATATCGAGCGCAACGGCCTGATCGTTACCGATATCGAAATCTGGCGGTTGCATTATGCCTTGACGCTCGCCGAATGGCGCCGCCGTTTCACCGCCAATTGGGACCGTGCCGCGCAAATCTACGACGAACGCTTTTGCCGCATGTGGGAATTTTTCATGGCTGCCGAGGAAATGGCATTTCGGCATCAGGGACTGATGGTTTTTCAAGTACAATTCTCAAAGCGAATCGATGCGCTGCCCTTGACACGCGATTACATGGTTCCGAATGCGCAAGAGGTCCTGCGCGCAAGGACGGTGGATAAAGCATCGCAATCGATTGCGCAGGTTCAACCGGAACGCTCTTAATCGCTCCATGAGTTTAGCGGTCGCGCCCAAACAGCAAACCGCGCCGGACTATCGCCAAACCCCCTTCGATGTCGAAGCGGAACAAGCGTTGCTCGGCGCGATTCTCGTCAACAACGACGCCTTCGAGCGCGTCTCGGGCTTCCTTGAGCCCGAGCATTTTCACGAGCCCATGCACCAGCGCGTGTTCGAAGCGCTGGGTCGCGTCATTCGCAAGGGCCAGCTCGCCTCGCCCGTGACGTTGCGCCCGTACTTCGCGCTCGACGCCGCGATGAAGGATGTCGGCGGCGCCGACTATCTCTCCGAACTCGCGCGCTTCTCGCCGTCGGTCATCAACGCGTCCGACTACGGCCGCATGATCTTCGACCTCGCCCAGCGCCGCGACCTGATCCGCGTCGGCGAAGAGATCGTCAACGTCGCCTACGATCCGCCCGTCGACCTGTCGCCCGCCGAACAAATCGAAGAAGCGGAAAAGCAACTTTACAGAATTGCAGAAAAAGGACGGTTCGGCGGAGGATTCAAATCGTTCCAGCAAGCTATGACCGGTGCTGTCGAAGTCGCGGAACGTGCGTACAAGTCGCCAAGCCATATCACCGGCGTTGCGACTGGTCTGTCTGATCTGGACAATCTGCTCGGCGGTCTGCAGCGTTCCGACCTCATCATCGTTGCCGGACGGCCTGGCATGGGCAAGACGGCTCTTGCAACCAACATGGCGTTTCATGCGGCGCGAGAATGGGCGCGCAGCGAAGGTCAAGGCGGGGCACGAGTCGCGTTCTTCTCGCTCGAAATGGCTGCCGAGCAATTGGCAACACGCATCATGGCGGAGCAGTCCAAGGTATCTGCCAGCAGGATTAGACGCGGTAAGATCGACGAGCGTGAAATGAACGCGCTCATTCAAGTGACAACGGAGCTCGAACGCCTTCCATTGTACATCGACGACACTGGCGGTCTCTCGATTGCGCAAATTGCGGGAAGAGCCAGACGCCTTCAACGTGCTGGCGACCTGGGCTTAATTGTCGTCGACTACTTGCAGCTGCTCGCAGGCTCTGGAAACAAGCGCAATGAAAATCGCGTTCAGGAGGTCACGGAGATCACAAAGGGTCTCAAGACATTGGCCAAAGAGCTGAACGTGCCCATCGTCGCCCTCTCGCAACTGTCGCGTGGCGTCGACAATCGTGACGACAAACGTCCCGTGCTCGCCGATCTTCGAGAATCAGGTTCAATCGAGCAGGACGCTGATATTGTCATCTTCGTTTATCGCGAGGCATATTATCTAGAAACCAAGGCACCATCTGACGCGACGCCAGAATACGCTGCATACAAGGAGAAAATGGCCCGGATAGCTCACATCGCCGACATCCTGGTGGAAAAAAATAGGCATGGACCAACCACCAAAGTTGAGGTGGCATTCGAAGCTCAGTACACACGCTTCTACGACCTGGCGAAGGAAGACAACCTACCTATCCAGATACGCTAGCTTGCCGACGTGTAACGCGCGACCTTGGTTTCGCTCCACCTTCTGTGCTACGCGCGGGCTCGATGCACTCCACCTACCCAACCCTCACCGTCGATCTCGCGGCAATCGTTGAGAACTACCGCCGCCTCACTGCGCAGGTGAAGCCGGCGGAGGTCGCCGCTGTCGTGAAGGCGGATGGCTACGGCCTCGGCGCGCAGCCTGTCGCGAAGGCGCTGGCGGCCGCCGGGTGCAAGACTTTCTTCGTCGCGCATGTCGAGGAAGGCGCCGAACTGCGTAGCGCGATTCCGTCGCCGACGATCTACGTGCTGCATGGCTACGCGAGCCCGCACAAATCGCTCTTCGCCGAACACAAACTCGCGCCCGTTCTGTCGAGCGCGCCCCAAGTCGCCGATTGGCTGAAGAGCGGACTGCGCGCAGCCTACGCGCTCCATCTCGACACCGGCATGTCGCGCCTCGGCCTCTCCGAGCACGACCTCGACTCTATCGCCGCCACGCCCGCGCTCGTCATGAGCCATCTCGCCTCCTCCGACGATCCCGAGCACGAGAAGAACCAAGCCCAACTCGCCCGCTTCAAAACCTTGGCCAAGCGATTCTCCGGCACACCGCTGAGCCTCGCCGCCTCCGGCGGTTGTTTTCTGGCCCCCGACTTCGCGTTTGACTTGGTGCGCCCCGGCATCGCGCTCTACGGCGGAAACCCCAGAAAAGCAGGCGCCAACCCGATGCGCGGGACCGTAACCTTGACCGCGCCGCTGCTGCAGGTCCGTTCGATTGACAGGGGGGACACCGTCGGTTACGGAGCCACCTATTCCGCAAGCGGACCACGGCGTCTGGGCATTGCGGCCCTGGGGTATGCCGACGGTCTCATGCGCTCGCTTTCGAACAGGGGGCATGGTGTGATCGCCGGCGTCAAATGTCCCATAGTCGGGCGCGTATCGATGGACCTGGTCACACTCGACGTCTCCGCGGTTCCCGAGCGCGCCGCGCGCGCCGGCGCCGCCATCGAATTCATCGGACCCCGTCAAACCGTCGACGAACTCGCGCGCGACGCAGGCACCTTGCCCTACGAGATCTACACGCGCCTCGGGCCGCGCATCGAACGCCGCTACGTCGGGGCGAACTAGATGAACCCCCTCGCCCTCGTCGGCCGGTTTGTCATCGCCTTCCTGCGTGAGATCGGCCGTATCGCGGCCTTCGCGTCGCAGGCGGTCCCGGCCTCGTTCATGCCGCCGATCTACGCCCGCCTGATCGTGCAGCAGATGTTGCGCATCGGTTACTTTTCGCTGCCCGTCGTGGGCCTCACCGCCTTCTTCACCGGCGGCGCTTTGGCCTTGCAGATCTTCGTGGGCAGCGACATCGGCGCGGAGACGCTGGTGCCCCAGATCGTCGTGCTCGGCATCACGCGCGAGCTCGGGCCCGTGATGGCGGGCCTCATGGTCGCTGGCCGCGTTTCCGCCGCCATCGCCGCCGAATTGGGCACCATGCGGGTGACCGAACAGATCGACGCCCTCGTCACGCTCTCGACGAACCCGTTCAAGTATCTCGTCGCCCCGCGCCTCATCGCGGCGGTGCTGACGATGCCGCTCCTGGTCGCGGTCGCCGACATCATCGGCGTCATGGGCGGCTGGGTGGTGGCCGTCTATTCGCTCGACTTCAACTCCGCGGCCTATCTCAACAACACGGCCGACTTCCTCAAGACCGGCGACGTCACCTCGGGCCTTTGGAAGGCCGCCGTCTTCGGCTTCATCATCGCGCTCATGGGCTCGTTCCACGGCTACAACTCGAAGGGCGGCGCGCAAGGCGTGGGCGCGGCGACGACGAACGCAGTGGTCTCCGCCGCGATCATGATCCTGGCCGCCAACTATGTGATGACCTCGATCTTCTTCGGTGCGGGCAGCCGATGACCACGCCCAAAATCGAAGTCAGAGGCCTCTTCAAGCGCTTCGGCCCCAAGGTCGTGCTCGACGGCATCGATCTCTCCGTTCAGCCCGGTGAATCGCTCGTCATCATCGGCGGCTCGGGCACCGGCAAGTCGGTGACGATCAAATGCGTCCTGGGCCTGATCACGCCCGACCGCGGCTCGATCAAGGTCGACGGCCAGGAGGTGACGCGCCTCACCGGCCGCGCGCGCGAAACCGTGAACAGCAAATTCGGAATGCTGTTTCAGAACTCGGCCCTCTTCGACTCGCTCAAGGTGTGGGAGAACGTCGCCTTCGCCCTCATCCAGGGCCACGGCCTCGGCCGCAGCGAGGCGAAAGAGATCGCGATCAAGAAGCTCGCGAAGGTGGGCTTGGGCGCCGAGGTCGGCGAGCTCTCGCCCGCAGAACTCTCGGGCGGCATGCAAAAACGTGTGGGCCTTGCGCGCGCCATCGCGGCCGAGCCCGAGATCATCTTCTTCGACGAACCGACGACGGGCCTCGACCCGATCATGGCCGACGTCATCAACGACCTGATCGTGACGACGGTGAAGGAGATGGGCGTGACGACGCTCTCGATCACCCACGACATGGCCTCCGCGCGCAAGATCGCCGACAAGATCGCGATGATCTACAAGGGCAAGATCATCTGGGCCGGCCGCAAGGAAGACATCGACAAGTCGGGCAACCCCTACGTCGAGCAATTCATCCACGGCCGCGCCGAAGGCCCGATCAAGATGGAAGTAGCGCGCTAGGAGCGCTGACGCACGCCAGCCTGTCCGCCGAAGCTTTGGCGAAGGCGGATTGCGAATGAGAATGGCACCTCACCCTCAATCCGCAACAGTGGTGAAGTACGGCTGTCAGCCTGCATTGTTGCGGCAAGGCGAAGGCACTCAGAAAACCCCGCTTTGGCACCTGACGAAATGATGATCGAGCATAACGTCTGTGTACGGACGAACCGCACGGTGGAATTCAAGAAGCTGGACGAAGATTGCTTTAGCGAAGAAGAGTGAGTTCACATCCCGCACCGTCTGTTGCGGATATGGTTTGGACGCTGCTACTCGTGCAGGCGATTGCATTCACGCAATCGTGCGTTGGTGCGAACGCACCGACAGTTCCGCTGAATCAGATTAAATCTTGGTCATAACGCTGGCCCCCATCGCCGGAAAACCTATGTCCGCAAGCTGCCCGTGGCAGAGCCTGGCATCAGCGCGAGTGGATCGCGCAACGCCCGGACTGTTACGGGCGGCATGCAACGGCAGAGGTTTTCAAACGAATGATTATGTCGGTAGTTCGCGACGATCGCGGTATGTTCAAGACGACACTTTATGCCGCGTTATGCTCTCTCGCGTTCGCATCGTTGTCGTTCGACGCGGCAGCTGCCGATGATACAGCAGCGGCTGCACCAAGCGTTGCCGCAGTCGCGTCAACGCCCGATGTACTCGTGCCAACCCCCAATCTGCCCGCATCCAAGCCGGGCGTTGAGATGATGGCGCCGATCCCCGATCCTATGCCTGCCGCCACGACTGAGGCCGCCGATCCCGGTTCCACCGGCGAGCGCGCGCAAGGCGAGAAGAACTGCCTCACGACCGCGATTTATTTCGAGGCGCGCGGCGAAAACACGAAGGGACAGAAGGCGGTCGCCGAAGTGATCTTGGCGCGCGCGCGAACGCCGGGCCGTCCCAAGACGATCTGCGGCGTCGTCTACGAAGGGTCGCAGCGCAAGACCGGCTGCCAATTCTCCTTCACCTGCGATCGCTGGGCGGATCTCGTCCGCGACCGGGCCGCTTGGAAACGCGCGCGGCGCGTCGCGACAGCCGTGATGCGCACGCGCGGCAAGGTGAGGCCCGTCGCCCGCGGCGCCACCTACTATCACGCCAGCTATGTGACGCCGTCTTGGGCCTCGCACATGGTCAAGGTCGCCCAGATCGGCTCTCACATTTTCTACCGCCCCTAAAGCGCGGCCTGTTGCAGTTTGCCGGCGCGCCGCCGCGTCGCGAGGGCGATGGCGGCAAAGAGAATGATCCCGACAACGCCCGCACCGGCGTCGGCGAGCAGCATGGCTTCCGTGCCCCAGCGCGTGCGCGCGTACCCGTCGAGTGTCGTCACCCACGCGATCGGCATGTTCGCGAGCGAGGCGAAGAGATTGTACTTCGTAGCCGCCGCGCCCTTGCCGATCGCCTCGAGCACGACCGCCGTGAACCCCGCATAGGTCAAACCGACGATGAAGGCATAGAGGCTGGTGAACAGCACGAACATCAGCTCGGTGCGCGGCGCGAAGGCCATCATCACCGCGCAAACCGCGAGCAGAAGGCCGAACACGGCATAGGCCGTTCGCCGATCCATCCGGTCGCAGGCATAGCCGCCGACGAGGCAACCGGCGGCCGAGATCAACCCGCTGAAAATGCCGTTGACGAGCTCGACCGCTTCAACCGAGGCATGCCAGTCGTTGGCGACGGCCGACCACAGATTCTGCGCCGACCCCGATCCGATGGGCAGGAAGAAGATCAGTACGGCGAGCGCGCCTGCACGCGAGCGCACCACGCTCCATACGTCGCGCAACAGATCGCCGAGCGTCGAGAGATAGTTGACCTTGTGGGGCTCGCGCAGCGGCTGCGTCACGAAGAAAAGCCCCAGCGCGCACGCAAGGCTGACCGCGCCGAGGCCCACGCCCGCAATCCACGGCGCGTCGAAGTATTGCGCAAGCCACAGGCCGAGCCCGCCGCCCAAGCCCTGCCCGCCGAGATTGCCCGCCTGAAACCAGCCGCCGACGCGCCCCTTCTGTTCCTCCGGCGTCGCGTGCGCCATCAAACTCTCGACCGACATGCCGAGAAACGTCAGGGACACGTTGAAAGAAAACACCAGCGCGCTCATCAGCGGCAAATGCGCGGTGTCCATCGGCACGAGGCCCGACACGATCGTCAGCACGCCGGTGACGGCCGTCGAAAGCAAATACCACGTGCGATTGCTGAGCGTGGTGTCGATCACCGGCGCCCAAAACACCTTGAACGTATGCGGCAGATAGCTGACCGCGACGAGACCCGCGATCTCGACCGTGCTGACGCCGTTGTGTGCGAGCAGCCAACCGAGCGTCACGATCACATAGCCGCTCGAAATCCCGAACGGTAGGAACAGGATGAGAAATACCGAAGGATGAACGCTCTTGCGCGTTTGGCCGTCACTCACGGCAGCGCTACCGATTGCAAATGATGCGCTTTGTCTCCGCCAGTGCTTCCGCGCGCGTTTCCGCCGTCCTCTCGACCCAGGCGTATTGCGGCTCCACCGTGCTGTTTTCGTCGTCGAGCGATTTCATCCACTCGTCGTTGTTGGTCATGATGTGGCTGTAGACTTGGCCCGTCGTGCAATTGATGCCGTGATTCAATTCGGGCGTGAGGCCGCCGGCGATACCGCCCACGTCCGGCGACACGCCGCCTTGCGCGCTGTGAACCTCGGCGTAGTAGGTCACGCCGGCCTGTGTGGTGCGGCTGTCGAGATCGATCCAAAACCACGAATCGCTCGTCGCCACCCACTGCGCCGCGTGCGCCGGCGCCGCGAGCGCAAACATCATCAAAATGGCCGGGAGCACGTTCCGAATGGACGCTCTCATCATGTTCCCCGCAAGCCTCCGCGCTGATCGGTCTCCGGCCAGGCTAGCATGATTCAGTTGCCGTGCATCGCGCCCATCGCGTAGGTTTTGCCGATGCACGGCACAAGCCTTCCCGCCTGGATCTACACCGACCCAAAATTCTTCGAACTGGAGCGGGCCAAGATCTTCCGCCAGACGTGGCACATCGTGGGCCATGTCAGCGACGCGCCCAACGCCGGCGACTACGTCACGCTCGACGTGCTGGGTGAGCGCGTCGTCACGCTGCGCGATGCGGCGGGCACGCTCCGCAGCTTCCACAACGTCTGCCGCCATCGCGCGGCGAAGGTGGCGCCGGCGTCGCGCGGCTCGTGCGGCCATCGCCTTGTCTGTCCCTACCACGCCTGGAGCTACGGCCTCGACGGCCGCCTCGCCGGCATCCCGAAATGGCAAGGCTTCGACGATCTCGACAAGACGAAACACGGCCTCCACCCCGTGGAGCAGGAAATCTTCCAAGGCTTCATCTTCGTGCGCTTCGAGAAGGGCTTGCCCGGCGTTGCCGAGATGATGGCGCCCTACGCGCGCGAGCTCGAACCCTACGCGCTCGAGACGCTCGTGCCCAACGGCCGCGTGACGCTCCGCCCGCGCAAGGTGAACTGGAAGAACATCGCCGACAATTATTCCGACGGCATGCATATCGGCGTGGCGCACCCGGGCCTCAGCCGCCTCTTCGGTTCGACCTACAAGATCGAAGCGCGCGAATGGGTCGACAAGATGTCGGGCGAGCTGCAGCAGAACGCATCGGAGAATTGGTCCGAGCGCGCGTATCAGGAACTGCTCTCCGGCTTCACGCACGTGCCGGCCGACCGCCGCCGCCTGTGGGCCTATTACAAGCTCTGGCCGAACGTCGCCTTCGACATCTATCCCGACCAGGTCGATTTCATGCAGTTCATTCCGGTGTCGCCGACCGAAACGCTGATCCGCGAGATCGCCTATGTCTACCCGCACGCGAGCCGCGAACTGACCGCCGCGCGCTATCTCAACTGGCGCATCAACCGCCAAGTGAACGCCGAAGACACGGCGCTGGTCGAAGGCGTCCAAGCCGGCATGGCCTCGTCAAGCTACACCAAGGGCCCGCTCTCGCCCAAAGAGGTATGCCTTGCCTCGTTCGCCAACCGCATGCGCGCGCTCATCCCGGAAGCGCAGGCGGATCGCGCACCCGCCTAAGACCAATCAAGGGCCGCTGCTGCTCGATGGTGTAAATCCGAAGCGGGCTTAGCTTGCCTTTGGCGACGATTTTCAGCCTGTCGGAGACCTGTGCCCACGTCGCGGCATTGCATCCGGGGTTTTCTCCCTCGTGCGCCAACGCGAACCACCGCGCCGCTTGTTTTTTAACGCCCGACGTCTTATCATTCCTTACGTAATACGTAAGGGGTATGAGCCGTGAACAAGCTGTTGAGCAAGGTCACGTCAAAGGGCCAGACGACCATCCCCGTGTCTGTGCGCAGGCGGTTGGGCCTTAAATCCGGCGATCTCGTCGAATTCAAGGTCGGCAAAGGCGGCGTCACGCTGGCCAAGGCCGATCGGCTCGATGCAGCGTTTCTGAAGTTGGCGCAGGAGGCCTTCTCGGACTGGAACAGCAAGGAGGACGACGAGGCTTTCCGTGACCTATAACCGGTGGGACGTCGTCGCCGTCGATTTTCCATTTGTCGAAGGAATGGACTCAAAGAGGCGGCCGGGACTGGTCGTGTCGACGGCCCGACTGCATGACTTCCACAAGATCTACTGGATCGTCATGATTTCATCCGCTGAGGCCGGCGGCCGCACGGACGACATCGTCGTGACCGATCCGGGAAAGGCCGGGCTGCCCGTTGCATGTGCAATCCGCGTCGCAAGACTCGCGGCGATTTCTGAGTCGCTCATTCAGCGCCGAATCGGGGCGATATCCGCAAAGGATCGCGCGGCCGTGACCGCACTTCTGAAGAAATTCGCACCCTGATCCGAAGGGTTTGGTTTGTGCTAGACACCGCCGACATTCGATGAGCACCCCATGGCCCGCCCTGCCCCCCGCTACGTCTGCCAGTCCTGTGCCGCCGCCTATCCGAAATGGAGCGGGCGGTGCGAAAACTGCGGCTCGTGGAATTCGCTGGCCGAGGAGGCCGACGCCGCGGCGATCCCCGGCGCGAAAACCTCGGCGCGCGGCGGGCGCGTTATCGCGCTTGAGTCGGTCGCCGGCACATCGCCGCCGCCGCCTCGCCTTCTGACCGGTATCGCCGAGTTCGACCGCGTCTCGGGGGGCGGCCTCGTGCCGGGTTCGGCGCTGCTCATCGGCGGCGATCCGGGCATCGGCAAATCGACGTTGTTGCTGCAGGCGCTGACGGCGCTCGCCAAATCCGGCAAGTCGGCCGTCTATATCTCCGGCGAGGAAGGCGTCGATCAAACGCGCCTGCGCGCAAAGCGCCTCGGCCTTGAGGACTCCAAGGTCCAACTCGCGGCCGAGACCAGCCTGCGCGACATCCTTTCGACCCTCGACGCCGGCAACGCGCCCGCAGCCCTTGTCGTCGATTCGATCCAGACCGTGTGGTCGGACGCCATCGAGTCCGCGCCCGGTACGGTCAGCCAGGTGCGGGCCTGCGCGCAGGAGCTGATCCGTTATGCCAAGCGCCGCGGCACCGCCCTCCTCCTCATCGGCCACGTCACCAAGGATGGCCAGATCGCCGGCCCTCGCGTCGTCGAGCACATGGTCGACGCCGTGCTCTATTTCGAAGGCGAGCGCGGCCACGAATTTCGCATCCTGCGTGCGGTTAAGAATCGATTCGGGCCGACCGACGAAATCGGCGTCTTCGAGATGCTGGAATCCGGCCTTGCGGAGGTCGCCAACCCCTCGGCGCTTTTTTTGGGGCCGAAGGAAGCGCGCGCCTCCGGCGCCACCGTCTTCGCGGGGGTCGAGGGCACGCGCCCCCTGCTCGTTGAGATCCAAGCCTTGGTAGCCCAGGCGAGCTACGGCGCGCCGCGCCGCGCCGTCGTCGGCTGGGACGCGTCCCGACTCGCCATGGTCCTCGCCGTTCTGGATTCGCGCGCGGAAATTGGAATTTCGGCGCAGGACGTCTATCTCAACGTCGCCGGCGGCTTACGCATCGGCGAGCCGGCGGCCGACCTCGCGGCGGCGGGTGCGCTCGTTTCATCGCACTTCGGCGTCGTCGTTCCGCCCGATTGCGTTTTTTTTGGCGAGATCAGTTTATCCGGCACCGTGCGCGCAGTGGGTCAAGCAGAGGCACGTCTGAAAGAGGCGCAAAAGCTAGGCTTTAGGCGTGCGTTTGTGCCGCCGGGCGTTTCCGCTCCGAAGGGCTTAGAAGTCACGCACGTGCCTTCGGTGGCCGCACTCGTTGCACTCTTGAAAACGGTTCATTAACCCAATGGTTCGACATCTATGGTAGCGTTGTTATCGCCATGGAGATCCCGCTGACGATCGTTGATTTCGTACTGCTGGGGATTTTGTTGATCTCCGGGCTCATCGCGACCTATCGCGGTTTCATGAAAGAGGCGTTGTCGGTCTCGTCGTGGCTGGTCGCGGCGCTCGGTGCAGTATTCTTCTGGCCGGTCGCCAAACCCTTCGCACGCTCCCTCGTCGAACCGCAGCTGCTGGCCGACATCCTGGGCCTGCTCGGCATATTCCTGATCCTGCTGATTCCGATCTCCTTCGTCAGCTTCCGCGTCCAGGAATTGGTCCGCGGCACGCATGCAGGCCCCCTCGACCGCTCGCTCGGCTTCGTCTTCGGCATCGCGCGCGGCCTTCTGGTCGTGGGCCTCGGCTACCTGACCTTCTCCTCGCTCGCCACGCCCAAGGACCACCCCGAGTGGTTGCGCGAGGCGCGCCTCTTACCCGTCATCAAAGGAACCGCCGACGTCATACGCTCACTCGGCGGCAACAAGAAGAAAGCGGACACGGAACAAGAAACCGCCGAAGTGCCGGACACTGCCCAGGAAACGACAGTCGAAACCAAACACGCCGAAAACGGCGCCGCCGCGAAGCCGGAAACAAAAGCAAAACCGGCCGCACCTGTGGAAAAAACCGACAACGAAGGCAGTGGGGGTAAGAGTAAGTCCTATGACGCGGGCGACCGCCGCGCTATGGATCAGCTCGTCCGCTCCACGACGAAACCGTAAATGAGCACAGAGATATCGACCAACCCCTTCGCGGACGACAAGCTCCACGAGGAGTGCGGGATCTTTGGCATCTGGGGCAGGCCCGAGGCTTCGGCCTTCGTGGCCCTGGGGCTGCACGCGCTTCAGCATAGGGGTCAGGAGGCGGCGGGCATCGCCACGTTCGACGGCGAGCACTTCCACATGGAGCGGCGCGAGGGCCTGGTCGGCGATCAGTTCTCGGTCGGCGGCCCGATCGCCAAGCTCAAGGGCGCCAACGCCATCGGCCACGTGCGCTACTCGACGACCGGCGGCTCGCTCAACCGCAACATCCAACCCTTCTTCGCCGACGTCGCGTCGGGCGGCATCGCCGTCGCGCACAACGGCAACCTGACGAACGCACATGCACTGCGCAAACGCCTCGTGCGCCAAGGCTCGATCTTCTATTCGACCTCCGACACCGAATGTATCGTGCACCTCGTCGCGACCTCGACCGCGGGTCCGACGGTCGAACGTTTGGTCGACGCGTTGAAGCAGGTCGAGGGCGCCTATTCGCTCGTGGCGCTCACGCGCTCGAAGCTGATCGGCGTGCGCGATCCTCTGGGCGTACGCCCGCTCGTTATCGGCAAAGTCGACGGCGCCTATGTGCTCGCCTCCGAAACCTGCGCGCTCGACATCATCGACGCGGAATACGTGCGCGACGTCGAGCCCGGCGAACTCGTCGTCATCTCCGACGAAGGCCTGCAGTCGTTCAAGCCCTTCCCGCCGCAGCGCCAGCGCTTCTGCATCTTCGAATACGTCTATTTCGCCAGGCCCGACAGCATCATCGAAGGGCTCGGCGTTTACGAAGTGCGCAAGGCGATCGGCGCCGAACTCGCGCGCGAAGCCCCGGTCGATGCCGACATGGTCGTGCCGGTCCCCGACTCCGGTGTGCCCGGCGCCCTCGGCTACGCCGAAGCGTCGAACCTCCCCTTCGAATTCGGCATCATCCGCAACCACTATGTCGGGCGAACCTTCATCGAGCCGTCCGACCACATCCGCCACCTCGGCGTGAAGCTGAAGCACAACGCCAACCGCGCGCGCATCAAAGGCAAACGCGTGATCCTGGTCGACGATTCCATCGTGCGCGGCACCACTTCGAAGAAGATCATCAAGATGGTGCGCGACGCGGGCGCCGCCGAAGTGCACATGCGCATCGCCAGTCCGCCGACGACGGACAGCTGCTTCTACGGTGTCGACACGCCGGAGAAGAAGAACCTTCTCGCCGCGAACTATACGGTCGCCGAGATGTGCCGCTTCATCGGCGCGGACTCGCTGCACTTCATCTCGATCAACGGCCTCTACCGCGCGCTCCGCCAAAACCGCCGCGACGGCACGACGACGCGCTACTGCGACGCCTGCTTCACCGGCGAATACCCCACAAGCCTCACCGACCGCGACAGCGAAACCGACAACGGCCAGTTGTCGCTTTTGGCGGTGTGACCGCGCGCCTCACAGGCCGCGTCGCCCTCGTCACCGGTGCGTCGCGCGGCATCGGTCGCGCGGTCGCCGTCGCGCTCGGGCGTGAAGGCGCTCACGTTATTGCCGTCGCGCGTACGGCCGGCGCCCTCGAAGAGCTCGACGACGAAATCAAACGCGCGGGATCGAGCGCGACGCTCGTCCCCCTCGACCTCAAAGACGGCCAAGCGGTGCCGCGCCTCGCCGATGCGATCGCAAATCGCTGGCGCAAGCTCGACATCCTGATCGGCAACGCCGGCTTCCTGGGTCCTCTGACGCCGGTGACCGGCATCGATCCGAAAAACTGGATCGAGGCGATGGAGGTCAACGTCAACGCGAACCTGCGCCTGATCCAATTCCTCGATCCGCTGCTCAAGGCGTCGGATGCCGGCCGCGCGGTCTTCATCACCTCAGGCGCCGCGCAAAACACCCGCGCCTACTGGGCGACCTACAGCGCGACAAAGGCGGCGCTTGACGCTCTCATCAAAACCTACGCCGCCGAATGCGCCTCGACGAAAGTCCGCGCGAACCTCTTCAACCCGGGACCGATCAGAACCGGCATGCGCGCCAAAGCCTTCCCCGGCGAAGACCCGCTGAAACTGCGCACGCCCGAAGACATCGCGCCGCAAATCATCGAACTGGCCCTGCGCACCGAAACGCGCAACGGCGAGATCGTCACGGCTCGCTGACGGCACCTAGGGAAGCTTGCTCCCGTGGACGCGCTTCACAGGAATCGCATCGAGATCCACGCCGTCGAGGCAGCGGACGTTGACGCCCCACCCCGTGAACTCGGGAGCGCCGTGCTCTGCAGGCGTTCGGTGGCGCGGCCGCCTGAAAGGGAGGATACCGCACGTCGGACAGAAATAATCTTCGGCGGTACGCGTGTGCCATTGATAGAGCGTCATATCTTCAAGAGGCGTGAGAATGCGAAGCCGGTCGGCCTCGACCCGATGGATGAGCGCCCCCCGCCTTCGACAAATCGAACAGTCGCACGATCGGACATGATCCAGGTCGACATCAACCTCGAAGCGGACGCGGCCGCAATGGCAAGAGCCTTGGTATGTCTTCACGTTGCCCAACGCACGCCTCCCCCCGCTTAGCCCCGCTTCCCCTTCGCATACGGGTTCTCGCTCACCTTCACCTTCATCCGGATCGGCACGCCTGTGAAGCCGAAGTCCTCGCGCAGACCGTTTACGAGATAGCGTGCGTAGTCGCCCGGCAATTCGCCCGCCTGGCTCGATGAAATCGCGAACGTCGGCGGCCTAGTGCGCGCCTGCGTTATGTAGCGAATACGAATGCGCCGCCCCTTCGGCGCGGGCGGCGAGTGGCGCTCGAGCATCATCTCGAGCCACTCGTTCAAGCGGTGCGTCGAGACGCGCTTGTTCCAAATTTCGTGCTGCTTGAGCACGGCAGGCATCAGCAGATCGACGCCCTCGCCCGACGCCGCCGACATCGCGACGATGGGCACGCCCTTCCATTGCGGCAGCAACTGATCGACGCGGGCCCTCAGCGTCTTGAGCAAGGTGGCCTTGTCTTCGACCAGGTCCCACTTGTTGACCGCGACGACCATCACGCGTCCTTCGCGCTCGACAAGATCGGCGATCTGCAAATCTTGCGTTTCGAACGGGATCGCCGCGTCGACGACCAGGATCACAACCTCGGCCATCTTGATCGACGCGAGCGCATCCGCGACCGACAGTTTTTCGAGGTCTTCGTCGACCTTCGCCTTGCGCCGCAAACCCGCCGTGTCGACGAGCTTTATCTTCCGCCCGCCCCAGTTCCATTCGGCCACGACGGCATCGCGCGTGATCCCGGCTTCGGGGCCCGTGATCGAGCGCTCGCTGCCGAGCAACCTGTTCAAGAGCGTCGACTTGCCCGCGTTCGGCCGACCGGTGATCGCAATCGACAGAGGCCGCGCCTTCGCCTCTTCCTCGTCGTCCTCCGCTTCGTCGATCGCGTCGGCCGGCGCGATCGCCAACAGCGAGCGGTAGAGTTCGTCGATCCCTGTACCGTGCGCTGCAGAGAGCTCGACCGGCTCGCCGAAGCCAAGACGCTCGGCTTCCGCGATGCCGCGTTCGGACGCCCGCGTGTCGCATTTGTTGACGGCCAGAATGATGGGCTTTCCCGCGCGCCGCAGCATGCGCGCGATGTCGGCATCGTGCGGCGTGACGCCCTCGCGCCCGTCGATGAGGAAGATCAGCGCGTCGGCTTGTTCGATCGCCGCGCGCGTTTGTTTTTGGATGCGATCGGCCAAGTCGGTCGCCTTCGCATCGTCGAGCCCCGCGGTGTCGAGCACGCGAAACCCCAAATTGAGGATCTGGGCTTCGCCCTCGCGCCAGTCGCGCGTAACGCCCGGCGTGTCGTCGACGATGGCCGCGCGCTTCCCGGTCAGCCGGTTGAACAGCGTCGACTTGCCCACATTGGGGCGACCGGCAATCGCGACGGTAAAGACCATTTCCGCATCAGGGCTCGGGCGCCTACTTCAACGCCGTCAGCCGCGCGTCGTCGGTCAGGATGAAGACGGTGTTGTCGGCCACGATCGGCGCGATGAACGCCTTGTCGGGAATGTCGATCTGGCCCAGCACCTCGCCGGTATAAGGCGAAATCGAAACCGCATAACCCTCCGACGACAGCGCCAGCAGCCGGTCCGACACGAGCACGGGTCCCGACCACGAAATCGGCCCCGAGCGCGTCTCCGCGTTGCGGTAGGCGTCGAGCTGATGGATCCAGCGGATGCGCCCGTCCGCGCGCCTGACGCACATGACCTTCGCATCGTCGGTGATCACGAAGACATAGTCGCCCGCGACCCACGGGCGTTGCGTGCCGCCGACATCGATAGTCCACACGCGCTCGCCCGTGCGGATGTCGATCGCGACCAAGCGGCCCGCGTGGCTGTTGGCGAAAACGAGGCCGCGGTCGATCACGGGGCGCCCCGAAATATCGGCCAGCGACGACAGCGGCGTCAGACCGCCGGTGCGCGCCAGCGTGTCGCTCCACGCCGCGCGCCCGTTGCGCACGTTGAGCGCGAACAACTCGCCCGACGTGTACGGCACGACCACAAGATCGCCCGACACCGCGACGCTGTTCGATCCCAGAATGCCGGCGGACTCCGCGATGCCGCGATGATCCCACAACACGCGCCCGTCATCCTCGGCCAGCGCAAGCAGCTGGTTTTCCTGCGTTGCGACGAACACGCGCCCGCCGTTCACGACGGGCGCCGCGCGAAACGGCACGGTCGCGGTACGCCGCCAAATCTCTTTGCCGGTGTTGGCATCAAGCGCCACGACGAAGCCGAACCCGGTCGAGACGAACAGTCGCCCGCCTTCGACTGCAACGCCGCCGCCAAAACCGTCCTCGGAATCCTCGTCCTCCGGCGTCAGGTCGACGCGCCACAGCCGGTCGCCGTTCCTCGCGTCATACGCCGTTACATTAACTTCCGAGTCGAGCGCGTAAATCTTGCCCCCCGAAACCACCGGCGAGGCGGTCAGCCGCGACGACGTCGATGAGCCTGAGCCGATGCTCGTGCTCCAGGCGCGATCGAGCTCACCCGCCGCCGACAGGTGATGCATGACGTTATCGGCATAGCCGCCCGGCTCCGGCCAATCCGGATTGATCACGGGCTTGGGCAGCTTCACCGCCTCGGCCGCGAGTTTCGCGTCAGGCTCGACGGTCCGCACGCTGGGCAGCACGGAAACGCGCTCGCCGCGGATGTCGACTTTCTTGCCGGGTGTGAGGAACTGCTCGAAGGTTTCACAGGCGCCGAGCGACAAGGCGCTCGCGAGCAAAACGCTCGCGGCCGCCAGCGTTGCACGGTTGAGGCGGTGGGTCATTTGGGTCTCGTTGTCAGGGCGTGGGGGACGACGGCGGCGCGGGGTTTGGCCCGAGGAGTGAGCTGGGATCCTCAGGGGTAGGAGACGGAGTTGGGCTCGGCCCGAGGAGCGAACTCGGATCGCCAGGCGTGGGAGACGGCGTGGGAGGAAGCAACAGCGGCTCGCTGCCGCCGGGCGCGGTCGGCATCGCCGGGGGCGTCTTGATGTCCGCCAGCTTCATGCCCGCGCCGACCAGTGCCGCCATTTCCAACGCACGCCGCTTGGTCCCAGCGGGAGCGCCGGGCGTGGCCTGGATGTCGGCGTAGAGCTTCAGCGCATCGTCTTTCTTGCCGGCGCGCCATGCCGCATAGGCGAGCATTTCCATCGCTTGCAGATGCCAAGCGCCGTCACCCTTGGCCAAGGGCTCAAGCCGCCTCTTGATTTCGTCGAACGGCGCGATCTCGCTGAGCAGGATGGCGGCGCGCAGCTGCGCATAGTCGCGCATCACCGCATCGCCCAAGCCCTTGGCTGCAATCGAATCATAGATGGCAACCGCGGATTTCACGTCCCCCAGTTCGGCACGCAGGGCCGCCTCCTGGAACCGCGCCATCAACGGATAACCGCCGCTGCCGGTCGCAACGATCTTGGCGAGCGCGTCGGCTGCTTCTTTTTCCTGTCCCGACCCCTGCGCCATCATTTGCGCGGCGCTCTCGAGCCCGCGCGAGGACGCCTCGATTTGCCGCGCCCGCCAATAGGACCAGCCCTGATAGCCTGCGACACCCACGATCAGCGCGGCAACCCCGGCAACGATGGCGACACGGTACTTCGCCCAGAATTTCGCCATTTGTTCGCGGCGATATTCCTCTTCGACTTCTTGAAAAACGTCGCTCACGCAATGCCTTCGTTGAGGGCGCTCGAAAACTGCCGCTGGGGTGAAATGACCGCGGACCTTAGCCATGTTGCCCATGGCCCGCAATCAGATGAAGAAGATTTCAGGCGCGCGCAATTATGGCGACGCGAGGGCACGGCGCCGCCTCAATGGGGCCAGGGCACGCACACAATTCTCGGTGCGGCAAAAAGAACTTTCAATGGCCTCAACTCATAGGGGGCGGCAGTGGTGATGTTTCGCTGCCAAGCCTTCTCCTGCTGGGCAAAAGGCAGACCGAATCACCTCGCCCCGAAAGCCCCCTCGAACACTCCAGGCACAGGGTCAAAATCGTTACGAAGGTGCTAACAGCCCGCCCCAACCGCCTCTCAAGACCCGCTTCCTCTCCACTCCCCTCAAACCGCACCCTCAAGACTCGCGTGGGACGTCGCCCATCGCGGGCGTGCAACTCCGGCGTCCGCGCAGTAGATTCCTCTGGGCATTTGGCGGAATACCTGCCTTGCGCGGACGGCTTAACCGTAGAGATTCAACCATCCCGGGCGCGACCTTGGCGCCGCGCTCTACCCCCGGATGTGCTCTGCCGGCCACAGGCAATAACTATGTGTCTTGGCTGCAAGGGTCCGACAATCTTTGCCGCCGACAATTGCGTCGTAGGGAGACTCGCCCATAGTAAGGCTTGTGAAAAAGGGCTTTGCGGGGCGGGCGGTTACCGATTCTCTCTGCAAGGCTTGATGAGCGGGGCTGGCGCACGATGAAACGTGCAGTGACGATCTTGGCGATGACAGCGGCGGGTGCCTTGACGGCATCGGCGTCCGCGCACGCCGATGAGCTGTCGCTGGCCGACCGCATCCTCAACACCGTCTACGCCGACTTGGGCATGTCCGCGAAAGCGGCCGACGTGCCGCAAGGGAAGCAGGGCTTCTTCGTCGGTGTCCATTCGGGCCTTGGCGCTGAAAGCGGCTTGGCGCCGGAAGCAGCCGGTCTTTCGGTTCCTTTGGAGAGCCAGGACGAAGGCGCGCAGTCGATCACCGCCAACGGCTATTACGTCTACACGACCGATTGGGCGCTCGGCACGTATGTCGGCGGCGGCTTCGGCAAGTTCAATTTGGGCGAGGATCCGCTCGCCAACGCGGCGCTGCCGCGCGGTAATTTTGCCTATCAAGGCATGGCTGGCGTGACGTATTCGTTCACCCCGTCAATGGCGTTGGGGCTGGAGTATCGCTACTCGGAAGCGGTCAACAACGCCTACCTCACGCAGAGCACGCTTCCTCAGAACGAAGAGGAAAATCAAAGCGTGACGCTGCGCTTCGACTTCCTGTTGAACTAGCAACGCATTCCTCCTCCTATGCACTGGGCCGCGCGTCAAGCGGCCCTTTTTGTTGGTAGTGTCTCTGTCTGAAATCCGACGCCGTCGAAAGGCGTCACATCAGGCCGTAGTCGCCGGTACCCTTCATGGCTCAATCGCGGAGCTAAGGTCGTGCAGGAGCAGGTTCTGGAGCTGTTGTCGGCGAGAAAGGGTCACTTCCTCCTCGAGTCTGGACACCACGGAGACCTATGGCTCGATCTTGAATCGCTCTGTCGCTGTCCCCGATCTGTGCAGAGCGTTGCCGCCAACCTCGTCGAGCCGCTGTCGAAACTGGAGTTGGACGCCGTCTGTGGCCCGCTTGTCGAGGGAGCCTTTGTGGGACTGATGGCGGCGTTGCTGCTGGACGTCCAATTCACGTATTCCGAGCGCATTGCGCGGCCTGCCGAGGGCGGCCTATTCCCGGGTGGATATAGGGTTCCCGCTCCACTTCGCGAGAAACTTCGGGACCAGCGCGTCGCCATCGTCGACGACGTAATCAATGCGGGTTCTGCAATGCGGGGTACGTTCGATGACCTGCAGGACTGCGGAGCAACCGTGGTGGCCATCAGCGCTCTGCTCGTCTTGGGCGCCGCAGCTTCCGCGTTCGCATCCAGCAAGGGCGTTCCGCTCTTGAGTGCCGCAACTCTGCCCAACAATCTTTGGGTCCCCTCGGAATGTCCGCTTTGCGTCTCAGGGGTCCCTTTGCAGGACGTTGCGGCATTTGCTGCGACCCTTCCGACGCAGGCCGCATCCGGTTGAGTGGCGCGTCTGACGTTTTGGGTCGCTGTCGACGGCCGGTTCCGGCTTCGTGAAACTTTGCGGACCTTTCCGCGTTTGTGGTGAGGCTGATTCGGAGCCGCAAAGGCGGCGACATCGTTCCACTTAAGCCAAACATGCCCTACCGAATGGCCCGGCGCGCGACGAACCAGAGAACCAGCGCGCCGACGGCCGTCGCGGCGTAAACCCCGATCAGCGCCCGCGGATCCTCGCCGTCAAGGCCGAGCCGGACCACGCTATGCGTCGCTCCGACAAAGATCGCCGCGCTCCCGCCCAGCAGGATGATCACGAACAGCGGATAGGCGAACACGAACGGCAGCGAGCGCTTCATTCGCCCGACGCGCAACGCGAGATAGAGAAGAAGCGCCCCAAGCGCGACGAGAGCAATCGGCGACATGCGCCATCATACCCCGGCGCGGCCGGCGCGCCACTTCAGTTGATGGAATCCTGGCGCACCTCGCCCGACCCGATCGGCAATTCGATCAGCGTGCCGTCGTGCGCGATCGCCCAATCGCCTTTGCGCGCTTCGCTGAGGCCCCGCGTGTAAATCCGCTCGGCAACGATGTTCACGATCGGCGGCGTCAGGTGGGTGAGCACGAGGAGTTTCACCTTCGCCTCGTTCGCAATCTCCGCCGCCTGAACTGGCGACGTGTGATAGCTCGGGATATCGCCCAGGATTTTTGCGAGCCGCTTCTGTCCGCCCGCAGCCGCGATCGCCTGCAGCGTCTTGACCATATGCTGCGCCTGGCCTTCGTGGAAGAGAACGTCGGCGCCTGCCGCCGCCTTCGCCAGCGGCTCGTGCTTGCGCGTGTCGCCGCTGATCACGATCGACCGGCCCTTGTAGTCGAAGCGATAGCCGTAGGCCGGCTCGACAGGTTCGTGGTTGACTTCGATCGCGGTCACTTTGAGCTGTCCGTCATCGAAGACCACGGCCGTGCGGTCGGGCGCCGGCGTCGGCTCACCCGGCATCGCAACCGGATGCGCCACCATCTTCCAGATATCAGGCGGCATGAAATCCGCGCCGTGATGGGCGATGCGATAGCCCTCATCCAGCGCATAGGCTTCCTGGAAGCCCGCGACCACGCGCTCGACTCCGGGCGGTCCGTAGACGTCGAGCGGCTTGCTGCGTCCCAAACCCCAACTGTTCATATTGAACTCGCCCAAATCGGCGACGTGATCGGAATGAAAATGGGTGAAGAAGACCGCGCCGATCCGCTCGACCGGCAAGCGAAACTGCGCAACCTTGCCGTACGATTGCGGCCCGGTATCGACGAAGTAGATCTTGCCGCCCGCGATCACCGCGATGCAGGATTTGGCGCGGCTCGGATCGGTCAACGGCGACGAGGAGCCGCACACGACGGCGCGCAGGGCATCGTCCTTCATCAGCGCGTCGCGGTTCTGGCCGAGAGCCGCCGTTGCCACCCGCTCGAACACGGCGTCTTGAAGCGACGGCACGCTCAGCATCGCAAACACGCCAGCCGCGCCAACGACAAGCAAAAGGGCGGCAACGACCGCCGCCCACCGAAAGAAACCCGACATCAGCCCTACCCCGCGCTTTGGCGCGCGACGCTATCGTCTGTGCGCTGAAGGTGGCAAGGGCACAATGCGCGGCATCATGCCTGCGCCGCCAGCTGGAGCCCGACCACCAAGACCATGGCCGAGAAACAGTACAAATGATCCTGGTAGACCGCGCGGGCGAGACGCGCTCGCGCGTCGAGCGAGTCCTTCCCGGCACCAAGGCGCACCGCGTTTCGAATCGTGCGCCCCAGGGCCAATCCAATCGCGCTCGCGGCGATCGCGAGGGAGGCCCATCCGGTCCACCACGGCTCCACGCCCCGGATGATCTCGACGACGATGGCCAGCAAGGTCAGACCCATCACCAGCGCGATCAGCCGGTTCATCGGCCGCGCGTCGGTGGTGACGCGCCGGTAGTAGGCCGAGATCGATGCCAACGCCTCGGGAGAAATCGTATCGCCCGGTTGCCTGCGCGCCTGGACGTCGAACATGAGGTCGAACCACAACACGGCGACAAGAAACCCGGCGCCGGCTGCCGCGAATGCGTGCATGTCGAGAAGATTTTCTCCTGGTTAAGCGCAAACTGCGCTCACCTTCGTGCGGCTTGCGCCTTAAAGTCAACGAACCGCGAGACCCAGGACTTCGACCCATGACACCCATGACGGCCAGCGATCTACCGCTGAAGCGCCTCGGGCGCGGCAAGGTGCGCGACATCTACGAGGTCGATCCCGACCGCCTGCTGCTCGTCGCGACCGACCGCATCAGCGCCTTCGACGTGGTGATGGCCGAGGCGATCCCGTTCAAGGGCGTCGTGCTCACGCAGATCAGCGCCTGGTGGTTCGGCCGTCTCAAGGATGTCGCGGCGCATCACTTGATTTCCGCAGCGGCCGACGAGATCGTCGCCGCCCTGCCCGCGCTCAAACCTCACCGCACGGCGATCGCGGGGCGCGCCATGTTGTGCCGGCGCACAAAGGTGTTCCCGATCGAATGCGTGATCCGCGGCTATCTCTCGGGCTCGGCGTGGAAGGAATACGCAGGCGCCGGCACGCTCGCCGGCGAAGCATTGCCGCGAGGCCTAACCGAAAGCCAGCGCCTCGAACCGCCCGTCTTCAGTCCCGCGACAAAAGCCGACAGCGGCCACATCAATCCCGCGCCGAAAACCGCGCCATATTGCTCCCACTTGAAGCCAAGCGCTCACCCGCGATGAGCACGGGCCGCTTGATCATGGAAAGTTGGGCGAGCCTCAACGCAATCGCCTTCTTCTCGCTGAGCCTTTCCCTCTTTTCGTCGCGCAGCGCGGCTCGCGGGCGATCCTGCGCGGGGTCGCCATTGCGGTCAGTCCGCAGCTGCTGCCCGTCAACCATGTGGCCTGGTCTCGAGACCTTTCGAGGCGTCAGACGTCGATCAGCGCACACGCCGCTTGACCCATATCAATGAGCCCTTGCCGCACAACACATAGCAACAGCCGGACAGCATTACTCGGGCTTCAGGCGAAAGCGTGGGGCGAGCACGACCACGCATGGCCAAGATCAAGTACATCGAGCACTCGGGCACCGAGCATGTCGTGGACGTGCCCGACGGCCTGTCGGTGATGGAAGGCGCGGTGCGCTATACCGTCCCCGGCATCGACGGCGATTGCGGCGGTGCCTGCGCCTGCGCCACGTGCCACGTCTACGTCGAGAACGGCTGGATGGCAAAACTGCCGCCGATGAACGAGCTCGAACGCGACATGCTCGACTTCGCCTTCGACGTGAAGGAGAACAGCCGCCTCTCGTGCCAGATCAAAGTCTCGTCCGCGCTCGAAGGCCTCGTCGTGCGCACGCCGGCGCGCCAGTACTGACGACACTCATTCTCATTCGCGCCGAAACGCCACGCGGCAATTTTGATCTGAATCAAATCGCAACGCTGACGCCTACGTCAGTGTTCATGACCAAGCCACATAGGTCTGGCGGACACGGAGGACGGAAATGGCGGCGCAAGCGGTCGGCAAAGTTGTGAAAAAAGGCGCATGGCAAGTGACCATGACGCCCGACGGTCTCTATCGCAACCCGATGGATATCGCGTGGTCGTTCGACTACCTGTTCGGCAAAGGCAAGGTCGAGGATCTCTACAAACGCGCGAAGCAGAATCAATGGGATTCCGACGAGCTTCTGCCGTGGGACACGAAGGTCGATCCGTCGAACCCGCTGATCGCGGACCGTTCGTCCGTGTACCACAAAATGCCGTTCTTCGCGAAGTTGTCGAAATCGCAGCGCGAGACGTTCACCGCGCATTCGACCGCGCAGTTGCTCTCGCAATTCCTGCACGGCGAGCAAGGCGCGCTGATGACGGCGGCCTGCGTCACGCATTCGGTGCCCGACACGACCGCGAAGCTTTACGCCGCGACGCAGACGATGGACGAAGCGCGCCACGTCGAGGTCTACGCCAAATATTGCGACAAGATCGCCATGGTCTACCCGATGACGCCGTGGCTCAAGGCGCTGATCGACGCGACATTGAAATCCGATCGCTACGAAAAAGTGATGATCGGCATGAACATGATCGTCGAAGGCCTCGCCCTCGGCGCCTTCAACAACATGTATCACGCCACGAACTGCCCGCTTCTCAAGGCGATCACCTTCAACGTCATGCGCGACGAATCGCGCCACGTCTCGTTCGGTCACGTCTTCCTGGGCCCGGTGATCAAGAAGCTCGACGAAGCCTCGCGCGAGGAACTCGCCGACTTCGCCTTCAATGCGATCTATCTGATCGTCCAGGGCACACAGGTCGGCGGCGGTCAGACCTTGGCCAGCCGCGCCGACCCGGGCTTCATGGAAGTGCTGAAGAACTCCCAGATCGATCCGGAGGATTTCTTCAAGGGCCTGAGCGAAGCGGCCGACATGGGAATCCTGACAGAGCTTCCACCGGGCCAAATCCATTCGTTGCACGATCTGATGTTGCCCGCCATTGCGCGCGTCGGCCTGATCACGCCGCGCGTGCGCAAGAAGTACGAGGCGGCCGGCATCCAGATCTCCGAAGACATGCGCATCCTTCACCAGATGGAAGGCGGCGCGCCGAGCCTCGAAGCCGCGGCAGAGTAACGGCTTCGACCGGACCGCAGCGCCCGCGATTTCCCCCCGCGGGCGCTCGGTTCATTTTTCGTGAGACGGCCATGACGACACCGACGCGCGACCCGCAGACAGCGGCGAAGGATCAGGCCTCGCCCGCTTTCTTCCGCGCGCTTGTGGAGGGCGTGCCGGAGGCGATCATCGTCGCGGCGCCCGATGGCACGATCACCTATTTCAATCCGGCGTCCGAAAAGCTCCTGGGTTACAAGCAAGCCGACGTCGTCGGCCGCAACATCGCGATGCTGGTGCCCCAGCAGCCCGACCGCCGCGCCGACGCCATGAAGTGGCTCGAACGCTGGGCGCACGAATCCGATGAGACCCAGTCGCGCTTTCTCGACCTGATCGCGCAAACCAAGGCGGGCGCGCAAATGCCCGTCGACGTGCGCGTCGTCGAACGCCAGGTCGACGGAGTGCGGCGTTATTTCATCACCTTTCGCGACAACACCGCGCGCCGCCGGGAGCAAGCCTCGTTCAAGGAAGCCCACCTCAAGGCTTCGCGCATTCTGCAAGTCGCCGAAGACGGCATCATCTCGGCTGACGCCGCGCAGACGATCACCTTCTTCAATCTAAAGGCCGAGCACATGTTCGGCTATCGCGCCGAGGAGGTCTTGGGGCGTCCGCTGTCGCTGCTGATGCCCGAACGCTATCGCTTTCGCCATCGCGAAGACGTCACCGGCTTCGGCGCCGGCAAACAGGCGTCGCGCCAGATGAACGAGCGCGGCCACATCGTGGGCCTGCGCAAGGACGGCGAGGAATTCCCGGTGGAAGTGGCGATCACCAAGGTGACGGTCGGCGGCGCGCTCACCTTCACCGCGCACGTGCGCGACGTCACGCTGCGCAAACGCCAGGAACAAAAGCTGAAGGAAAGCGAGCGCCGCTTTCGCGCCATCTTCGAACACGCGTTCGAGGCGATAGGCCTCATCGCGCCGGACGGCACGGTGCTCGAGATCAATCGTGCCGGCCGCCTGATGACCGAAGGTCACTCGCAGCTCATCGGCTTGCCGTTATGGGACCTGCCCTGGGCCGGCAGCGACCTTGCGCCCGACGACAGCGCGCGCCAGCGGCTCAAAAGCGCGATCGCGGAGGCCGCACGCGGCGAAACCGTGCGCTACACGGCGGAACTGCATCGCGCCGAGGGCGACGTGCGCCGGATCGACATTTCGCTCACCCCCGTCAAAGACGAATTCGGTCATGTGGTTTACATTGTGCCGGAGGGCCGCGATGTTACGTGAGTCGGTCCAGCACGGGAAAAACCGCCTATGCCAAACGACAACCCCGTCGCGACCGTCCAGGTATGGGACCGCCTCGTCCGCATGGGCCACTGGATACTGGTGATCGCGTTCGCCGTTGCCTATTTGACCGAGGACGACGCGCTCGAAATGCACGAATGGGCGGGCTATGCGGTCACGGCCTACATCCTCGCTCGCCTCGTCTGGGGTTTCGTGGGGACGGAGCACGCGCGCTTTTCCGATTTTCTCTTCAGCCCATTCAAAGCGCTCGCCTACCTCCGCGACCTCGTGCGCATGCGCGCGCCCCGCTACATCGGCCACTCGCCGGCGGGCGCAATGATGGTCTTCGCACTGCTGTTCATGCTGACCGGCACGGTTGTGACCGGCATGGCCGAGCTTGCGCTTTCGCATGGCGAAGGTCCGTTCGCTTTGTTTCTCGAGAAACGGGCGGCCGCGTCCCAATCGGAGGACATCGCGCCATCTGCCGAGAGTGAACGAACCTTAGCTCCGCGTCGCCGTGAAGAAAGCGCCATGCAGGAAATCCACGAGCTCTTCGCCAATTTGACGCTGATCCTGATCGCCTTCCACGTCGCGGGCGTCGCCCTCGCCGGCATCGCGCACAAGGAAAACCTCCTTCTCGCGATGATCACCGGTTTCAAGCGCGCGCCGCCCTAATGTGACGCTTCGCTTGGATCTCGTCGCCGCGCGCGCTTGGATCCAGGTCAACCGAGGACGACAAACATGAGTGCATCGCCGCACGGCTTGCGCGTCACGCGCATCGGCATCGACACCTATCAAGAGCCCGTCGTCTATATGCACGCCGATTGCGAGGTGTGCCGCTCGGAGGGGTTTGCCGCGCTTGCCCGCGTGAGACTGTCGCTGGACGGGCGCGAGGTCATCGCGACGCTCAACGTCGTGAATTCGAACCTTCTGGGCAAGCACGAGGCTGGGCTCTCGGACGCCGCCTGGGTCGCCCTCGGCGCGCGCGCGGGGAGCCTTGTTTATGTCTCGCATCCCGACCCCGTCGAGTCGTTCTCGAAGGTACGCGGCAAGATTTACGGCCGCACGCTGGCGCCGGACGATTTTCAGGAGATCATCGCGGATGTGGTCGCCGGCCGATACTCGGGCCTCGAAATGGCTTCGTTCGTCACGGCCTGCGCCGGCGATCATTTGTCGCTCGAGGAAACCATCGGTCTGACGCACGCGATGGTGTCGGCGGGCTCGCGCTTGACGTGGCCCGCGCATCCGATTGTCGACAAGCACTGCATCGGCGGCCTGCCCGGCAATCGCACGACGCCCATCATTGTGGCGATCGTGGCGGCTGCGGGCCTCGTGATGCCCAAAACCTCCTCGCGCGCGATCACCTCGCCCGCCGGCACGGCGGACACCATGGAGACGATCGCGCCCGTGATGCTGAGTCTTCCCGCGATGCGCCGTGTGGTCGAGCGCGAGGGCGGCTGCGTCGTTTGGGGCGGCGCGATGGGAATAAGCCCGGCGGACGACATCTTGATCCATGTCGAGCGCCCGCTCGACTTCGACAGCGACGGCCAACTCACGGCCTCGGTGCTTTCGAAGAAGGTTGCCGCGGGTTCGACGCACGCTTTGATCGATATCCCTGTGGGCCCGACCGCCAAGATGCGCAACTCGGCCGGCGCACAGGCTTTGGCGAAACGCCTGATCGACGTTGGCGCGGCGCTGGGAATTGCCGTCAAGACCGTTGAGACGGACGGCGCCCAGCCGGTCGGTCGCGGCATCGGGCCGGCGCTCGAGGCGCGCGACCTGCTGGCCGTCCTCCGCGGCGAGCCGGGCGCACCTCAAGACTTGGCTGCGCGCGCCGTCTCGCTGGCCGGTCATATCTTGGAGCTCGGCGGCAAGGCAGGACCGGCACTCGGCGCCCGACAGGCAAGGGCACTGCTCGACGACGGGCGCGCATGGCGGAAGTTTCAGGCGATTTGCGATGCCCAAGGCGGAATGCGCGAGCCGCGGACGGCGGCCCACAGGCAGGTGATCGTCGCACCTGGGACCGGACGCATCGCGCGAATGGACAATCGAAGGCTTTCGCGCATCGCAAAGCTCGCGGGTGCGCCGCGCGCGCCGGCCGCCGGTCTCGACCTTCACGCGCGCTTGGGCGAGCAAGTCGACGCCGGCCAGCCGCTGTTCACGGTGCACGCGGAGTCGCCCGGCGAGTTGGCGTACGCCATGACCTATGTCACCGCGCACGAAGGCGCGATCGCGATCGCCTGACGGTCGCCGGCGGCGTTGCCGGGCATGGCGGCAATATCCTGGAGAAGGAGATCGCCGTTTTGCGGTAGATCAAGAACCGGCAAGAAGGCGCGCTCATACTTCGCACCCTCGCAGGTGCCGCTATGCCTTATGCGTCAAACGCCTCGCTGCCAGAGAGCATCCGCCACGTGTTGCCGACGCACGCGCAAGACATCTATCGCGCGGCGTTCAACAACGCTTTCGACTCGTACGAGGCCAGCGGCCGGCGCGAAGAGATCGCCCATCGCGTGGCCTGGGCGGCTGTGAAGAAGCGCTATGTCAAGCAAGATGGCGTCTGGATCGAACGCGAGCCCGACTGATGCAAGAGGCGAGAAGTGCACTGCGGCAGATTTTGGTGGCAACGGATGGGTCGGCCGGGAGTGATCGAGCGATTGATGCCGCCGCCCAACTGGCGAAATCACTCGGCGCCCGTCTGCTGATCTTGACGGTGCAGGACCGCCTTTCGCGCGACACGGTGGAAGCATTCGAGACGATCGAGCATGTCGCTGAGGGGGACGTCGCCGAGATCACCGCACAGAACGTCTTGTTTCGCGCCCGAAAGCGCGCAGCGCGCGCCGGTGCGACCGACGTTCACCTTCAGACCGAGAGCGGCGATCCGACCGAAGCGATCCTTAAGGTCTCGAAGCAAAGGAACGCGGACGCGATTGTCGTGGGCAAGCGCGGCCGCGGCAGCTTGGCGGGCCTGCTCTTGGGGAGCGTATCGCAGAAGCTCGTGACCCTGGCGCCGTGCAACGTGATGGTTGTTCCCTAGCCGGCGCGCCGCCTATTCGTGGCGCAACGCCTCGATCGGGTTGAGGCGCGAGGCGCGCTGTGCCGGGAAATAGCCGAACACGATGCCCACCATCGCCGAGAACGCGAAGGCGACGACGATCGTGGGAATGTCGATGATGAACGGCACGCCGAGCATCGAGGTGGCGACGGCCGCGAAGATGAGCCCGGCCGCGATCCCCGCCAGGCCGCCGAACAGCGACAGCACGACAGCCTCGACCAGGAACTGCAGCAGCACTTGGCGCGCCTGTGCGCCGATCGCCAAGCGGATGCCGATCTCGCGCGTGCGCTCGGTCACCGACACCAGCATGATGTTCATGATGCCGATGCCGCCGACCAGCAGGCTGACTGCCGCGACCGAACTCAAGAGGCCGGTGAGCATGCTGGTGACGCTCGTCATCATGGACGCGAGCTGCTTGGTGTCCATCACGCCGAAGTCGTCTTCCTCGCCCGGCGCAATGCGCCGCCGCTCGCGCAACAGCCGTTCGATGTCGCGCTGCACTTTCGCGGTCGAAATCCCTTCCTTGACGGAGACGAACATCATCTCGATGTCCTGATTGCCGGAGACGCGACGCTGGAAGGTGCGTAACGGCATCACGACCAGGTCGTCCTGATCGGGCCCGGACGTCGAGACGCCCTTGGCGGCGAGAAGACCGATCACGTTGCAGGAAATCTGCTTGAGCCTGATGATTTGACCGACCGGGTCGCTTTTTCCGAAGAGTTCGTTGCGCGTCGTCGCGCCGATCACGCAGACCGAATCGCCGACCCGTAGTTCGCCCTCTTGAAACAGCCGCCCTTTCTCAAGCTTCCATTCGCGGGCGTCGAAGAAGCGGTTGTCGGTGCCTGTGACGCTGGTCGTGTAGTTCTCGTTGCCGAAGATCGCGGTCATGTTCTGCGAACTCGACGGCCCGGTGATCCTGACGCCCGAGATCTGTGCCTCGACCGCATCGACGTCCTTGATGCTGAATCTCTTCGCCCCTCCCCCAAACGGGCCCATGCCGCGTCCGGAGCGCACCATCAGGAGATTGGTGCCGAGCTTGGCGACGTCCGCCGTCACTTGCGCCGTCGTGCCTTGACCGGTCGTGACCATGCCGATCACCGCGCCGACGCCGATGACGACGCCGAGCACGGTGAGGAACGAGCGCAGCGCGTTGCGCCTGATCGTGCGGATGGCAAGTTTGAACGCCTCGCGGAACATGGGCTATGCCGCCTCGCGCGGCGCCGCATCGGTCGCAATCATCCCGTCGACGAAACGGATGATGCGGTCGGCATATTTCGCCATATCCGCTTCGTGCGTGACCATGATGATGGTGATGCCTTCGGCGCGCCGAAGCTCGGTCAACAAATCCATGATCTCGCGGCTTTTCGCAGTGTCGAGATTGCCGGTCGGTTCGTCGGCGAGCACGACCTCGGGCGCGCTGACGATGGCGCGCGCGATGGCGACGCGCTGCTGCTGGCCGCCCGACAAGGCGCTCGGTTCGTGATGCTCGCGTCCTTGCAGGCCGACTTTGGCGAGGGCCGCGAGCGCCATCTTGCGGCGTTCTTCGGGCGGCACGCCGCGATAGACGAGCGGCAACTCGACGTTTTCCAGCGCCGAGGTGCGCGGAAGAAGGTTGTAGCCTTGGAACACGAAGCCCAGAAAAAACCGCCTGAGAAGCGCGCGGTCGTCTTGGCTGAGCCCGCCCACGCCGACGCCGTCGAACAGATACTCGCCGTTCGTCGGCGCATCGAGGCAGCCCAGAATGTTCATCGCCGTCGACTTGCCCGAGCCGCTGGGCCCCATGATGGCGACGAACTCGCCGCGCCGGATGATCAAGTCGATGCCGGCCAGCGCCGCGACGGCGCCCTCGCCTTCGCCGAACACTTTGGTCACGCCGCGAAGCTCGATCAGCGGCGCGTCTTCTGTGGGTTCGCTCGAATCCATCGCCGCCTCGCGCGTCATCCGCTCGTTTCGGTGTCGACGATGATCTTGTCGCCGGGTGCAAGCTCGCCGCTTACGACGGCGGTGTGGATGCCGTCCGTCGCACCCGTCTTGATCGGGCGCTCGACCGGCTGGCCGCCGACCAAAACCCACACCGACTTGCCCGTGCCTGCGGGTGCGGCGCTCTGGGCGCTGCGCCGCGGCGGCCCCGGCATGAGGCTGCGCAGCCACGAGCGGTTCGTTTTCGTGCCGGTCTCGACCGGCGGCGTGAAGCGCAGTGCGGCGTTGGGAACGAGCACGGCGTTCTTCAGCTCTTCGACCTTGATGTCGGTGGTCGCCGTCATGCCGGGGCGCAGCAGCAGTTCGGAATTGTCGATGGTCAGAACGGCCTTGTAGGTCACGACGCCGTCGACGGTTTCGGGCGAATACCGCACTTCCGAAATCTTTGCCGGGAACGTGCGGTCTTGAAACGCCTCGACCCAAAATATCGCGCCGTTGCCCGTGTTCACCTTGCCGACATCCGCTTCGTCGATGTCGACTTCAAGCTGCATGCGCTTCAAGTCCTCGGCGAGCTTGAACAGCACCGGCGCCTGCAACGAAGACGCCACCGTTTGTCCCGGCTCGACGTTGCGATCAAGGACGATGCCGTTGATGGGCGAGCGGATCTTGGCCTTTCCGAGATTCGTCTCGTAGACCTTCAGGTCGGCACGCGCGGTCGCGACGTCCGCCTTCGCACTGGTGAGCGAGGCGGTTGCCCGATCATAGGTCGCGCGCGCGGACTCCAATTCTTGCCGCGACAGAGCCTGCTGGCGAAACAACACGACGGCCCTGTTGTGAGTGGCTTTGGTTTCGCCAACTGTCGCTTCGATCTCGCTGACCTTCCCTTGCTTCAGGGCCAACGTCGCGCGGGCGCGCGCGATTTGCGCCTCAAGGCTCTCCGTGTCCAATTGGGCGAGGACTTGGCCTTTCTGGACCCTGTCGTTGTAGTCGACGTCGACCGAGCGCATCGTTCCCGACAATTCGCTTGAGATGTCGACTTCGTCCGTCGGCTCGATCGTGCCGGTGGCCCGCACCGTGACGGTCACATCGCCGCGCGAAACGGTTTCTGTGAGATATTGCGTTTCGGCCGACCCGCTGCCGACGGCAAACCAATAGAACGCCGCGACCGCCACCAACACCGACAGCGCGACAAAAACCCAACCCGGCGGCAGCAGGCGCGTCCAATCCGCCGCGCGGCCGCGCGCGAGAATTGTTCGTACGTCGTTTCGTTGAAGCTGCATTCTTGAATTTTACAACCCGGCGCGCCCGGCGCGCTTGACCCAAGTCAAGTTCACTGCATGCGCGCGCCTAGCGACCGCGAGACGCGAATTCATACTTCCGGCATGAATGACCAACTGGTCATGCGTCGCATTCGTCATCAGCAGTTGAACGAAATCGGCCAAATGTACGATACCGCACATTCGCCTTGCGTCGGCCGCCAACAACGCGCATCCTTAACAGATGATCCTCGGATGTGCTTTACGGGAGCGGCCAAGCCGATGGGCCCCGAACTGCTCGGCCAGCAAATTCAAAACCTGCAATCGCGCGCCGATCGTTATCGGAGGGTCGGCCGACTGCTTGGCGACGCCGAAGTTTGCGCGACGCTGAACCGATTGGCGACCGAACTCGACGATGCCGTTCAGAAGCTCGAGACCGCGCGCGCCTTGATCGATACGACGATAGTAAACTCACACCGCCTTTGGGCGGGGCTGAGTTTCGAATCTCTCATGGTGAACCTTCGAGCACAGGAAGCCCTGCCAACTTCAAGTCAGCTCGCGAAAGCCGAGGACTGGCGAGAGTTGGCGAGGTTGTGGGCGGAGGAAATCGAGAGTTCGAGAAATCACCCCGACAAGAAGCTTCTTGCGGCGTGCGCGTTCGATATTGCGCAGTTCGCCGAGAAACTTGTCCGGGACGCAGAGAGCAAAATCGCTGACGTTGGGTGACCGCGATCCGTAGCTCTCCCCTATCGCCCCACGAGATCGGCGATCTTTGCCAACAGCACACGAGATGGCGTGGGTTTTTCCAAGAGGTCGGTTTGCGCAGTTTTCGCCTTGGCGCGCATCACGGCCGTCGCGCGCCCCGAAATCAAGATGACGGGCGTCAAAGTACCCTGCCGACGTAGACGCGAGAGAATCTCAAAACCGTTTTGCCCCGGCAGGTCCACGTCCAACACAAGGCAAGCGCAGTTCTGCGCAGGCTCGCTCTCGAAGAACTCCGCGCCGTTCGCAAACGGAAAGACGGCATAACCGTTCGCCTCAAGAAGCACCTTTAACGAATCTCGAACCGAGAAATCGTCGTCGATGACGGCAACCGTGGCAACAGTCAGCCTTTGCATTTTCGGAAAAATATCAATTCAGCGGCCGGCCACATTGAGCTATCTCAATTCCCAAGGACATATTCGCCCCGGGACGACCTGACGCCCACGAGCGTTTCTGTCCAGGCACATAGGGCGGGAGGATTCCGTTGAGCTTCGAAAACGCCGATCGATTTGGTCCGGAAAAGCACATCGAGCTTTACGATCCGCTCGTGGGTCTCAAAGCCGTTCTCGTTGTCGACAACACGGCCGCAGGTCCCGCGATCGGCGGCGTGCGCATGGCGCCCGACGTGACCGCGCAAGAGTGTTTTCGGCTCGCACGCGCGATGACGTTCAAGAACGCGGCCGCCGGCCTTCCCCACGGCGGCGGCAAGAGCGTCATCGTCGGCGATCCGGCCATGCAACCAGAGCACAAGGAACGCCTTATTCGCGCCTTCGCGCGCGCCATTGCGGAGATCGAGAGCTACATTCCCGGCCCCGACATGGGCACGGACGAAACGGCGATGGCGTGGGTTCGCGACGAGATCGGGCGCGCGGTCGGCCTGCCGCGCGAACTCGGCGGCATCCCGCTCGATGAAATCGGCGCGACGGGATATGGGCTTGCCGCTGCCGGGGAGGCGGCGCAAGCCTATTGCGGCGTCGGCTTGTCGGGCGCGCGGGTCGCCGTTCAGGGATTTGGCGCCGTCGGCCAGCACGGTGCTCGCTTCCTCGCGGAGAAGGGGGCGATACTCGTCGGGGCGTCGGACTCGAAGGGGACCGTCATCGACCCCGCGGGACTCGATATCGCGGCGCTCATCGCGCTCAAACGCGCGGGCAAAAGCGTCGTCGACCATGTCCGGGGCAAGATGAGCGACACCGGAGCTATCGTCGATGCCGATTGCGACATCTGGATTCCGGCGGCGCGCGCCGACGTGATCGGCATGGCGAACGTCGACCGTCTGAAGGCGCGCCTTGTCCTTGAGGGCGCGAACATTCCGATCACGCGCGACGCGGAGCAAGTGCTTCACAAGAAGGGCGTTCTCGTGGTGCCCGACTTCATTGCCAACGCCGGTGGCGTGATCAGCGCTTCGGTCGAATATCACGGCGGCACGCAGGCGGGCGCGTTCGCCGCAATTCGCGAAAAGGTCCAGGCGAACACCACCGAGACCCTTGAGAGATCGAAGACCGAACGCATCGCGCCGCGCGATGCCGCCGAAGCGCTGGCGAAAGATCGCGTTCTGCGCGCCATGAGCTATCGACGGAAGGGGTGATGCTCGGCCGACGGCGCGGCAGCCGGTAGGGCCGCCGCGCCGAAGGCTACGATAGTCAGTTCAAGAATGCCCACGCGCCGTCGGGCTGACGGCACGCGCGTCCGTCCGCCTGGCGCTGGCGGTTGAGCCAGACAGTGTGGCGGTAGTTCGCGCAGTGGAAGCCGTAATTGTCGTAGTAATAGCTGCGCACGCGGAAATCGCCGCGATGATTGTTGCGCGGATTGCGCCAGCGATACGCCACGCCCGGACGTCCGCCGTTCAGTCCGTCATAATAGGCGTGATACGCATAGCCGCGATCGTCGCAATCCATATCGCGCGTCAAGGCCGCGCCGATCGCGCCGCCGATGATGATGCCGGCGAAGGTCGCGCCGGCGCGATCGTCGCCCGCGGCTCGACCAAGCAGCCCACCGATCAACCCGCCGATCAGGATGCCCGCCGGGTCGGCGCGGTCGCGGCACTCGCGATAGTAGATATCGTCGTTATAGGTGTAAGTGCGCGAATAGCGTTGCCGCCAATTGTAGTCGCGATCGTCGCGCCACTGTGTTTGGCGGATGATCCCCGTCCTGTCCGCGACGAGAAAGCAGTTTCCGCGCTGGTAGCACATCCAGCGATAACCGCGCGGCGGGGGAGACAAATTGTTCTGTCGCCAATTCGGAACCGCAAATTGATCCTGACGATACTGCGGCGGCAAACGATCGCCGCGCGACCAGCGCGGACCGCCGGGCGGTGGACCGGCCTGACCGCCTGGAGGTGGACCATATTGCCCACCGGGAGGTTGACCTTGCTGACCGCCGGGAGGCTGACCACCGGGGGGTTGACCCTGCTGACCGCGAGGCCCTTGTCCTCGTTGACCGCCGGGAGGCTGGCCGGGTTGACCACACGGCGGTTGGCCCGGCTGCCCGCAGGCTGGTCCACCTGGCCCACCAGGCCCAGGTCCCGGTTGCGCTACGGCCGCGCTGCCGATCAGCGACGCGGCCATCATAAGAATCGCAATGCGTCTCATTCTGCTGCTCCTTTTACCCAGGTTTTGTCTTCGATAGCAGGACTGCACAAAGCGCATGAAAAGGCGCAGCCACGTCTGCTCAATACGACCGGGAGATTTGGTGTCGTTGATCCACCTCAAGACCGCGGCGAAATCGGCGCGCGCTATATCAGTGCAGCGTTGGAGCGTGCACCGCGCAGGAGCACGCTCGCTCTATGCGGCGACCGGGTTCGGTGCGCTCGCAGCTTCCAACGACCGCGAACTTTTGCGATCCCGCATGGGCATCATATAATCGCGCGTGAGCGGCAAGGTATCGGCCCGTTTGGCCAGCTGAAGCTGGAACACCACATGCCCTTGATAGCGGAACGCCATTTCCGAACCCGCGAGATAGAATTCCCACATGCGGCAAAAACGTTCGTCATAGAGTCGTTTCGCACGCCCCCAATTCGCAACGAACCGTCTGCGCCATTCGGCGAGCGTATGCGCGTAGTGGAGACGCAATATCTCGATATCGGTTACGATCAGGCCCGCACGCTCCACCGCGGGCAAGACCTCGCTTAGCGCCGGCGAATATCCACCCGGAAAGATGTATCTGGCGATCCATGGATTGGTCACGCCGCGCCCGTCGCTGCGGCCGATCGAGTGAATGAGCGCAACGCCGTCGTCGCGCAGCAGCGACGAGATCTTCTCGAAGAATGCGCCGTACGCCGGAAGCCCGACGTGCTCGAACATGCCGACCGACACGATGCGATCGAATTTTCCGCCCGTCTGCCGATAGTCTTCCAGGCGAAAGCGCAGGCGATCGGACAGTTGCGCCCCACTCACACGTTCGTTGGCGATTTTGAGTTGCTCGTGCGACAGCGTGATTCCCGTCACGTCCGCGCCAGACGTGCGCGCGAGATGAAGCCCCAAACCTCCCCAACCGGAACCGATGTCGAGCACCGTGTGCCCGGGCTTCAGGTCGAGCTTCGCCGCAATGCGCCGCTTCTTGTTGAGCTGCGCCGCTTCGAGCGTGTCCGACGGTTTTTCATAGAAGGCGCAGGAATACTGTTTGTCGGAATCCAAGAACAGATCGTAGAGCTGGCCCGACAGGTCGTAATGATGGGCAACGTTTTGCTTTGACAGATCGTAGCCGTTGCGTTGCATGAACCGGCGCCCGGCATAGCGAACCTTGGCGATCCAGTCGATGTATCCGCCGCCATACCCCGTGCCGATATTGCGCGCGAGCAACTCGAGAAGGTCGGCGATCGTGCCGCCTTCGATCGTAAACCGGCCGTCCATGTAGGCTTCACCGAGTGTAAGTTGGGGATTCCGGATCAGGTCGAACGCTACCAGCCGATCGTTCAAACGCATGACGATGGGCTTTGCGCTCGCGTCGCTCGTATCTCCCAACTCGATCCGCCGTCCCCTGCAATCGATCAGCGACAACCGCCCCGATTTGACGATCCGCCGCAGGATTGCAGCCAATGCCGTGAACATGATCGTCCCTAGCCTCCCGTTCCCGTCAGGACCTCTCGATGCTGCACCCGTAACCTCATGCGCCGTCGATCTCAGTGCGCCATCAGCACCGCAAGCGGCGCGCCGTGGCGCAACACGTGGCGCGTCACGCCGCCCAAAACGAATTCGCGGATTCGGCTGTGGCCATAACCGCCGAGCACCAGCAGGTCGCACTTGTGCGCTCCGACGGCGAGCAACAGCGCTTCCGCAGTGGTCTTGGGCCCGGGATCGACAACATGCTCCACGGCCGTCAGTCCGCGTAGCGCGAGGTACTCTTGCAACTCGGCGAGCGCTGTCCCCTTTTCGGCGGTGATCTCGAACGCGTGCAGCTCCTTCGCTCGCGCGAGAAACGGCAACGCCGCCGTGACGGCATGGGCCGCAGTCGCGCTGCCGTCGTAGGCGATCGCGATGTTGCGACCCGGGACGTCCGCCGTTTCCTTCGGAACGAACAGAACCGGACGCGAGCCGCTGAGCAGCGCGCCTTCAAAACCCTCGCGTATGTTCGCGAACGCCGCGTCGCTCGATGTGGCGCCGAATACGATCAGGTCGCAGATACGGCTCCTACGCTCGATTTCGCCCGCGAAGTCACCCTGTACGATCTTGAACTCCGCCGATGCATTAGGACTCGCACCCGGCTTTGCGCTGACCTTGATGCCGCTCTTGTCGACCGCCTTGTCGAACGTACCCTGAGCCGCCTTCTGCGCGTGCTCGGCCGCTTTGATCGCCGCTTCGATCGCATATTGCGCCGAGTATCCGCTGATGTCGCCATCGAGGTAGCCGTAAGGCAGTGCCGACACGGGGTCGAGTTTGACGAACAGCGCTTCGACGTGCGCGTTGAACTGTTTGCCGAGGCTGAATGCGGCTTGTACTGCCGCGCGATCGTGAGCTGAACCGAAGACAGGCACGAGAATTTTGCGGTAAGACACGATGGACCCCTTTCTATTACGCTCACGCTAGCGCCGTCACGCGAACCGCCATTTGCGCCAAATCAAGGTTTCGGGCGATTCAGTGAGAATCTTGGATCGGATTGATCAGGATCAATCGCCGGTGGCGTTCGTCGACCCATGCTGCGCTAGAATGTAGGAAACCGGACATGGTTGAGGGCTATTTTGCAAGTCGCGAGGACGTGAGCGTCGGGCCGGGTGCGCTTGCGGGAATTCTTTCCGTCCCCGACAGGGCGCGCGGCGTCGTTGTTTTCGCGCACGGAAGCGGCAGCAGCAGAAACAGCCCCCGTAATGCCAAGGTCGCAGCTGCACTGCACGCGCGAAATTTCGCGACCCTGCTGCTTGACCTGCTCACCGTTGAAGAGGCGCGCGCGCGTCACAACGTATTCGACATCGAGTTGCTCACCGCGCGTGTCATCCAAGCCGTGGATTGGATCAGGCACGATCCACGAACCGAGCACCTGCCCGTTGGACTGTTCGGCGCCAGCACGGGCGCCGCCGCCGCTTTGGCCGCCGCCGCGCGGCTTCTGGGAAGCGTCAGGGCGGTCGTCTCGCGCGGCGGACGGCCCGACTTGGCCGGCGTCGACCTAGGCCACGTTCGCGCACCGACGCTCCTCATCGTCGGCGGCGCCGACCATGCGGTCATCGAATTGAACACGGACGCCCTGCGTCACCTGACATGCCTGAAGCATCTGGAAGTCATCCCTCATGCGACCCACTTGTTCGAAGAAGAGGGAACGCTCGAACGCATGACCGACGCGGCGGCTCATTGGTTTAATCTGTATCTCTTGCCCGAAAGCGCCGTCCAAGCGAGTGCCGCCGGAAAGCGGTAAGGCGACCGAAACCGGCGCGCGCCGGTCCAACAGCTCGAGGCACCTCAAATTCGCTTATTTGAAGGCGGTGTATCAAAATCCGCCTTTCCGTGCCGTCACCGCAGAAAACCGGGAGATCTCAGAATGACGAAAATTTCACTGCCGCATAAGGCATGGGTCCTCGTGGGCGACGGCCGAAAAGCGCTGGTGCTGCGCAATGAGGGCGACGCCGCGTTTCCGAATCTCAGAGCGTCCGATGTATTCAAAGATGCAGCCAATCCTGCGACCTCACAAATCGGCAAGGATCGGCCCGGCCGCACGACGGATCACTTGACGGGCCGCCACAGCAGCGTCGAGCAAACCGACTGGCACGACATTGCCGAGCATCGCTTCGCGCAACACGTCGCGACGATGCTCGACGCCCGCAACACCGCCGGCGACATCTCCGCGCTCCTCGTCGTGGCACCGCCGAAAACGCTCGCCGAGCTGCGCCATTCGTTCTCGGACTCGCTCAAGGGCAAGATCATCGGCGAGATCGACAAAGATCTCACGAAGCACCCCATTCACGAGATCGAGCGGCTGCTGACCCGCGACAACGCCAAGAGCTGAGCCGCACCGCGCCGCTTCTTACCCACGGTGGGCAATGGGAAATCTCCCGGACACGGCGCAGACGAAAAGCAAGCGCATAGCCTTCCGCGCGCAAGGACTGACCAAGGTCTACGGCATGGGCGCGGCGCAAGTTCATGCGCTGCGCGGGGTCGATCTTGAGCTGCACGAGGGCGAACTCGTCGTCCTTCTGGGTCCGTCGGGAAGCGGCAAGTCGACGTTGCTGAACATCATGGGTGGGCTCGATCGACCGACGGCGGGCACGCTGCACTTCCGCGACCGCGAGCTGACGTCGTGCAACGACCGCGAGCTCACGACGTATCGCCGGCACCACGTCGGGTTCATTTTTCAATTCTACAACCTTATTCCCAGTCTGACCGCGCGCGAAAACGTGGCGCTCGTCACCGAGCTCGTCGACAAGCCGATGAAGCCGGATGACGCGCTGCGCATCGTCGGCCTGGCCGATCGCATGGATCACTTTCCGGCCCAGCTCTCGGGCGGCGAGCAGCAACGCGTGGCGGTCGCCCGCGCGGTCGCCAAGCGGCCGGAGGTGCTGCTCTGCGACGAACCGACCGGCGCCCTCGACAGCCCGACCGGCGTACGCGTGCTCGAAGCTTTGGCCGACATAAACCAGACGCTGGGCACGACGACGGTGGTGATCACGCACAACGTAACGATTGCGGCGATGGCCGATCACGTCATCCATTTCGGCAACGGCCGCGTGGTCTCGATCGAGACGAACACGACGAAGCGCAAGGCCTCGGAGCTCAGCTGGTGACCGCTTTGAGCGCGCTCGACCTGAAACTGCTGCGCGACATGTGGCGCCGGCGAGGGCAGGTGCTGGCGATCGCAGTCGTCATTGCTTCGGCGGTCGCGACGCTCGTCATGGCGCTGGCCGCTCTGCGCTCGCTGTCCGACGCGCGCGAGGCCTATTACGACCGCTATCGCTTCGCGCATGTTTTCGTCGATATGAAGCGCGCGCCCGAGTCGGTTGCCGCGCGGCTGCGCGCCATTCCGGGCGTGGCGCAAGTCGACACGCGCATCGCCCGCTTCGTGACCATCGATATCGAAGGCGTAAAAGAACCCTTGCGCGGCCTCGCGCTCTCGCTACCTCGCCACAACGAGACGGCCTTGAACGCGTTGGTCCTGCAGCACGGGCGCTTCCCCGATCCCGATCGCGCCAGCGAGGTCGTGGTTCACGAAGCCTTCGCCACCGCCAACGGTTTCCTGCCCGGATCGTCGTTCGCGGCCGTCATGAACGGGCGCAAGCAGCGGCTCGTGGTCACCGGCATCGCCCTGTCGCCCGAGCACATCTACGTCATCGGCCCGGGCGACATCGTGCCCGACAACAAGCGCTACGGCATCTTTTGGATGGGCCGCAAGGCGCTCGCTGCGATCCAGAACTACGAAGGCGCGTTCAACAGCGCGACTCTGCGCCTTTTGCGCGGCGCCTCCGTCGACGACGTGATCGCTGCCGTCGACAACATCCTCGGACCCTATGGCGCGACGGGAGCCTACGGGCGCGATCAGCAGGCGTCGCATTCTTTTCTCGAAAGCGAGTTCGGCCAGCTGACGGCGATGGCTGGCGTCATTCCGCCGATCTTCCTCGTGGTCTCGGCGTTCCTTCTCTACACCGTCATTTCCCGCCAGATCGAAACCCAACGCGAGGAGGTGGGACTTCTGAAGGCGTTCGGCTATTCGAACGCCGCCGTCGGCTGGCACTTCGTCAAATTCGCGCTCGTCGTCAGCGTGGTCGGCCTCGCCCTCGGGTGGTCGGCGGGCGCCTGGTTCGGCTATCAGATCACCGAGCTCTACCGCGACTATTTTCGCTTTCCGGTTTTGAGCTTCGCCATCGCGCCGGACATTTTCCTGATGTCGGCGGGCGTTGCCGTGGCTGCATCCTGCGGCGGCGCGCTCATCGCGACACGCCATGCGGTGCGGCTGACGCCTGCCGTCGCCATGGCCCCGCCGCAGCCCGCGACCTATCGCGAAAGCATATTCGAGCGCATAGGTCTGCTCGGCAAACTCAACACGACGGGCTATATGATCGTCCGTCACATCACCCGTTTCCCGGCACGCTCGGGAATGACGGTCATCGGCATCGCGCTGTCGCTCGGTCTCCTGATCTCAACGCTGCAGTTCTTCGATTCCATCACCTTGATGATCGACTCGTTCTTCTTCCGCGTCCAGCGCCAGGACGTGACCTTGCGCTTCGTCGAGTTGCGCGCGGATCCGGTGCGAGCCGAAGTCGCGCGGCTGCCGGGTGTCATGAAGACCGAGCTCCACCGCGGGGTCGGCGTCAAGCTCACGCACGGGCCGCGCAACCGGCGCGCCTTCATCTTGGGCGTGGATGCAGGCTCCGAACTGTCGCAGCAAGTCGACGCCGAAGGACGAACAATCGCCGTGCCGCCGTCGGGTCTGCTGCTCTCCAAACGCCTGGCCGAACACCTCGACGCCAAGCCCGGCGATCTCGTGCAGGTCGATGTTCTCGAAGGCCGCCGCGCCCGGAAACAGGTGCGCGTGACGCGGCTGATCGACGAGTATGTCGGCCTCGCGGCCTATATGGAGCGCTCGGCGCTGAACCGCATCACCGGCGACGGCGAAGTCGCCGACAGCGCTTGGCTGAAGATCGACCGCTCTCAGGAGGGGGCGCTGTTCGCGCGGGTGAAGGATACGCCGGGCGTGTTCACGGTCGCTCTTCAGCATCGCGCCTATCAGATGTTCCGCGAACTGCTCGACCAGAACATGATGACGATGGTTTGGTTCTATGTCGGCTTCGCCGCGATCATTGCATTCGGTGTCGCCTACAACGCGAGCCGTATCACGCTGTCCGAGCGCGCGCACGAACTCGCGACTCTGCGCGTTCTCGGCTACCACAAACGCGAGGTGGCGCTGATTCTCGTGGGCGAACTGGCTCTGCTGACTTTGGCGGCGCTGGTCGTCGGCTGTGTGATCGGTTACGGAATGGCGGTATTGATGATCGAACTCTTCACCACCGATCTCTACCAAATCCCGTTTGGATTGGCGCCCGCGACCTATGGCTGGTCGTCGATCGTCGTGCTCGTCTCCGCGGCCGTCAGCAGCGCGATCGTCGCATGGCGCATTCAGACTCTCGACTTGGTCCGCGTGTTGAAGGCAAGGGATTGAAATGACCGAACTCAGACCGTGGTTCTGGCCCATCGTCCTCGGCGTTCTTCTGGTGGCGGGGCTTGCCTTCGCGCTTTGGCCGCGGCCGGTGTCCGTCGACATCGCGACTTTGCGCGAAGGGCCGATGGCGGTGACGATCGAGGGCGACGGCGTCACGCGGGTGAAGGAGGTCTACATCCTCTCGGCACCCATCGCCGGAAAGATGCTTCGTGTCGAATCCCATGCGGGCGACATGATCGAAGCGCAGAAAACGGTCGTCGCGACCATCGAGCCGCTCGATCCCGCGTTCTTGGACGTGCGGGCACAACGCCAACTGGAATTCACCGTCTCGGCGGCGCGCTCGGCGCGCGATCTCGCGGCGGCGAACGTCCGCGGTCGCGAAGCCGACTTGAGACTCGCGCGCCAGGAGCGCGATCGCGCCCGGCAGCTTTTCGCCAAGGGTATCGTCGCGAAGGCGCGCGTCGATACGGCGGAAGCCTCCGTCGATGCGCTTGATGCGGCGCTCACCACCGCGCAGGCCGCGCTGCGTCAGCGCGATTTCGAAGTGAAAACGGCCCAAGCCGCGCTGATCGTTCCTTCCGACGACCCGAGGAACAAAAGCGATCGACGCTGCTGTTTCGCCGTGCGCGCGCCGATCAGCGGACAGATCCTGCGCGTGCTGCACGAGAACGAGGCGGTCGTCCAAGCCGGCCAGCCTTTGGCCGAGGTCGGCGACCCTGCCAACCTCGAAATCGTCGTCGATCTGCTGTCGACCGAGGCTGTGAAGGTCGCGCCCGGCGACGCCGTGCTCATCACGCGCTGGGGTGGCGACGGCGCCTTGAACGCAAGAGTCCGCCGCGTGGAGCCGTTCGGCGTCACCAAGATTTCCTCGCTCGGCATCGAAGAGCAACGCGTCAACGTGATCATCGATCTGACCGACCCGCGCTCGCGCTGGCAGCGTCTGGGTCACGGTTATCAAATCGACGCCGCGATCATCCGCTGGCAGACGCGGCGCGCGCTCCAAGTGCCCGTCGGCGCACTGTTCCGACAGGGCAGCGACTGGGCCGTGTTTCGAGTCGATGACGGCCGTGCCCGCATGACGGCGATCAAGATCGGCCACATGAACGATGAGACGGCCGAGCTCCTGAGCGGCCTCAAGCCCGGCGACCAAGTGATCTCACACCCCGGCGAACGCGTAACCGACGCCGTCGCCGTGGTCGCGCGCTGACCCGGCTCACAGCCAGGCGACGGAACTGCGCCACAGGACGTAGGCCGCAACGCCGAGAACGAGGCCCGCGAAGATGCGGTTCAACAGCCCTTTGCGCAGCGAAAGCCGTTGCGCGAGCGCCAGGCCGCCGATGCCCCCGACGATTCCGCCCGCAATGAATTCGACGGCGATGCGCCAATCGACGAGTCCGTCATAGGCGTAGGACACCGCGGTCGTGAGCCCGAACGCCCCGACCGAAAACAAGGACGACCCGACGGCGTTCAGCATCGCCATTCCGCTGCCCAGCATGATGCCGGGCACGATCAGGAACCCGCCGCCGATCCCGAAGAACCCGGCGAGCAGCCCCGTCGCGAAGCCGATGCCCACAAGCCTGACGGCGATTGCCGGATTGATCCGCACGCCCGGATCGCCTTCCGCCTGTCGCGGCCGCAACATCGCAAGCGCGACGGCCACCATCACGAGGCCGAACAAAAACAACAGCTGCTGCCCGTCGACGAGCTTGCCCAGGGTCGACCCCGCGAACGCACCGGCCACGCCCGACAGACCGAACACCACGGCGCACGGCCACTTGACGTTTCCCGCGCGCGAATGCGCGATCAGATTGGCGAAGGCGTTGACCGAGACCGCCAATGCGCTGGTGCCGATCGCCACATGCGGGTTCTGCACACCGACGACATAAAGCAACAGCGGCACGGCCAAGATCGAGCCGCCGCCGCCCACGACCGCGAGCGTCAATCCGACCACGCCGCCCGACAGGACGGCGAGCATGTCGCCGAGGCCGGGATCGAACGCCATCACGCCGCCGCTGCTTCAGGCCTGTTCCACGGCATGAGCATCAGCAACCGCGCCATGCCGCACGTGCCGGTCACGCCGGCAAAGACAAGCCCGCCGCCGACAAACGCACTCATCAGCACGAACCACGGCGACACCAGCGCAGCCAGTACGACGCCGAGCACCACGAGGCTCCCCGCAGCGATCTGCACCTGACGCTGCAACTCGATCGGCTTCGAGCGGTCGAGATGCGACGGCAAGCCGGCCCCGCGCCACGCGTTCAGCCCGCCTTCGAGAACATAGACATCCTTGAAACCGGTCGCGATCAGCTGTGCGGCATTCGCCACGGTGCGCCGCCCGCTTTGGCAGTGGAAGATCACGCCCTTCCCGCTTGCTCGCTCGCGATCGAAGTCGTGCGTATCGAGTCCCGACAACGGCACCAGCCGCGCGCCCAGAATGTGTTCGCGCGCAAATTCACTGGGATCCCGTATATCCACCAGGATCGCGCTCCCCTCATCAAGCCGGCGCTTCGCCTCTTTCGGCGAAACCGTCGCAAAGCCGCAAGCATTGGTCATTTCTTTGGTCCTTTCCCAGTTTTGCAGAAAATGTCGTAGAGCGCGGTGACGAGCCGCGACACCCGCCGATCAGCCATCCGGTAGTAGATCGTCTGCGCCTCGCGTCGCGTAGCGACCAGCCCTTCCGCGCGCAGCTTTGCCAGATGCTGCGACAAGGCCGACTGGCTCAACCCCACCAGGTCGTTGAGTTCGCCGACCGATTTCTCGCCCGAGCCCAGCTGGCACAGCACCATGAGCCGCGCCTCGTTCGACAGCAGGCGCAGCATCTCCGCCGCCTCGCCGGCGTTGTCCTGCATCGCCTTCAACTCGCTCGCGTTCAACACGGTCGTGCTCACCCTTATACTTTCGCACTTGCTAATTTAGTACATGCTAATATATGTGTCAATGCCAACGGAGGAATTTGCCCATGCGTCCGCAGATCCAGGCCTTTTTCGACGAAGCGACGTTTACGGTGAGCTATCTCGTCGCCGATGCCGTCACGCGCACAGCCGCGATCATCGACCCCGTGCTCGACTACGACCCCAAGTCCGGCCGCACCTCGACCAAGTCGGCGGACGCCATGCTGGCCGCCGCCAAACGCGGCGATTTGAAGTTGGACTGGATTCTCGAAACCCATGCCCACGCCGATCACCTGTCGGCGGGCGCCTATTTGCGCGAGAAGACGCAAGCCAAGATCGTGATCGGGGAGAACATTACCAAGGTGCAGAAGACGTTCCGCCCGGTCTTCAATCTCGAAACGCTTGCGACCGACGGCGCCGATTTCGACCGTCTGGTCAAGGACGGAGAGCGCATCAAGCTAGGCTCCCTCGACATCGATGTCATCCACACGCCCGGCCACACGCCGGCCTGTGTCAGCTACAAGATCGCCGATGCGGTATTCGTGGGTGACACGCTGTTCATGCCCGACTACGGCACGGCGCGCGCGGACTTCCCCGGCGGCGACGCCCGCGCGCTCTACCGCTCGATCCGGCGTATCCTGTCGTTGCCGCCTGAGACGCGCCTCTTCATGTGCCACGACTACAAAGCGCCCGAACGTGACAATTATGCCTGGCAGACGACCGTCGCCACGGAGCGTGCGGCGAACGTCCACGTCAAGGACGGCGTCGGCGAAGACGAGTTCGTGGCGCTGCGCACGGCGCGCGACAAAACGCTCGCCATGCCGGTGCTGATCCTGCCGTCGATCCAGGTCAACATTCGGGCGGGCAAACTCCCCACACCCGAGTCGAACGGCATCGCCTATTTGAAAGTGCCTTTGAACGCGGTCTGAGTCACGCGGGCTCGCTTTCGCGAACCCCAAGGGCGCGCTGAACGCTTGCCAGCGGTTTCAGCAAATCAAACAAAGCAGCCGACGCGACGCCCGATACGATGGCAGCCGCGATATACGGCGCCGGCGGTACATCGAAGTGCAGCAGGGCGCGAAGCGCAGGCACGACAAGAGCCAGCGTCATGCCGATCGCGGCCAGGGCCACCATGATCCAGAATGCCGCGTGACCCGGCCGGAACAGGTCCCAAAACGCGCTGCCGCGCGTTGCGTTCACGCGCACGAGGGCCAAATTGCCCGCCGTCAGCGCGAGGAACGTCAAGGCACGCGCCTGATCCACCTGTAGGTCTTGGACGAGTGCAACCCAATAGATCGCAAGCGTGCCGGCCAATAGGGACGCGCCTTGAACAAGGGCCAACAGCAGCTGCACCCGGCCCATGATCGGCTGTGAGGCGCTTCGCGGCCGGCGGCGCATGATGTCGCGCTCCTCGGGCGTTCGCTCGAACACCACTGAGCATGCAGGATCGATGACCATCTCGATCAAGGCTACGTGCACAGGCAGCAACAACGGCGGCAGTCCGAAGACGATGGGCAACAGGGCGAGGCCGGCAATCGGCACATGCATCGCCGCGATATAGATCATGACCTTGCGCAGGTTCTCGAAGATCCGGCGCCCCATGCGCACCGCGCTGACGATGCGCCCGAGGTCTTCGTCGAGAAGCACGATCGACGCCGCCTCTCGCGCGACGTCGGTCCCGCGCGCGCCCATGGCGATGCCGACGTCGGCCGCCTTGAGCGCCGGCGCGTCGTTGACGCCGTCGCCGGTCATCGCGACGAATTCGCCGTTGGCTTTCAGCGCTTGCACCAAGCGCAGCTTTTGTTCGGGCAGGATGCGCGCAAACACCTGTGTAGTGCCCACCGCCCTGCGCAACGCCTCGTCGTCCATGGCGCCTATGTCGGCACCCGAGAGCACGCCGCCACCAAGGTCGATGCCTGCATCGCGGGCGATGGCGCCGGCGGTCGCCGGGTAGTCGCCGGTCAGCATGATGACCCTGATGCCTGCGCGGCGGGCCTCTTCGACGACGTCGCGCGCCGTGGCGCGCAAGGGATCGACGAAGCCGATCAGCCCCAAGAACTCGAAATCGAAGTCGTGTTGCTCATCCGGTAATGTGGTCGCGCTCGACCGACCCGCCGCGACGGCCAGGACCCGTTCGCCCGCCTTCGCCAACCGTTCCACCGCCTCCAAAATGCGCGCTGTCTCCCCATCGGCTAAATGACAGAGATCGGCGACGGCTTCCGGTGCGCCCTTCGCCGCTACGACGTGCGAGCCATCCTCCGCGCGCCAAGCTTGCGACATAGCCAGGAATCCCGGCGACAATTCGTATTCCTGCGCGAGCGTCCAGTTTCCATGCAGGTGCTCGGTGCCGCCCAACGTCGCCCGGGCGAGGTCCGAAACCGCGCGATCCATCGGATCGAACACCGACGTATGCGATGCCAGCAATGCGTACTCCACCAGCCGATGATGGCTTTCGGGCAGTTCTCGTGTGCCTGGTGGAACGCCTTCCGCTACGCCGCCCGCAACCAGCGTGCGTATGCGCATCCGGTTCTCGGTCAACGTGCCGGTCTTGTCGACGCAGAGCACGGTCGCGGCACCCAGTGTCTCCACCACGACCGGGCGGCGCGCCAAGACTTTCAATTGCGCCAGCCGCCAAGCGCCGATCGCGACGAACACCATCAGCACCATGGGAAACTCTTCCGGCAACATCGCCATCGCCAAGGCGATGGCCGACAGCGCCCCCTGCAGCCAGTCGTGCCTGGCCAGACCGTAATAGAGCGCGATCGCACCGCTCACGATGATCGCGAATAAACCGAACGCGCGGACAAGCCGCCCGACCGACCGCTCCAGCGGCGTCGCGGATGTTTCGATCGTCGCCAGCGAGGCTCCGATCTTGCCCGCGCGTGTCGCGGCGCCTGTCGTCACGACTTCCGCCAAGCCGTGCCCGCGTGTCGTCAGCGTGCCGGCGTAGATGAACGGCTGATCGTCGCCTCCGGGGTCGGCGGGCGGAGGCGCGCCGTCGCGGATGTAAGGCGATTTGCGCACCGGCGCCGACTCTCCGGTGAGAAGCGATTCGTCGACATGCATCGCCTGCCCGCGCCGCACCACGCCGTCGGCTGCGATGCGCTCGCCTTCCGCGAACAGAAGCACATCGCCGGGGACCACCTCACGGGCGGCGACGACATGGATCGCCCCCTCCCGATACACACGCCCCGTCGGCGCCGCCATCGACCGCAGCGCGTCGAGCGCGCGCTCGCTTCGCCTTTGTTGCACGACGACGAGAGCGATCGTCAGCGCTGCGAAGGCCGCGAGGAACAATCCTTCGCCGATGTCTCCAATGACCAGGTAAATGCCGGCGGCAGCAGCGAGCAGCAGGAACATCGGCTCGGTCAGGACGCCGATCGCAACATGCAACAGACTGCGCCGCGTGCTTCCGGGCAGTTCATTCGGCCCGAACTGCGCGAGCCGTCGCGCCGCCTCCGCAAACGAGAGGCCGCGCACCGACTGATGTTCCCATGAACCGTTCACGCGGCCAATATGATGTGGGCAGCTGCGAATGACCAGACGAGGACCTGATTCATCCTCGTCAGCGGCGGTCATGATGGGTGGGCGGGTTCGCGCGAGGTTGCGCTAGATCAAATCGACGTCTGATCGATCGACGCATGATGCCTATCATGCGCTCTGATCTTTCGCATTGTCGTTACATCTGCGTTCTTGGGCTCGCGCTCTTCTCCGCACAGTTTGCCCACGCCGACGACCGCGGGCCGTCTGTTGTCCTCAAGAACGAGCTCGGTGGCCTCTATGTGGGTGAGGCGCGCCACTCCCGCAGTCCGCGACAAGCGGCCCTGGTCGAAACCTGCAGTCCAAGCGACCTGAGGAAAGATCGGTGCGACCTTCCAAGGGTCGCGCCCGATCCGGCCGTCCGACCGCGGCATGCAACCGCCGAAGAATTCAACGCGCGTGCGACGAGCTTTATGGAGCAGGGCCTTTTCGACAAAGCGATCGAAGACTTGGATACCGCCATTCGTTTGAAGCCCAGCTACGCCGAGGCTTTCAACAATCGGGGAAGCGCGTACTTCGCCAAGAGGCAGTACGACAAGGCCCTCACGGACTACAGCGAAGCGATCCGCCTAAAGCCCGGCTTCGCGCCGGCGCTCTTCAACCGTGGTCAGACCTACAGTGCCGAGGGCAAGTACGGAGAAGCAATTCGCGACTATGACGCTTACATCAGGCTAACGCCGGACGATCCCGATGCGTTCCTCAACCGCGCTTTTGCGCATCGGCGGGTCATGCAATTCGAAAGCGCGATCCGGGACCTGGACCGGGTCCTCGATCTGAAACCCAACGACGCCGCAGCTCTGAACGCACGTTGCTGGACGAAGGCCATCGCAGGCAAGGATCTGAGCGCCGCCCTCCTCGACTGCAGCGAGTCGCTGCGCGTGCGGCCGAACAGCAGCGAGACGTTGGACAGCCGTGCCTTCGTCCACTTCCGTCTCGGCGAATTCGACAAGGCCATAGCCGACGACACGGCTGCGCTGAAGCTCAACCCAAAGTCCGCTTCGTCCCTCTATGTTCGCGGTCTGGCGAAGGGACGCAAGGGCGACGCCCGCGGCGGAGAAATCGACGCCGCCGCCGCTGAGGCGCTTGACGCCAACATCGCGGCAACCTTTGCAGAATATGGCGTCATGTGGTGATCGGCGTTCACGATGTTTCGCCGGCGCGAATTCGTGCCGTCCGTTCGATCAGCATCGACGTCAGCGCCGCAATGTCGCCGTTGTTTTTCGCGAGCATCGAGGCGAACTGATCGCGCTGTTCGATCGAAAGCCAAATTCCCGCCGCCTGCACGTCGACGATCTTGTAGTCGCTTCCCAACCGCATCAGCCGAAAGGCAATGCGGACGGGCTCGCGCAGGCTTGGATCGTCGGCCAATGTGTTCACCGTAACGTCGCCGGGCTTGTTTTCGATCGAGCCGCTGACGCGCAAGGTCGCGTTCTTGTAGTCTTCGAGATGCGTCTCATAGATCGCCGTCGAATATTCCCTGAAGGCGCCGACAAACGCCTCGAGCGCCGCATCCGGTGCGCCGCGCCGATAGACGCCAAGCGTGAAGAGCGCGGTCTTGCGCGCCTCCACGTGCCCCAAGATGAAGTCGTGAAACCGGGACCGCCTTGCATTGTCGCTTGCGCTGTCGTCGCGCAGAATCGCGAATCCCTGATCGATCACGCCCTGCGCAAATCTCTCCGCATCGTTGTCTGCAAATGCAATTTGCGCCGTGATCGCCAATGCGAGGCCCACGACGGTCGCGATCTCGACCAACCGCGCGCCGCCATACTTGAACATGCGAATTCTCCCCAAAACGAGCTTCCGTCACCGGAGCGCCTCGCGCGCACTTTCGATCTCACGCCGAAGCCGTTCGGGTGATTGTACCATCTCCACTCTAATTGATCCTGTGCCGCTCCCGTGAACTACCAGAGTCCCGTAGCCGAAGAGTGCGCCGAGAATACTCTCCTCGAGGTTGATCTCTTCCACCTTGTCCAGGCTGATATCTTCGGACTCAAAGGAAATCAGGCCGCCTTTCTTGATAAAACGGTCGGACGTGACGGCTATCTCCGTTGCGAATGCGCGAACGAGAATCACCAGTCCGAAGGGGACGCCGACCACCGTTACACACAGGACGGCAAGACCGGCCCAGCTGTCGATCGGGCCTGCGGCAAATGTCAGCAGCGGTCCGGTCGCCAACACGATGCCGCCCAGCCAATAGAGCCAATGATAGTGGGCACGAAAGCGGACGCACTCGACCGCGCCGGATGTCTGACTTACGTAGCTCATTTGGCTGCCCCGGTGAGAATGCGGGTCCCATCCAACGCCGTCGCGCGCCGAATACTTTGATCTCCCTCAAGATTACGCGCCCGCCGCCTTGGCTTGCCGCCCGGCGCGCGCGCGTTCGAAATGAACGAGGAGAACGATACTGGACGCGGCGGCGAAGAAACACCACACCGAGACGAATGCTTCCCAATACGAATAGTAGGACGCAATCGAGCCCAGGAACACGATCCAACCCGTCACCGACACCGCGCGGTGCGATGACATCAAGAGGGCGACGCCCGTCGCAAGGAGGTAGAGCCCTCCGACCGAAAAGGGTGAGCTTGCGCCGGTCCGGTAGACGATGTGCCCTTCATTGATGCTGGCGATGTGCGGGATCGTGAGCACGGAACCGATAAAGTATCCGGCCACGACGATCCCGATCAGCAGACAGACCATCATGACGCGGCGGCGGGTCGCGCTGGGCTCGACCAGAAACGCCGCGAGCGGGGCGAAGACCGGCCAGAAAGCCAGTGCGAAGACAAGAAAGACGTGCGTCAGAAAGGAGGAGAGGCCGGCCTGCGGCGCGACAGGGAGCGTGAGCCACAGCCCACCCTCCGCCGCCTGTTGGATCGCAAAAAGGAGCGGTATCGCAGCCAACGGAAGCTCGCGCGCGTTGCTTGCTCTGGTGATGGTGGCGACGCCGACAAGGCCTGTGACCGTGGCCGTAAGGAAGCTCGCTTCGGCCGAAAAACACATCGCGTTATCCGTCGATCGGCGCACGTCGCGCACGTACCTTGATATCGCCGCGCTTCTCGCGCGCGACGTCCTGCAGCTGACGCCGCGCCTGCGCAAACGCGTTGCGCAACGCCACATCGAGGTGCTCCCGCTCGGCGCGATCCTGCGCTCGCCTGGTGACTTCGATGTCGCCGTGGCCGGGCACGCGCATCGTGATATGCACGTCAAAAATCCCGCCTTGGCGATGGCGGGCATCGGGATTGGTCACGGCAACCCGGCACGACGTGATGCGATCGTGAAATCGCTCCAGCACGCCGGCGGCCTTAAGCACTTCCGCCCGCGCGGCTGCCGGTTGCGGCACCTTCTTCAGGACGATCTGAACAGGCACTTGCATGGTGCTCCTCCTTGGCACGGGTGAGCGAGAGACAGCTCACGAAGCTTCGTGCACGCGGTCCGATTCACGCCGAAATGCGGCGAGCTGCGCGATCACCGTATCATCCGAGAGCTGACGGAAATCGCGATAGAACATCCCCACGCCCATGAAGCGCTCCGTCACGTGGGGACAAACGACCTCAGCACCTACCTCTTCGAGCGCGGATACCGCGTCGGGCGGTGCGACAGGGACGGCAACGATGACCCGCGTGGCGCCGCGTCGCCGGAGGGCTTGCGCCGCTGCTCGCACGGTAGCACCCGTCGCCAGTCCGTCATCGACGATGATGGCAGGGCGGCCCGTCGGCATCAATGGCGTGGTCAACGCATTGCCGTACCGCTCCTTCCGCCGTTTGATCTCTTGCAGTTCGCGTTCGCCGATCTCTTCCAGAACAGCGCGCGATATGCCCAACTGGCTCACCAGAGCGTCGTTTAGAACGATATCCGGGTCGGCGCCGTCCACGATCGCGCCAAGGGCGAGCTCCGGTTCCAGGGGCGCCGCGATCTTGCGCACGTACAGGAGGTCGAGCGGCAGGGACAGTGCACGCGCAACCTCGATGGCGACGGGTATGCCTCCACGCGGCAAGGCGAATACGATCGCACCGCTTTCGCGAAACGCGGAGAGGAGCGGCGCCAAGCGGCGCCCCGCCTCCTCCCGATCCTTGTATGTCGGACGGTCGCGCATATTAAGACGCCGCCTCTTCCGCGACCGGCGGCACAGCGTAACCGAGCTCGGCAAGGCCCTCCGCCACCAAGTCGCCGAGCATCGGCGTGCCCATGAGGTAAGGAAGGATGCGCTTGTCGCGCGCCGCACGCGCGCTCGTCAGAGCTTCGTCCCAGCTTTCCTCGTCGAAATCGCCGCGGCCGACCCAAACGAGCGCCAACAGTTCCGCCAATTCGTCGTCGTTCATGCTGCGCAAGGCCTCGGTCAGCTCGTCTTCGGTCGGATTCTCGGCCGTATCCTGGAGGATTGCCAGCTCCCGGTCATCTGCCGGGTTGGAACCTGATTGCGGATCGTCGACTTCGACTTCGGCGTCGAATTCGCGCGCCTTTTCGATGATGTAGGCCAATGTCTCGATCGGCACCGAGATTGTCACATTCATGTTCGCTGCTCCCGTTCCCATGCCCAAACGACGCGCACTGGAACGCCCCGTTTCGCCGTCGATAGACACACGGCGATCTTGGTCCGGCGCTGAGCTAGATCAAACTTCGGCGCGGGTAATCGCATTACATCCACCTCGCACGTATGAGCGTCCCCCCCGCCGACACACCGCGAAGTAACCACGATCGTGTGCCGCGATTACGTCAGCCAATTGCTCATGGCTTAGAGCGCCGATCGCACACGCGCGAACGCGGCCTTGAGTTCCAAGCCCAAAGCGTTCAGCGCCTTGCTGACATCCTTTGCGCTGCGCTCGAGTTCGGCCTTTCTTTCGAAGCCGTGCCAACGCTTTTCGAGATGCGACCATTCGTCCTGAAGGTCCTTCGTGCCAAGGTGCGCCTTGAGTCTGATTTCGTCGTGCGTGCGTTTGAGATCTTCGATCAGTTTGTTGAAATCTTGCATCGGATGCTCCTCAAGGATCGGGCCGCAGCGGCGTCGGCACATGACCAAACAACCTAGCAATGGCGTGACGGGAGACCTTGCGCTAAGTCAACCCGCGCCTCGGAAACCCGGCAAAGGAGGTTCTTCCGATGACATCTGCGATCGTCGAGACCTTCGAATTGACCCGCGATTTCGGCGACTTTCGCGCCGTCGATCGGGCATCGTTGACGATCGAGGCCGGCGAGATCTTCGCCCTCATCGGCCCGAACGGTGCGGGCAAGAGCACGCTCATCAAGATGTTGACGACCCTTTTACCGCCCAGCTCCGGGCGAGCGCTCGTTGCCGGCTTCGACATCGTCAAGCAAGCAGCAGACGTACGCCGCCATATCGGCTACGTGCCGCAACAGCTGTCCGCCGACGGCTCGCTCACGGGGTACGAGAATCTCCTGCTTTCGGCCCGGCTCTATTGCGTGCCGAAGGCCGAGCGCGAGCCGCGCATCGCGCAAGCCTTGGCCGTCATGGGGCTCGCCGACGTCGCCCACCATCTGGTCCAACGCTATTCGGGCGGCATGATCCGGCGGCTCGAGATCGCACAAAGCATGATTCACCGCCCGCTCGTCCTGTTCATGGACGAGCCGACTGTCGGGCTCGATCCGGTCGCGCGCCACACGGTGTGGAAGCACGTGAAGGATCTGCGCGAGCAGTTTAACACGACGATGCTCGTGACCACGCATTACATGGAAGAAGTGGAGGAGCTGTGCGACCGCATCGCGCTCATCCACAAGGGCCGCATCGAGAAGGTTGGAACGCCGGGCGCGCTCAAGGACGAATTGGGGCCGGGCGCGACGCTCGACGACGTCTTCGCGCATTTGACCGGCGCCGAAATCGAGTCGGAAGGAAGCTACAGGAATGTCAGGCAAGCACGACGCTCCGCCCGCGAGCACGGCTGAACGAACCTTCGTCGACCGCGTGGCCGACTACAGGACACAGACCTTCGGCGTCGTCGCCGCCGAACTTCAGAAGCTGCGGCATGACCCGTTCGATTTGGCCACGCGCGCCGTGCAACCGATCCTGTGGCTCGTGCTGTTTGGGAACGTCATGGCGCGGGCGCGCGGCCTGTCGGGTCACGGGCTGCCATATTTGGATTTTCTGTCGGCCGGCATCCTCGCGCAAAGCGTGCTGTTCGCGTCCATCTTCTACGGCATATCGGCGATTTGGGAGCGCGACTTGGGCGTGTTGCACCGCTATCTCGTCAGTCCCGCGCCGCGCTCGGCGCTCGTGATCGGCAAAGCCGTATCGGCAAGCGTGCGCGGCGTTTTGCAGGCCGCCATCATCTACGTGATAGCGCTTGCAATGGGCGTCGGGATCAAGTTCGAATTTCTTGCGACGTTAGGCGTCATTGTATTGGTTGCACTCGGTGCCGCGCTATTCGCGACGCTGTCGTTGATCATCGCGTGCTTGGTGAAAACACGCGAACGCTTCATGGGCGTCGGTCAATTGTTGACGATGCCGATCTTCTTCGCCAGCAACGCGATCTACCCGCTCGACCTGATGCCGGATTGGCTCAAGACGATCTCCTCGGCCAATCCGCTAACCTACGAGGTCGACGGTCTGCGCGCATTGATGCTGAACGGCGGGCAGAGCATCTATGGCATCGCGCTCGATCTGGCCGTGCTGACCGGTGCGAGCGCGGTCCTGATAACGATCGCTGCACGCCTCTATCCAAAAATGGCGTCTTGAGAGGGCGGCGCATGGACCGCCTCGCGCGTCAGCGCTGAGCTGGATCAAACTCCGGCGCGGCTAATCGCATTACACCCACCTCGCACCTGCGTACACGCCCCGCCGACGCACCGCGAAAAAACCACGATCGTGTGCTGCGATTACGTCGGCCAATTGAGAGAACCCCGCACGTGAAATTGAATAGCGCAGGCTTGATCGCCGCCCTCATCATATGGGTAGCTGTCGCTACGCCCGGCACGCGGGCTGACGGCACGCGGAACTTTGTTGCGCGCCCGACGCTCGGCGCGGCCGTATTGCAGCTTCCCTCGACGGTCAGCTGGCAAACTACGCCCAACCCCAACGGCACTTATCGCGTCGCGCTGACCGCCGAAATGGACGTCAGATCGGTTCTGGCGAACATCAAGATACTGTCGGCCAAGGCGCTCGACCGGTCGATCCCCTGCGGCGACGTTGTCAAGATTCTCGGCGCCGCCGCAAAGCTGACCGGTGCGACGACCGTAAGATACGACCTTCGCTTTCACTACGTGAAGCGCGTTTGTGCCGGTTCATATCCCGTGGAATTGCCGGCCGATGTCAGTTGTTCCGCCAGAATTGCGCTGTCCGCGGCGCGCTCGATCATCACCATCGACGTGCAAGGGGCCAGCGCGCCGCCGTGCCGCATTGAAGGCGCGTACCAGAGCGTCAGCGACGCCGTTTATGCAATCGTCGGCATCGACATCTTCAAGCGCCACGCCATCGACTTGGCCCAGCAACTGCCCCCGGAGTTCAAGGGGGTCACGATCAACATTCGGTCGCTGGCTTTCGACCTGCCGCCGGCGGCCGCCAAGCTCCGCGTGGCTGGCGAGAGCACAATGTCGCAGGCCCAGTTCGCCGAATTCATGGCCCGAATCGACGCCGCTGCGCCGAAGACGAACTGAGAACGGAAGGTTCACACGGCTGCGCTATTGTTTGACCTACCGCAAGGCCTCTGCGCCGGCGAACGCTTAGAATTTGAATACTTTTCGGCTTTCGATCACCTGGGAGATTGTCACATGAAAACCCACAAATCCGAGCAGTCGGCCAACCCCTTTGAGGCCGCCTTTAATGGCCCCATGGGCGGGGCCCTGGAGAAGAGCGCGTCGATCTTCGGCAAAGGCGTGCACACGCTGCAGCAGGAGAGCATCAAGTTCATGACCCGGCGCTTCGAAGACAACATGAAAGCCGCCGAGCAATTCGGCGCTTGCAGAAGCCTGCCGGATTTCTTCGCCGCGCAACAGAAGTGGTTCGCCGACATGACGCGTGCCTACAGCGAGGAGTGGGCCAGATACAGCGAACTGATGACCGACGCGCTGCACGACGCCGAGCCCGCCGGCAACGGCCGCGCGGAGCGGCCAGCACGCACGCACTGAGTCGTGTCCAGCGAGCCGATCAGTCTTCGCGATGCTCGTGCGGAAGCACGTAAAGGAGGTCCCCGCGCGCGCGAAAAGGCAGGCGAAGCGCAGGCACCGGCCGCAAGTGTGCCTACACAACCCCTTCCGCTGCCGGAAATTCCCGAGCGCGACTCATACGCATCGACGGCGTTCGCGGACATCGTCGATCGCTCATTCCATGCGGCGACCGCGCGGTTCACGCGCGGGCTGTCGCCGGCCGCGATCGGTCAAGCCTATCTCGACTGGTGGATCCACCTTGCCTTCTCGCCCGGCAAGCGCATGCAGCTTCTCGATAAGGCGGCCAGGAAATCCGTTCGCTTCTCCAACCACGCCGTAAACAGCGCCGTCACGCAAGCCGACGGGGAGCCATGCATCGTGCCGTTGCCGCAAGACCATCGCTTTTCGGCGCCGGCTTGGCAGCAGTGGCCATACTGCCTGTTCTATCAGGGGTTCCTGCTGCACCAGCAATGGTGGCACAACGCAACGACGGGGGTACGCGGCGTCGCGCGTCAGCATGAAGAGATCATGGAATTCGTCTCGCGCCAGATTCTCGACGTCTTCGCGCCGTCGAACTTCCTGCTCACCAACCCCGAAGTCCTGCAACGCACCGTCGAGCAAGGCGGCATGAATCTCGTGAAGGGCTTCATGAACTTCGTGCAGGATTGGGAGCTTGCGCTCGGCGCGAAGAAACCCGCCGGTGCTGAGGCATTCGAGGTCGGCCACAATATCGCGGTCACACCGGGCAGGGTCGTGTTTCGCAATCGTTTGATCGAACTCATCCAATATGCGCCGGCGACCGAGAGCGTGCATGCCGAGCCGGTTTTGATCGTGCCCGCCTGGATCATGAAATACTACATCCTCGACCTCTCGCCGCAAAACTCGCTCGTGAAATACCTGACCGACCGCGGCTTCACGGTGTTCATGATCTCGTGGAAGAATCCCGACGCGACCGATCGAGATCTTGGCATGGAAGATTATCGCCAACTCGGCGTCGCGGCGGCGCTCGACGTCATATCGGCGATCGTCCCGGGGCAGCGGATTCATGCGACGGGTTATTGCCTGGGCGCCACGCTGCTCGCGATCGCCGCGGCGGCCATGGCGCGCGACGGCGATCACCGGCTCAAGTCTCTTACACTTCTTGCCGGTCAAACCGACTTCAGCGAACCTGGTGAGCTCGGCCTTTTCATCAACGACAGCCAGCTCACGTTTCTTGAAGACATGATGTGGGAGCAAGGCTTTCTCGACACGAAACAGATGGCAGGCGCATTTCAGCTGCTACGTTCGAACGATCTGATATGGTCGCGCATGGTCCATGACTATTTGATGGGCGAACGCCAAGCGATGAGCGATCTGATGGTCTGGAACGCCGATGCGACGCGCATGCCCTATCGCATGCACGCGGAGTATTTGCGCCACCTGTTCTACGACAACGATTTCGCCGGCGGGCGCTATCGCGTCGGCGGCAAGCCCGTGGCGCTGACCGACATTCGCGCGCCGATCTTTGCCGTCGGGACGGAGTGGGATCACGTCGCGCCGTGGCGCTCGACCTACAAAATCCATTTGTTGACCGACACCGACGTCACGTTCCTGCTCACGACGGGCGGCCACAACGCCGGCATCGTCTCGGAGCCCGGCGCGAACAACCGTTCGTACCGCGTCAAGACAAAGCGCCACGACGAGCAATACACCGATCCCGAGTCCTGGCTTGCCGAGGCGACGGCGAAATCCGGATCGTGGTGGCCAGAATGGGTCGCAT
>JBGOVA010000130.1:0-13207 GCA_041477875.1 Micropepsaceae bacterium | reverse complement strand
GGCCGAGCGCAGCGCTGCTCGCGATGGGTCTCTCGCCGTCGCGGCTAACGTGGGGCACGAATCCTCGTGCTGGTCGCCGTACGGAAAACGATAACTCACGCATCCCGTTCCAAGACAAACCCGTGCAGCGGCCATCCCTCACCCCCGGCCCCTCGCCCTTCCAGAAGATGGAAGGGCGAGGGGTGCAGGAAGGTCGCCGATTGCGCGCTTGTTTGAGTGGCTCGCGATGAATCAGGAGCGGGCGCTGCGCGAAGGCGAGGTTGACGCCGCTGCCACGCCGATGATGGCGCAGTACCTCGCGATCAAGCGCGAGCACGCCGACTATCTGCTCTTCTACCGCATGGGGGATTTCTACGAGCTGTTCTTCGACGACGCGGTGAAGGCGGCCGCCGCGCTCGACATTGCGCTGACGAAGCGGGGCAAGCACCAAGACGCCGACATACCGATGTGCGGCGTGCCGGTGCATTCGGCGGACGGCTATCTGCAAACGCTGATCCGCAAAGGCTTCAAGGTCGCGGTTTGCGAGCAGACGGAAGACCCGGCGGAGGCGAAGAAGCGCGGCGGGAAGTCCGTCGTCGCGCGCGAAGTCGTGCGCGTCGTCACGCCGGGCACTTTGACCGAAGACCAGCTCTTGAGCGCGCGGCGGCACAACTATCTGGCGGCGGTGGCGCGGGCCGCCGGCGCGTATGCACTGGCGTGGACGGACATTTCCGACGGCTCGTTTCATGTCACGGCGGTCGAGCCCGCAACGCTGGCGCAGACATTGGCACGCATCGACGTGGCGGAGCTCTTGGTTCCGGACACACTTGCCGCAGAAGACTCGATCGCGCCGCTGGTGCGCGAATTGGGCGCGCGGGCGACCTTGCTGCCCGCGGTCAAATTCGATTCCTCGGTCGGCGAGAGGCTGCTGAAGTCCCAGTTGAACGTCGCGGCGCTCGACGCGTTCGGCAGTTTCTCGCGCGCGGAAATCGCGGCTGCGGGCGCGGTCATCAGCTATCTGGAGCTGACGCAGAAAGGCAAACTGCCGGCGCTGTCGCCGCCGCGCCAGCAGTCGCAGACGCACGTGATGGCGACCGATGCCGCCACGCGGCGCAATCTCGAACTCGTCGAAACGCTGTCGGGCGAATTCAACGGCAGCCTGCTCGCGACCGTCGATCGCACCGTGACGGCGGCCGGCGGGCGCGAGCTTGCCGAGCGTATTCTGGCGCCGCTCACCGATGTCGGCGCGATCGAGGCGCGGCTCGACGGCGTGAGCTACTTCGCCGGGACCATCGCGGCGCGTGAGGCGACGCGCGGCATGCTGCGCCGCATGCCCGATATGGCGCGCGCGCTGTCGCGGCTCAGCGTCGGGCGCGGAGGCCCGCGCGATATGGGCGCGATCCGTGACGGGCTGGCGCTGGTCAACGGGTTGCCGGAGGCGATCGCGCGCCGCCACGACGCGCTGACGGCGCTGCCGCAGGCGCTGGAGCGGGAGTTGCGGCGTCTTCAAGATGCGCAGGCGGCGCTGGCGCCTTTGGCCGACGGGCTTGGGCGGTTGCTCGGTCCGGACTTGCCGCTCTTTGCGCGCGACGGCGGCTACGTGGCGGCGGGTGCGCATGAGCGCTTGGACGAGACGCGGCGGCTGCGCGACGACGCGCGGCGCGTGATCGTCGAGTTGGAGTCGCGCCTCAAAGCCGAGACGGGCATCGCCTCGCTGAAAGTGCGGCACAACAACGTGCTCGGCTATCACATCGAAATCACGGCGGCGAACGCCGAGAAACTGAAGACGAGCGAGGCCGGCCGCGCGTTCATCCATCGGCAAACCACCGCGCAAGCGCAGCGGCACACGAATGGCGAACTTTCAGACCTTGCGTCGCAGATCGCGGATGCGGCCGGCGAGGCTCTGGCGATCGAGATTTCGATTTTCGACGGGCTGGTGGAGGACGTGCGCGCGGCGGCGGCCGCAATCGGCGAGGTCGCCGCTGTCGTTGCGCGCCTGGACGTGACGGCGGCGCTGGCGGAGCTTGCGGCCGAGGCGAACTACGTTCGACCGACCATCAGCGCGGGGCGCGCCTTCAAGATTTCGCGCGGGCGCCATCCGGTCGTCGAAGCGGCGCTGAATGCTCAACATGAGGGCTTCGTCGCCAACGACTGCGATCTCTCGGGCAACGGCAGCGCGCGGCTTTGGCTCGTGACGGGGCCCAACATGGCCGGAAAGTCGACGTTTCTGCGGCAGAACGCGCTGATCGCGATTCTGGCGCAAGCCGGATCGTTCGTTCCGGCGGCGGCGGCGGAGATCGGAATCGTCGACAGGCTCTTCAGCCGCGTCGGCGCCGCGGACGATCTCGCGCGCGGGCGCTCGACGTTCATGGTCGAGATGGTCGAGACGGCGGCGATCCTCAATCAGGCGACCGCGCGCTCGCTCGTCATTCTCGACGAGATCGGGCGCGGCACGGCGACGTTCGACGGGCTCTCGATCGCGTGGGCGACGGTCGAGCGGCTCAACCGAGCCAACCGTTCGCGAGTGCTGTTCGCGACGCACTATCACGAGCTCACCGGGCTTGCGTCGCGACTCGAAGCGGTCGCGAACGTCACCGTGCGCGTGAAGGAATGGCAAGGCGGGATCGTGTTCCTGCACGAAGTCGTGCCCGGTGCGGCCGATCGCTCGTATGGCATTCAGGTTGCGAAACTCGCTGGACTGCCGAACGATGTCGTGCAGCGCGCGCAAGAAGTGCTGCATGCGCTCGAGCGGGGCGACAGCGGGCGGCGGGCAAAGACTTTGATCGATGAGCTGCCGCTGTTTGCGGCCGCGACGCCGGCTCAGCCGGTGCCTCATGTGTCGCAGATCGAGGAGCGGCTCAAGGCGCTTTCCGTCGACGAGTTGTCGCCGCGCGAGGCTTTGCAATTGTTGTATGAGCTGAAGGCGCTGACGAAGGGGTAAGGGCAAGGCATGTTCGATCTTCAGACATCCGATTTGGTCGCCATTGCAGCCTCCCCTACGACACGACGAAGTCGCGGATCGCTTGAATGCCGCGCTCCGGGTGGTCGCGCCAAACGCCGTGGCCGCAATGCTCGAACGTCAGCAAGCGGCCGACGCCGGGCGAGAGCGCCGCAAGCATGTCGCGCGCATCATCGATGGGGCAAATCGGGTCGTCGTCGCCGTGAAGGATGAGCGTTGGACAGGCGATGTTCCGCATCAGCGGGCGGAGGTCGGCCTGCTCCACGTACCAAAGCTTGGCGAACGCCCACCACGTGTCCATCTGCGCAATCGTGCGATTGCGTGCGTCAGGATCGCGTTGCGTGTAGTTGTACAGGGGAAAGCCGTGCCGCACCCAACCGGGCAAGGCTTCCGGGTCGGTGGGCCGCAGCAGCCATTTCTCGGCGGCCTCGACGGCCTCCTTGGATGAGCGGCGGCGCATGACGTCGATGATGCGCTCCGGCACTGCGCGTGCCTGTGTGCTCGACAAAATGAGCTTGGCGATGCGGTCGCGGTGCCGGGCGGCATATTGGATTGCGACGAAGCCGCCGCCCGATTGTCCGAGCACGATCGGCTTCTCGATCTCCAGCGCGTCGCAGAAGGCGCGAATGTCATCGGCCCATTGCTCCAACGTCAGCGAAGCGGGCGGGCCCGCATCGCTGCGGCCGCAGCCGCGGAGGTCGAGATAGATCACCTGCGCGACGTCGGTCAGCGCCCCAAACAACGGTTTGAAACCGGCGTGATCGGCGGCGCCGGGCGCGCCATGCAGCAGGATCAGAGTCGGCCGCTGGCGCATGCGCGGGCCATCCGGGACCAGGTTGGCGCCGTCGACGTCGAAGAACAGTCGCACGCCGTTGATTTCAATTCTCATGATGCATCTCTCGGGCAAGCCTGCCACATTCGAGCGGTCTTGCGTGAGGGCGTCGGGCGAAAATCGCCGGCAGCGCACCTCCGCGCGTTGTGATGGCGTTAGCGCTATGACGATACAAATCACCGACATCTGACGGTACAATAGCGACGGGTATGCCGGTGGGGTCGGCGCCGTTTCTTGGGGGGCATCATGTCTAGTGTTGGTTGGATTGCGCGCGCGACCGTGCTCGTTTCGGGCTTGGCGATCGGCTTGGCCCATCCCGCGGCGGCGGCTGAGGCTGCCGTCCAGAAAGCCGGGCAGGTGACAACGCTTGCCGCGGCGACGCCCGCGCCGGTGATCTGGGGCGCGACGGGCGCCTACCTTCCGGGGTTTGCCGACATCGTGGAACGCGTGTCGCCCGCCGTGGTCAGCCTGATCACCGCTAAGGGGCTGGGGTCGGGATTCGTCATCGATCCGACGGGTTACGTCGTCACCAACAATCACGTCATCGGCGAAGCGACCCAGGCCGACGTGCGCTTTGCCGACGGCACGAAATTCATGGCCAGATTGGTCGGACGCGACGCGGAGACGGACATCGCCCTGCTCAAGATCGACACCGACAAGTCGCTGCCGACCGTAAAGTTCGACGACGACAAGAGGGTTCGGGTCGGGGACTGGGTCTTGGCCGTAGGGAATCCGTTCGGATTGGGCGGCACGGTCACGGCCGGCATTTTGTCGGCGCGCGGGCGCGATCAAATCGGCAGTGCGCAGTTCACGGATTACCTCCAGGTGGATGCGGCCATCAACCCCGGCAATTCCGGCGGCCCGACATTCGACGTGTACGGCCGCGTCATCGGCATGAACACGATCGCACTGTCTTCGCGCGAGGGAAGCGGCATCGGCTTTGCCATTCCTTCATCGACCATCCAGCGCGTCGTCGAGGATCTCAAGACGTCAGGCTCCGTCACCCGCGGCTTCGTCGGATTGCAGATCTCGAGCTTGAGCGAAGATTCGGCGCAGGCGCTCGGCTTGCCGAACGCGAACGGCGCGCTGGTGACGGACGTGATTCAAGGCAGTCCTGCCGAGACGGGCGGCTTCAAGCAGGGCGACGTCGTGCTCAAGATGAACGGTCAGGTAATCAAAGACAATCGCGACCTGTCACGCCGGATCGCCGCGCTACAGGCAGGGCAAACCGCGACGTTCACCGTTTGGCGCAACAATCAGCAGATCACCGTCACCGTGACGGTCGCCAAGCGCGATCGCATCGCCGAAGGCGCGCAACCCGAAGTCAAGCTCACCTCCTTGGGGCTGGCGCTGCAGACGGTCACGGACACGGTACGCAGCACGTTGGCTCTCGGTGAAAGCGCCGGCGGCGTGTTGATCACGGACGTCGACCTCAAAAGCGACGCGGCGGAGCGCGGTTTGCGCCCGGGCGACCGGATCGTCGCCGTGGGCAGCGATGACGTGAAGTCGCTGGCCGACATCAACTTGGCGATCGAGCAGGCGAAATCGCTCAAGCGCCCGCTGGTTTTGCTTTTTGTGGTCAATCCGCGCGGCGGCAAGACGCATGTTCCCGTCAAGCTGAGCCAGCCTTGAGTTCGCGAGCGTGTGTGGGTACTGATCGCGCTCGCAAATTCTGAGGGTGTCATGGCGAAAACGGAGAATTTCCCGGCCGAAGGCGGATGCGATTGCCGCGCGGTGCGCTATCGCATGACGAGCGCGCCGATGTTCGTGCATTGCTGCCATTGCCGGTGGTGCCAGCGCGAGACGGGCGCGTCGTTTGCGCTGAACGCGATGATCGAGACGGATCGGGTTCAGCTCTTGAGCGGGAAGCCCGAGGCGGTCGACACGCCGTCGAACAGCGGCAAGGGGCAGAAGATCATGCGCTGCCCGACCTGCCGCATCGCCCTGTGGAGCCATTATTCGGGCGCGGGCGCGAAGGTCGCGTTCGTGCGCGTCGGCACGCTCGACAACCCAGACCTGTTGCCGCCGGACATCCACATCTTCACTGCGTCGAAGCAGCCTTGGGTCGTAATCCCGCCGGGCGCCAAGGCCGTGCCCGAGTATTACAAGACGGCCGAGATGTGGCCGCAGGCCAGTCTCGAGCGGCGCAAGGCGCTGCTCGGCTAAACATTTCACGACGGGAAGAGTTCCCTGTCGGGGTTCCGCGCAGCATGCTCGAAGATCGCCTCTTGAAAAGGCAACTGAAAAGTTGCATATCAGCACGATGAGCATGGATGCGGTTTTCAGAGCGCTTGGCGAACCCGTCAGGCGGCAATTGCTGGACCGTCTTCATGCGCGGAACGGGCAGACGCTGAACGAGCTTTGCGAAGGGCACGACATGACGCGACAGGCCGTGACGAAGCATTTGGCGGTTCTCGAAGAGGCCAACCTCGTCGTCAGCCAGAGGCGCGGGCGCGAGAAGCTGCACTACCTCAACCCGGTTCCCATTCACGAGATCGCCGATCGGTGGATCGGCAAATACGAGCGCTCGCGATTGCGGGCGCTCAGCGACCTCAAGAAACACCTGGAAAGGAAGGACGATGAGTAACAGTCGGTTTATCTACGTGACCTACATCCGGTCGAGCGTCACCAAAGTTTGGGACGCGCTCACCAAGCCCGAATTCACGCGGGCCTATTGGTTCGGCGTGTCGCCCGATTCGACATGGGAACCGGGCGCATCGTGGAAGATGACGTTTCCGGACGGGCGCGTCGCCGACAGCGGCGAAGTCCTCGAAGTCGAAAAGCCGCGGCGCCTCGTCCTCAAATGGCGCAACGAATTCATGCCGGAGCTCAAGGCGGAAGGCTATACGCGCTGCACGATCGAACTCGAAGCCGACGGCGAGGTGGTGAAGCTCAGCATCACGCATGAGATCGACAAGCCGAACGCGAAGGTCATCGAAGCGGTGTCCGGCGGCTGGCCGAAGATTCTCTCGAATCTCAAGAGTTTGCTCGAGACCGGGGCGGCGCTGGAGATCAGCGGGCGACCGCCCGACGCCGCCTAAGGTTGCGACACACCAGAAAGGATCATGCTCATGAGTGCGAGCAAATTCGCTTATGTGACTTACATCCGCGCAACGCCGGACAAGGTTTGGGATGCGCTGACGAAACCTGAGTTCACGCGCCAGTACCGGGCCGGCACGTGGCAGGACTAAGCAGGCCTCGAAACTCATCGAAGGCGTGTCGAGCGGGTGGCCGCACATTCTTGCGAGCCTCAAAAGCCTTCTCGAAACCGGCGCGTCGTTGGAAGAAACGCGGGGCTGGCCGGAAGGCGTTTGAGGCGGAAATCATTTTGCGATTCGCCGGCGCTTGAATGCCGCCGCGACGGCGCTACTTGGCGACCATGGAGACGCGCACAGAAAAAGACGAGGACGCCAAGCGCAACAAAGTTGCGGTTTCGTTGCGGCAGAAACGGCGGAAATCGGCCGATGTTGCACTATTGCGGTTCGAGAGGGGGGGGCGTTTCGCATTCGCAACTGGCCGCGCAACGGCGGGCAAGAGGTCCATGATACAAGCAACAATGAGCCCTGATTTGAGGACGAAAGCGCAGAGATGAACGCGCCCGCGCGCATTGAGGACGAGAAGCCCGGGTCGGCGCTGCGGCATGCGCTGACGGCGTTGGCACGAGAGCAGGGCGGGGATGCGTCGCGCCTGCGGGCCGCCGCGCTGCCGCTGTTCAAGCAGGCGTTGGCCGAGGCGCGCGGCGAAGCGCGCGCTTATCTCGAAGGCGGCGGCAGCGGGCTCGGCACCGCGCAGATTCTGTCGGGGCGTCAAGACACGCTGATCCAGGTGCTCTACGACTTTACGGTCAAGCACGTGTTCTACGCGCAGAACCCGACGGAGTCCGAGCACATCGCGGTCGTCGCGACGGGCGGGTATGGGCGCGGGGCGCTGGCGCCCGGGTCGGACATCGATCTCCTGTTCGTCGTGCCCTACAAGCAAACGGCGTGGGGCGAGAGCGTCATCGAATTCATGCTCTACGTGCTGTGGGACCTTGGGCTGAAGGTCGGGCATGCGACGCGGTCGATCGACGAGTGCATCCGGCTTGCGAAATCGGATCATACGATCAAGACGGCCGTGCTCGAGGCGCGCTTCATTTGCGGCCGGGAAGAGCTTTTCAATACGATGAAGGCGCGCTTCCGCAAGGAAGCGGTCACGGGGCCGGGCAGCGACTTCGTGCAGGCCAAGCTCGACGAGCGCCGGCAGCGCCACCTCGCGGCGGGCGAAAGCCGCTACCTCGTCGAGCCCAACATCAAGGACGGCAAGGGGGGCTTGCGCGATCTGCACACGCTCTACTGGATCGCGAAGTATCTTTATCGGGTCGAGGATGCCTCGGAACTCGTGGGCGCTGGGTTGCTCACGGCCGAGGAGTTCAAGGCTTTCGCCGAGGCCGAAGAATTCTTGTGGCACGTGCGGTGCCATCTGCATTTCCTCACCGGACGCGCGGAAGAGCGGCTGACCTTCGACGTGCAGATCGAGATGGCCAAGCGACTAGGCTTCGAGGATGAAGGCCGGCAGCGCGGCGTCGAGAAGTTCATGCAGCGTTATTTCTTGGTCGCCAAGACGGTCGGCGATCTGACGCGCATCTTCTGCGCGACGCTCGAACAGCAGAACAAAAAGCCGTGGCCGGTGTTCGGCCGCATCATGACGGGGATCGGGCGGCGGCGGCTTGACGCGGAAGGGTTCTTCGTCGAGCAAAACCGCTTGAACGTCGACGGGCCCGAGGTCTTGCGCGACCATCCGATCAATCTGCTCAGACTGTTTCACCTTGCCGATCAGAAGGGCGTCGACATCCATCCCGACGCGTTGAAGCACGTCACGCGCAACCTGCCGCTGATCGACGACACGTTGAGATCGAACGCGGAAGCGAACCGTTTGTTTCTCGAGATTCTCTGCTCGCGGCGCGACCCGGAGCGCACGCTGAGACTGATGAACGAGGCGGGCGTGTTCGGCGCGTTCGTACCGGACTTCGGGCGGATCGTCGCGAAGATGCAGTTCAACATGTACCACCACTATACAGTGGACGAGCATCTGATCCGCGCGATCGGCCACCTGGCGCGCATCGAGCGCGGCGAATACCAGGACGCCCATCCGCTGGCGCACGAGATCATTCACAAGGTCCTGTCGCGTGAAGTGCTCTACGTGTCCGTCCTCTTGCACGACATCGCGAAAGGGCGCCAAGGCGATCATTCGACGGTCGGCGAAGAGGTGGCGCAGGCGCTCTGTCCGCGGCTGGGGTTGAAGCCGGAAGAGACCGAGACCGTCGCCTGGCTCGTGCTCAATCACTTGGTCATGAGCGACGTGGCGCAGAAGCGCGATCTCTCGGACCCCAAAACGATCCGCGATTTCATTTCGGTCGTGCAATCGCCGGAACGGCTGAGGCTTCTGTTGTGTCTGACGGTTGCCGACATTCGCGCGGTCGGTCCGGGCGTATGGAACGGCTGGAAGGGTCAGTTGCTGCGCCAACTCTATTTCGAGGCCGAGGCGCAGATGCTGGGCGGGTTCAGCGCAACGGCGCGGCCGCAGCTTGTCGCGGAAGCGAAGGGGGAACTTGCGAAGCGGCTCACCGATTGGCCGGAGGAGGCGCGCGCTCGTGCTCTGTCGCGCCACTACGACGCCTATTGGTTGGCGCTCGACACCGTTTCGCAGGAAACGCAGGCCCGGCAAATGCGCGCGGCGGACGACGCGAAGGACACGCTCAGTCTGACCGCGAAGACCGATGAGTTCCGCTCCGTCACCGATGTGTCGATCTACACGGGCGACCATCCCGGACTGTTCTCGCAGCTCGCGGGCGCGGTTGCGATGTGCGGCGCGAACATCGTCGACGCGAAGATCTTCACGACGACCGACGGCATGGCGCTCGACCTGTTCTCGATCCAGGATGCGGAGGGGCGGCCGCTGAGCGACGAGCGGCGCATCGAGCGGCTGCGTGAGACCGCGAAACGCGTCCTCAACGGCGAGGTTGTTCCGCGCACGGTCATCGACGCGCGTCACGTACGGCGGCGCGAAGAGGCGTTTCGCGTCGAGCCGCGCGTGCTGGTCGACAACAGCGCGTCCGACACGCACACGGTCGTCGAGGTCAACGGGCGCGACCGGCCCGGCCTTTTGCACGATCTGACGCGTGCATTGTTTGTCGCCGGGCTGTCGATCCATTCGGCGCAGATCGCGACCTACGGCGAGCGGGCCGTCGACGTCTTCTACGTCAAGGACGGGTTCGGGCTGAAAATCACGCATCCCCAACGCATCGAAACCGTGCGCGCACGCGTGCTCGAAGCCTTGGGCGACGGCGGCGTGCGGGCGCAGCGGCGCACGCGCAGCGCCCAGCCCCGCGCCAAGGGTTAAGCACTTGATGCGGCAAGGCGCTCTGGCGCATAACCCCGGGCTCTTTGGCGGGCGCATTGGACCAAATCGATGAGTGGCGAACACGGGCCCTTGGTTTTTTCGGGGATGCAGCCCACGGGCAATCTGCATCTCGGCAACTATCTGGGCGCGATCCGGAACTGGCTGAAATTGCAGGAGCAGTATCGCTGCATCTATTGCGTGGTCGACATGCACGCGATCACGGTCGAGCAGGATGCGAAACTGCTGGCGCAGGCGACGCGCGAGGTCGCGGCCGCCTATGTCGCGAGCGGGGTCGACCCCAAGCGCTCGATCATCTTCAACCAGAGCCAGGTCGCCGCGCACGCGGAGCTTGCCTGGATCTTCAGCTGCGTGGCGCGCATCGGCTGGCTCAGCCGCATGACGCAGTTCAAGGAGAAGTCCGGCAAGAACCGCGAGGCGATGAGCGTCGGGCTTTACACCTATCCGGTGCTGATGGCGGCCGACATTCTGGCCTACAAGGCGACGCATGTTCCGGTCGGCGACGATCAGAAGCAGCACGTCGAGCTGGCGCGCGACATCGCGCAGAAGTTCAACAACGATTTCGGTGCGCCGGGCTTTTTCCCCCTGCCGGAGCCGATCATCACGGGGCCCGCGACGCGGGTCATGAGCTTGCGCGACGGGACGGCGAAGATGTCGAAGTCCGATCCGTCCGAATATTCGCGCATCAATCTGACCGACGATGCGGACACGATCGCTCAGAAGCTTCGCAAGGCGAAGACCGATCCTCATCCCTTGCCGGAAGCGCAGGAGGAGCTTGCGGGGCGGCCCGAAGCCGACAATTTGATTTCGATCTACGCCGCGTTCGCCGACAAGTCGAAGCAGGCGGTTTTGGACGAGTTTCGCGGCGCACAATTTTCGACGTTCAAAGGGGCGCTGTCGGAACTCATCGTGGCGAAGATCGCGCCCATCGCCGGCGAGATGCGGCGCCTCTTGAACGATCCGGCCGAACTCGACCGGCTGTTGCACAAGGGGGCAGAGCAGGCGCGCGCGCTCGCGGCGCCGGTGATGGCGGAGGTTCGGCGCGTCGTTGGTTTCGTGACTTGAGGCTTGGGCTCAGCCCATGGCATCCTGATGCCCATGTCTGACGCAGCAGAGAGCGCATCACGGCGCCGGAAATTTCTGGTGGTCGTCGATAAATCGCCCGAATGTCAGAAAGCGTTGCGCTTCGCCTCGCGGCGCGCGGAGCACACCGGGGGCCACGTTTCGCTCCTGACCGTCGTCAGCCCCGCGGACTTTCAGCATTGGCGCTCGGTCGAAGACGCGATGCGCGAGGAAGCGATGCAGGAAGCCGAGAAGCTGCTCTATGACGCGGCGCGCGACGTGAACAAGCTCGCGGGCATCTTTCCGGAAGTGATCATCCGCGAAGGCAAGTCGCGCGAAGTGTTGATGGCGCTCCTCACTGAGGATCCCGACATCTCGATTCTGGTGCTCGCCTCGAGCACGGGGCGCGAAGGGCCCGGGCCGCTCGTCGCAACGGTCGCCCAGCAAGCGCAGCAGGCCTATCCGATTCCGGTCACGATCGTGCCGGGGGGCCTCAGCGACGAGGCGATCGACGCGCTGGCGTGAGGTCAGTCCTTCATCGTGAAGATTTCGCGCGGTTCGCGAACGCCGCGTAGGACGTGAAAGCCCAACGATCGCGCCGACATGCCGGACGGCAGATTCGCGAAATCCGCCGACAGCAACAGCGAGTGACCCAACACTTTCGTCAGCGGCTCGACGCGCGAGACTTCGTTGACCGCGGGGCCGATGACCGTGAAGTCGAGGCGGTCGCGGCTGCCGATATTGCCGAAGGTCACCTGGCCCACGTGCAACGCGAAGCCGGCAGCCAACCGGTCGACGCCGTCGGGCAGACGCTCGGGCGGGATTGCTTCGAGGCTTGAACGCGCCTCGAGCGCGGCGTCGACCGCTTCGCGCGCGGCGCGGCCTGCGTCCATGCCGTTGCCGATGGGGAAAATCGCGATCATACCGTCGCCGATCATCTTGATCACATCGCCGCCATGGATGCGAACCGCGCCGGCGACCGCGTCGTAGTATTCGCCGAGGACGGCGATCACATCGCCCGGCGGCAGCGTGTCGGTCAGGCGCGTGAAGCCCCTCAGGTCGCAGTAGAAGATAACGGCGGCGATGTCTTCGCCCAAGGAACGGCGGATGTCGCCCGACATGATGCGTCGCGTCGCGTCGCTGCCGAGATACGTGTTCAAGAGCTGCTCGGTGATGCGCCGAGCGTGCGCGAGTTCCAGGCGCATGCACATCAACGGCAGCAACAGGTCAAAGAACGTCAGTTCGTCGGTCGAGAATCCGCCGGCGCGGTCGGTGACCCAGGACACGAAATGACGCGTGCCGTCGCTGAAATTCAGCGCCATGCCGACATAGTCGGTCGCGCCTTGTTCCTTCAGTTCGCGCGTGATCGCGAAATCGAGAACGGCGTCGGGACCTTCGAGCCTGCGGCGCAAGCCGTCGGCGCCGTCGTGAATAACCCTAATCGGGCTGTCCCAATAGACCTCGCTGCGTTTGGGCGTGTAAGCGCGGTCCGTGATCTCGATGCCCTGGCCGCGCGTCCAGGCGTAGGCGCGCCCGATCACCTCGGGGTGATAGTCGGAGAGGCTGACGGAGATGCGCATCAGCGGCAGGCCGTCAATAACCGCGCGCGTGGCAAGGCCTTCGACGATGGCGTCGATGGAGAGGCTTTGCCCGCGGTGATCTGCGAGGAAGTGGGCGGCCGCCGAGTCCGCGAGCGCGCCCAGTTTCAACTTGCCTTGACTTTCGCCCACAACCGCCAAATGTCTTGCTCCGAAGGAACCCATATATAGGTGGGCCGTCGCGGGTTAAACCAGCCGCCGGCCCTCGCGAGAAGCGATGTTCATCCAGACCGAATCGACTCCCAATCCTGCAACGTTGAAGTTTCTGCCGGGCCGCTCTGTGCTCGGCGAGGGCGTGGCCGACTTTCCGACGCGCGCATCGGCGGCAAAGTCACCCTTGGCGCAGCGGTTGTTCGAGATCGAGGGCGTCTCGGGCGTGAT
>JBGOVA010000190.1:0-8524 GCA_041477875.1 Micropepsaceae bacterium | reverse complement strand
GCCAAGGTTTTGAGCGGGGCCTTGAGCAAACTGGCGCCTTCGAACACAGTCGTCCCCCGCAAAAGCGGCGGCCAGTCGCCCCACGTGCGCGACGCCAAACAATGCTGGCGCAGCGGAAAGTTCGAGGCCGTTCTCGGCGGCGATTTCGATCTGATCGGCGCCGTCACGGCGCGTTGAGGCGCCCTATTCCTCCGGCGGCTCGATGGGCTTGCGGCCGACATAGACGGAGGCGCGATCGAGTTGCTCGAGCGACATGAACAGCGCGGACATGAGGCGGGCGCATGAGCGCGTGACCGATCTGCCTTTCTCGCCGTTGCGGCCGAGTTCGGAGATCGTCGTCAGGCCGCTTGCCAGGTCGTGGCGCCAAAGCTCCTTGCGGAAGAATGACGCCCCCTGCCGGAGGCCGCGCGTCAGTTCGTCGGCGATTTGCTTGTTCAATCTGCCGCCGGCGTAAAGTTCGCCGATGTCGGCCATGAGCTTGGCGTCGCTCGTCGAGGCCGGGTCGTATGGGGCGTTGTTCGTCTTGGTCTCGATGCACAGGACTTCGAAACCGCCGCCGCCACGCACCTCGCGCACGAAGAGGCCGCCGATGCCGCGGCCGCCTTGCATCTTCGACGGCAGCTGCTTCCAGCCTTCGACGGCGAGCATCACCGCGGTCAGCATCTCGCCGAAGCCGCCCTGAACTTGGCCGTTGTCTTGAAAGCTTGCCAGTTTCAGATCGGGCCGGTCGTCGAAGCGCACCTGCAGCGGGGTGGGTTTCGCGGCCGGTTTGATTTCCGGGGCCGGTGCGGGCGTCGGCTGAAGCGGGCGCCCGGGTTCGACTGCCCCGGGACGGCGCGCGGGCGGGGGTTCAGGGGTGGGCGCTACCGGCACGGGCCCGTTCGCGGCGTAGCGCTCGCGCAGCGAAAGCGCCAAGCGAAATAGCAACAGCAATACGACGACGAGCCCGAGTCCCGCGATGATCCACGGGAAGTTCGATATCGCACAACCGAAGATGCTGCCGGAATCGCAGGCCACGGGCCTCAAGCCCCACCACTGACGCGAGCGGCCAAAGAGCCTGATCCGGGCGGGCGACGCAAGGGCGCGGCCGTCACCACCGCGTGCGCGAGCCGCGTCGGCCCGCTCTTTTGCCGGGTCGATCGGGCGGGCGCTCTTGGTAAACTGCGGTTCGCGCGGAGTCGCGCAAGCCGGGAGGCCAAGCTCATGTCCGGGGTTGGGACGCGCATCAAGAAGGCGCGCGAGGTGTTGGGGATGACCCAGGTCACGCTGGCAAAGTCCGTGGGCGTGAGCCAGCAGGCCGTCATGGAACTCGAGTCCGGGCGCGCAAAGGGCACCAAGCACTCGGCGAAGTTTGCGCGCGCCCTAGGTCAGGATCCGCTGTGGCTCGAGACCGGCGAGGGGCGCATGCGCGAGGCGGCGAAGGCGCGGCGCCAGGCCAAGAGCGAGCCGCAAGAGAGCCTGCCCGACGTCGCGAACTACGAACGGGTTCCGGTCTACGACATTCGCGCTTCGTCCGGGCGCGGTTCGATCGGGGATACGGAACACGCGATCAGCTTCAGCATGTTCAAAACCGAATGGCTGCGCTCGATCACGCCGGCGCCGTTCTCGCAGCTTGCCGTCATTCTGATCGCAGGCGACTCCATGGAGCCGACACTGCACAACGGCGATCACGCGCTGGTCGACACGTCGCAGCTCAATCTGCGCCGCGAGGGGATCTACGTGCTGCGCCTCGACGACACGCTCATGGTCAAGCGCGTGACGATCCATCCCACGACCAAGCGCGTGACGCTGAGCACCGACAACGCGCGCTATCAGACTTACGCGGATCTGGACCCGGGCAATGTCGAAGCGCTCGGCCGCATCATCTGGATCGGGCACACCCTTGGGTGAGGGGGTCAGTCGCCGCCGCGCGAGGCGCCGCGATACAGCGCATAGAAGACGGGCAACAACATCAAACCCATCGTCGCCGACAGCGCGAGGCCAACGCCCGCCACAATCACCAGAACCGCGTAGAGGTCCTTGAACCACGCGGGCATATCGAACGGCGCGACCATGTCGAGCATCGAGATCAAGAAGCGCATGACCGGTTCGACCGCGACCGCATTCGCCGCTTCCAACCGCGCGCCCGCGCGCTCCGCCCCCTGTCCCAAGACCATATAGAGGAGCGCCGCGACACCCATGAGCGACAACAGCGCCGCGAGAATCGCGTATGGCCAAAGCCAGCGGCGCACCTTGTCCCCTCCCTCGCCCCCTGATCGGGTGGGGTGGTGTAGCACGACGGCGGACATCCACCTGATGCAGGGGAGCCTCAGTCGAAGCAGCTTTGCCGGGCGTGGCCGTGCTTTCGCGCGGGGTTAGACCGCGATGATCCGTTCCCGTAGCGCCTTGGCCACGGCCTGGATGCGGCTCGTCACGCCGAGCTTCACCTTTGCGCTGTCGACGTGGAAGCGAACCGTGCGCGGGCTGATGCCGAGGGTCTGACCGATTTCAGCGTCGCCTTTGCCGATTGCGACGAAGCGCAGGCATTGCGCCTCGCGCAGGGTGAGCAAGGTCTTCGCTGCGGGCGGGTTGCCGCTCCTCAATTCCTTCGACTTGTCGATCGCGGCGTGGGCCACGACTTGAAGCATCGAGCGCGCGATCGCGGACATATCGGGTTTGTCGCCGCCGAAGCTGAAGCCCGCCTCGGCGTCGCCTCCCTTATAGACAGGGACGATCAACCCGTCTCCCCGCTTCACGACTTCGGCAAAGAGCTCCGTCCAGCGCTCGCCGGTATGCTTGGGGTCGTTGCGCATTTCGGAAACGGCGAAGGGGACGTGCGAGTTCAACGCCCGCTGAACGACCGGATGCTTTTCGCAGACCAGTTCGCGGTCGATGGCGTCGAAGAGCTGGCGCGGCGCATCGGCGTACATCACGGCGCCGCCTGCGCCAGCGCCGAGGCGCGCCGCATCGATCGCGACGACATGGGAGTAACCGAGGCGGGAGGCGAACTCTTTGACCGTGGACCACAGGATCGGCAGCGACGAAGCGGCGGCGATGCGGGTGAGTGCGTCTGTGAGCCCCGAATAGGGTTCCATTCCGGTGCGATACGTTGCGGCGCAACGCTCTCTTTTGTTGTTCGTGCGGCCCAAGGGCCGGGGGACACAATATGGCAGGGTGAGCGCCGCGCCCCGCCTGCCACTGGCGACAGTCAAAGGGCGGACCGACACGCGCCTTTACCAAGAAGGGCTTGGCTTCGCCGAGAGCGGTTTTTGCCCTTCGACGGCCACACGCACGTCGCGAACGCGATTTTTCCCGAAGTGCAAGCTTCGCTCGTCGCCGGTTAGCGTCGCGGCCAATCGCTCGCACGATTGAGGTCAGCCGACGCCCGGGATGACGGCGGTTCCAAATCGACGTTCGGCATCGCGAACGCGGCTTTGTCGCGTTGCCCGCCCTTAAGGTTGATGCGTGCGGTGGCGGGCTCGCCGAGATCGCGGTCGCATCGTCATTGCTCGCGCGATGATCGTCCTGCGATACGCTGCAACGCAAAAACACGTTGTGCGATCAAGACATGCGACTCGAATCTTGATCGCAGGGTTAATTGTTCAACGCGAGAAGCGCGCGGCGCGGCGAGCGAAGCCGTTTCGTGCGTTGTCGCTGTAACCATGCGCGTGAGGCGTTCACTTGAAACAACTCGTAACAAGAGCGCGAGCGCGTTGCTCGCGCACGATGCGTTGCATAAGCGACTCAATTGCTCCGCATGCGGAATTATTTTCGATACCCACTGTTGCAAAACCAAATGTGGATTTACGCTTGTGACCAGAATCACAGCCGCGTGATTCCTTAAAACCAGGTGGGCAGAGTTCGAGGCTTACGCGGCTGTCGCCTAGGGAGGGCGAGTATGCGTAAGGGGCATCGGCGTACGTGCGACGCCACGGGGCGGGGGACCGCCTTATCCATTGTGACCCGCAGTAACGAAAAGACGGACTGAACGGCAGGGCTTAACGGCCATGACGGGTTTGTTTTTCGCGCTGACGGGCCGCTGATCCGGCTCTGGCGCGAGTTTTGCGGGGTAGTGGATCGCCATGAGACAACGTTCACCACATAGCTTGGCATCCGGCCCGGCTCTGGGCCGCCTCGGCTCTCTGCTCCTTGCTGGAAGTGCGGCGGTCTGCTTCGGCGACGCGGCACGTGCCGAACCGATACAATCGTTTTGGTTGACACCGACGGTCCTGGCCAGCGGCTTGGGCGGCATCGAGAATTCGTCGGCTGTCGAGCAGATCAAATCGCTGCGCAAGAAGACGCCCCAGGCCCAAGTCAACTTGTTCGTTTCGCCCCATGCGGAGTGGGACGGATTTGCTCCCCGCGTTTCAACGACGGGCGATGACGAGCCTCTGCCATTCAGCGAGAACACCGGCGATCAACCGCCAGTGGCGCTGAAGCTCAGGGGCGGCTCCTTCGACATGGAGCCGTCGGTCAACGTCAAGGTCGGCCGCCTGGCGCAGGGCGCCAACTTCGGAGCGGGCGACATCGCCGCACAGAGCATGGGCTTCGATGCGGAGCTCGTGAACGGACGCTTCACGTTCAGTTCCGATGTCGCCAAGACCGTCGACGAGACGGACAACCGCGATTTCCGCGATCCGCAGCTGCGCGAGACTTCGCGCACGATAAAACTTGCCGACACGTCGCGGCGCAGCCGCTTTGCGGCGAAGGTCATCGATACGGAAAACCTTCGCCTCCTGATCAACGGCGAATTCGGTAACACGTCGGAGAGCTTCGCCAACAGTCTGCGCGAACTGCCGACCGGCCGTCTGGTGCTTCCCGGCTCTTGGTCGATGCTGACATCGCGCTTCGAATTCGGCGAGGCCAGAGTTTCGGTCGATTATCAGGATTTCGTCACGCGCGAACAAACCCAACAGCGCCAAGGCCTGACCCTCGGCTATGCGTCGTCGGCGTTGTCGGTTTATCGCAAGGAAGGCATGGAATTCAATCTGACCCAGGGCGGTCAATGGCTGAAGCGTACGTCGTTCACCGGCATCAACGCCGACGTCATCGTCGCCGACGTGCTGCCCGACGCGGTCGCGGACGCGATCGACCCGATCCGCCCGTTCCTGCCCACGTCGATCAACGGCGGGTTCGAGCGCGGCGACGTCATTCGCTCTGAACTTCTGCCCGGCCCGCGCGACCGCGTGAGCACCGCCAACGTCGCCATGACGTGGGATACCGACTACGGCGAGACGACGGCGAGCTTCTGGGAACGGCGCATCAATACCGACATCATCAGCGCCGGCATGGACGACATGCACCTTGCCGAGTCGCGCGACCGGTTCATCGACGTGTCGCACAAGATCCGCCACGGCAATTGGCAGTTCGGCGCCGGCCTGTCGCTCATCGAGACCGACGACACGGTCGCCGGGAACCGGCAGGCCGAGAGCGAGATCGCGCCGCACATCTCGGTCGCCTATGCGCCGGAGAACGGCCCGACGGTGGAACTCCGCCTCGGCGCGGCCGACGCCCAGTCGCAGATCATCGACGACAACGTCGCCGCACGGGCGAAGACGCGCCAGATCCAGCTCAGCGTCGATCTCTCGAGCTTCGCGCAAGACGAACTGAACAAGCCCGACGCAAAGCTGAAACTCGAGTACCGCTACGACCTGGGCGGCGCCGACCGCGACCCCGTGACGGGACGCGAACGGGGCGGCGGGCACGCGCTGCTGCTCACGTTCTCGACGCCGCTGAACTGAGCTTTTCAAAGGCCGGCGGGACGGGCTAACGTCCCGTCCCATGGCATACTTTCGATATATCGTGCGCGATGTCGACGCGGCCGTTGCGTTCTATCGCGACCTGTTCAAATTCGAATTGAAGCAGCAGCACGGGTCCGCGATGGCGATCGTGGCGCGCGACGACCTGACGCTTTGGCTTGCGGGGCCGCCCTCCTCCGCCGCGCGGCCGATGCCGGACGGGCGCAAGCCGGAGCCCGGCGGCTGGAACCGCGTCGTGCTGCAGGTCGACAACCTGGCGTCGACGGTCGCCAGCCTCAAGACGCGCGGGATCAAGTTCCGCAACGATGTCGTGGTCGGACCCGGCGGGCAGCAGATCCTGTGCGAGGATCCTTCGGGAAACTGCATCGAACTGTTTGAGCCGGCATGAGCGCCACGATCGCCGCGCGCAAGGCGGCGCCACACGAGAAATTCGGTCAGCAGCACGGCGTCGCTTACGGGCCGTTGCCGCGCCAGAAGCTCGATGTCTATTTGCCGAAGAAGGGCGACGTGCGCGCGACGATTCTCTACCTCTATGGCGGCGGCTGGGTCAGCGGGGCGCGTTGGTACTATCGTTTGTTCGGCCGCATGATGGCGGGGCGCGGATATGCGGTCGTGGTGCCCGACTATCATCTCTATCCGGACGCGGCGTTCCCGGCTTTCGTCGAAGACGCGGCGCTGGCGTTCAAGTGGGTTCACGACAACGTCGCGCAGTGGGGCGGAAGCACCTCGCGCGTTTTCGTGATGGGACATTCGGCGGGCGCGCATATCTCCGCGCTGCTCGCGCTCGATCCGAAATATTTGCAGACGCACGGCCTTGATCCGTCGGCGATCAAAGGCGTGATCGGCTTGGCGGGACCCTATACGCTCAATCCGCTGAAGTGGCGCGGGGTGCAGGATATCTTTGCCGCATCGACGGACGCGCCTCACAGCGCGCGGCCGATCAAGCTTGCCCGCGCGGGCGCGCCGCCGATGCTGCTTCTCCACGGCGTGCGCGACCGCATCGTCAAGTCGGACGCGAGCGTGAACTTGGCCGGCGCGCTCAGCGCCGCCGGTTCGAAGGCCGAGGCCAAGATCTATCCCGGCATCGGCCACTTCGAGATTTTCGGAAGCTATCTTTGGGGGCTGCGCTGGCGCGCCGGCGTCTTGAAGGATACCGAAGCGTTCATCGCGGAACGGTTGGCCGCCGGTTAGAGCACCATCTGCGTTTGACTGACGACGGCGACGAGCTTGCCGTCCTGGCGCGTGATGCGGGTTTGCCAGACTTGCGTCTTGGCCCCGCGATGGATGGGCGTCGTGGTCGCGCGCACCACGCTGCCCGTCGGCGCGGGCGCCAGGAAGTTGGTCTTGCTTTCGATCGTCGTCGTGCCCTTCGCGCCTTCGGGGAGATTCAAGAACGTGGCGACCGCGCCCGCCGTATCGGCCAGCGCCATCGTCGCGCCGCCGTGCAGAATGGGCTGGGGCGCGGTGCAAAGATCGTCGCGCACGGTCAGTTCGGCGACGACTTCGTCCTTGGCGACGCTGACGAAGCGCACGCCCATGAGCTTGGCGAAGGGCAGCGGATTGGCGTTCAGTTGTTCGGCGGTGAGCATGGCGGCCTCGGCTTGCGTTGGCGCCCCGGTCTAGCAACCGTCGCGGCGCCAATCGATTACCTTGCAGGTCATCGCCGTGCTCCAGTCGAAAACGTGCGTCTAGGGAACGACGCCGCAGGCGATGCGGGCGCCACCTCCGCCGAGCGGTTTGGGCTGATCGGAATAGTTGTCGCCGCCTTCGTGGATCATGAAGGCGTGACCCCTGACGTCGGCGGGCGAGAGATGCAGCGCGTACATGATCTCGGTCGCGTTGCCGTTCTTGTCGACCTTGAGAACCGGGAGGTCGCCTTTGTGGCCGTTGCCTTCGGGACCCATGTGTTTGCCGGTTTGAGCCGGATCGAAGTGACCGCCGGCGGCGATGCCGGCCGCCATCTTGCCGTCCTTCTCGCCGGGTGCGCAGTCGGCTTTGTCGTGGAGATGGAAGCCGTGTTCGCCGGGCGGAAGCGAGCCCAATGCCGGTTCGATGCGCAGACCCGCGCGACCCTGCTCGAGCATCAGCGTTCCGATCTCGGGGCCGATACCGTTCGCATCGATCTTGTACATCGTCACCGTGATCTGGCTGCCGGTCGTGCGCGCGCTGCTGCCGCCGACACTCGTCGAAGCGCCGACACCGACACCGCCCGAGCCTCCGCCCACGCCGACACCGACGCCGACGGACGTGCTCCCGCAGCCGACGAGCAACGGCGCGAGCGCGAGCGACGACAATAGAAGAGTGCGCATGTTAATCTCCTCACCTTTATCCTATGTGGCGACACGCAAATGCCTGATCGGGCGGCCGGGCGCAATGGCTTGGGCCGCGCGGATGATAGCATCGGCGTCGATGCCGTAGTGTTTGTAGAGCTCGGCGAGCGAGCCGGTTTGGCCGAAATGCTCGACACCCAGCGCCCGCACACGGTGGCCGTGCACGCCGCCGAGCCAGGCCAACGTCGCCGGATGGCCATCGAGCACCGTGACCAGCGCGCAATCGGGCGGGATCTCGGCGAGCACGCGCTCGATGTGCGATCGTGCGCCGATGAGGCCGCGCTCGCGGGCGCGTTGCGCTGCGGTCCAGCCTGCGTTCAGGCGGTCGGCCGAAGTCACGGCGAGAAGGCCGACATCGCGGCGATCCTCGGCCATCAGGCCGACGGCTTCGATGGCTTCCGGCGCGATCGCACCCATGTAAGCGACGACGATTTGCGCGTTGGCGCCGGGGCGGCG
>JBGOVA010000217.1:0-6905 GCA_041477875.1 Micropepsaceae bacterium | reverse complement strand
TACAAAGACATCGTGAAGTTCGCGAAGGAGAAGAATCTCTGGGTTCTCTCCGATCTCGCCTATGCCGAAATCTATTTCGACAAAGAGCCGCCGCCTTCGATGCTGCAGGTGGCGGGCGCGAAAGACATCGTCGTCGAATTCAATTCGCTGTCGAAGACGTACGCGATGCCGGGCTGGCGCATGGGGTTTGCGGCGGGGAACGAGCGGTTGATCCATGCGCTCGGGCGCATCAAGTCCTATCTCGACTACGGCGCGTTCACGCCGATCCAGGTCGCCGCCGCGGCGGCGTTGAACGGACCGCAAGACTGCGTCGATGAGATGCGGGCGATCTACAAAGGGCGGCGCGACGCGCTGGTCGACAGTTTCGCGCGCGCGGGCTGGGCCATTCCGTCGCCGACGGCGTCGATGTTCGCGTGGGCGCCGATCCCGGAAGCATTCCGCTCGCTGGGCTCTTTGACGTTTTCGAAGCTGTTGCTGGAACATGCGAAGGTCGCGGTCGCGCCCGGCATCGGGTTCGGCGAATACGGCGACGGGCATGTGCGTATCGCTTTGGTCGAGAACGAGCAGCGCATCCGGCAGGCCGCGCGCAACATGCGCAAGTTCCTGAGCGCCGGTCCCGCCATCGCCGAGGCGCGGATCGCTCGCGACGCGGCGCAATGACCTCTCCGCTGCGCGTCGGGATCGCGGGGCTCGGCACCGTCGGCGCGTCCGTCGCGCGGATCGTCGTCGAGCGGGGCGACGCGCTTGCCGCGCGCTGCGGGCGAAAGCTCCAACTCGCGGCTGTAAGCGCGCGGGACAAGCGAAAGGATCGCGGCGTTCCGCTGAAGCAAGCCGAATGGTTCGACGACCCGGTCAAGCTCGCGCAATCAGGGCCGATCGACGTGTTCGTCGAGTTGATGGGCGGCGAGGGCGATCCGGCGAAGGCGTCGGTCGAGGCGGCTCTCGCGCGCGGGGTGTCGGTCGTGACCGCGAACAAGGCGCTGCTGGCGCATCACGGCGTGGCGCTGGCGAAGTTGGCCGAGGGCAAGAGCCTCGCACTCAATTTCGAAGCGGCGGTCGCGGGCGGCATTCCGATCATCAAGGCGCTGCGCGAGGGGCTTGGCGCCAATCAGATCGCGCGCGTCTATGGAATCTTGAACGGGACCTGCAACTACATCCTGACGACGATGGAAGCGAGCGGGCGTAGTTTTGCCGACGTGCTCGCCGAGGCGCAGAAGCTGGGGTACGCCGAGGCCGATCCGACGTTCGACATCGGCGGCATGGATACGGCGCACAAGCTCTGCCTGTTGGCGGCGGTCGCGTTCGGCAATGCGCCGGCGCTCGACAGCATCCATGTCGAGGGCATCGCCCGCATCTCGCCGATGGACATCATGTTCGCGCGCGAGTTCGGCTATCGGATCAAGCTGCTGGGCCTCGCCACGCGAACCGCCTCGGGCGTCGAACAGCGCGTGCATCCGGCGATGGTGCCGCTCGGTACGCCGCTGGCCGATGTCGACGGCGTGTTCAACGCGGTCGTTGCGGAAGGCGATCTTGTCGGCAAGTCCGTTTACGAAGGACGCGGCGCGGGCGCGGGGCCGACGGCGTCGGCCGTGATGGCCGATCTGCTCGACATTGCGCGCGGGGTTCATTTGCCGACGTTCGGCGCGCCGGCGGCGGGGCTGAAGCGTCCGACGATCGTGGCGATGGGCGAGCATGTCGGCGCTTGCTATCTGCGTTTTACCGTCATCGACCGGCCCGGTGTGATCGCGGTGCTGTCGCGCTGCCTTGCCGATCAGGCGATATCGATCGAAAGTATGTTGCAGCGCAGTCGTGCGCCCGGGGAACCGGTTCCCGTCGTCATGATCACCCATGAGGCGCGCGAGGCGGCGATGGTCAAGGCGTTGGGCGCGATCGTTGCGACAGGTATAGTCACGGAACAACCGTGCATGGTGCGCATGGAGCGCTTCTAAGGGGAAACATGAAGGAAGGCACTCACAACGACGCGACCGGCCTTGAGCGTATCCTTACGCTGGAATTGGCGCGCGTCACCGAGGCGGCGGCGATCGCGGCCTACGACCAAGTCGGACGCGGCGACGAGCGCGCCGCCGATCAGGCCGCGGTCGATGCGATGCGCACGGCGCTGAACCTGTGCAATTTCGAAGGCACCGTGGTCATCGGCGAGGGCGAGCGCGACGATGCGCCGATGCTCTATATCGGCGAGAAGGTCGGGACCGGCAAGGGGCCGATTGTCGATATCGCGCTCGATCCGCTCGAAGGGACGACGTTGACGGCGAAGGCCATGGAGAATGCGCTTGCCGTGGTGGCGATCGCGGAGGGCGGCAGTCTGCTGCACGCGCCGGACACTTACATGGACAAGATTGCCATCGGCGGCGGCTATCCGGACGGCATCGTCGATCTCGATGCCGATCCGCGCGACAACATCAAGGCGCTGGCCAAGGCCAAAGGTGTGCCGACGCGCGAAATCACCGCCTGTATCCTCGACCGGCCGCGCCATTCCGAACTGATCGCCAAGGTGCGCGAAGCTGGCGCCGCCGTGCAATTGATATCGGACGGCGACATTGCGGGCGTCATTCACACGAGCGACCCGGACACCGGCATCGACATCTATATCGGCTCGGGCGGCGCGCCCGAAGGCGTTCTTGCGGCGGCCGCGTTGCGCTGTGTCGGCGGGCAGATCCAGGGACGCCTCATCTTCCGCACAGAAGACGAGCGCCATCGCGCTGCGCGGATCGGCATCAAGAATCTGAACAGAAAGTACCACACCCATGAGTTGGCGTCGGGCGACGTGATGTTCGCGGCAACCGGTGTGACCAACGGTTCGATGCTCGAGGGCATCCACAAGGTCGGAAATTTCATGACGAGCCACACGATCGTCATGCGTTCGAAAACGCGTACCGTGCGCTGGATCAAAGCGCGTCACGTGATCAAGCATTGAGCCGCGACGTGCGGCCAGGCGAAGCCGCGGCGCGCGAGGACGAACCCACCTATCTCGGGGTGCGCACCTCCGCGCTTGGACGGCGCTGGGTCGAGCGGGCGTTCGATGCGTCGCTGGCGCTTGCGATCGCACAACGTTTGAAGACGGGCGAGATCGTGGGGCGGCTTCTCGCCGGGCGCAACGTCGCGCTCGATCGCGCGGAGGCCTATCTCAATCCGTCGCTGAAGAGCGATCTGCCCGATCCCAGCATCGTGCTCGACATGGACCGGGCGGCGGCGCGGCTCGCGGCGGCGGTTCAGGCGGGCGAGGGGATTGCAATCTTCGGCGACTACGATGTCGACGGGGCGACATCTTCGGCGTTGCTCGCGCGGTTCTTGCGGGCGGTTGGCCGTGAGCCCGTCGTCTACATTCCCGACCGCTTGAGCGAGGGCTACGGGCCGAACGTCGCGGCGATGACGAAGCTCGCGCGCGATGGGGCGAAGGTGATCATCACCGTCGATTGCGGGACGCAGGCGCCCGCCGCGCTCGATGCCGCGCGCGAGGCGGGGGCGGATGTTCTGGTTTGCGACCACCATTTGCCGGGCGAGACTCTGCCCGCGGCGTTCGCGATCGCAAATCCGAACCGGCACGACGACACGTCGGGGTTGGGACAGCTGGCGGCGGTCGGCGTTGCGTTCCTGCTTTGCGTGGCGACGAACCGGGCGTTGCGCGCGGCCGGCTGGTTCGCGGCGCGCGAGGAACCCGATTTGCGCAAGTGGCTGAGCCTTGTTGCGCTCGGCACCGTCGCCGATGTCGTGCCGTTGACCGGGGTCAATCGGCTGTTCGTGCTCAAGGGGCTCGAGACCGCGCGGGACCGCCATGTCGCCGGCGTGACGGCGTTGATGGAGGTCGCGGGCCTCAAGGGCGACATAGAGCCTTATCATCTGGGATTCGTGCTGGGTCCGCGTGTGAATGCCGGAGGACGCGTCGGGCGTTGCGATCTTGGGGCGCGCCTCCTTGCGACCGACGATGTTGCCGAAGCGGCGGCGATCGCGCGCGAGCTCGACGGGCTCAATCAGCAACGGCGGGCGCTCGAGCAGGCGACGCTCGACGAAGCGATTGCGATGGTCGAGAACGATGGCGCTCTGCGTGGTGCGCCGGTGTTGGTGGTGGCCCAAGACGGGTGGCATCCGGGCGTGATCGGCATCGTCGCGGGGCGGCTGAAGGAGCGCTATGGGAAGCCCGCCGTCGTCATCGCCGTCAACGACGGCGTGGGCAAGGGGTCCGGGCGATCGGTCAACGGGGCGGATTTGGGCACGGCGATCGTCGCGGCGCGCGAAGCCGGCATCCTGATCAACGGCGGCGGTCACAAGATGGCCGCGGGTCTGACCGTCGAGCGCGGGCGCGTCGGCGATCTGGCGTCGTTCCTCTCGCAGCGGCTCGCAGACGATTGCGCGCGCTCGCAGGAGGGGACGTTGTGGATCGACGGCGCGCTCTCCGCATCCGGAGCCAGCGCCGAGCTATGCGCGCTCGTCGCTAAATGCGGACCTTACGGTGCGGGCAATGCAGAGCCGGTATTCGTTTTGCCGTCGCTTCGGATTGCGTTCGCCTCCATCGTCGGCGAGCAGCACGTGCGCTGCGTGATGACGGGCGGCGACGGCGGACGCGTTTCGGGTATTGCGTTTCGCGCGGTGCAATCGGCTTTGGGTGCGACGTTGCTCAATGCCAAAGGGCGGCCGGTACACATCGTCTGTTCGCTCAAGGCCGAGGAATGGCAGGGCGAGACTCGCGTCCAGGCGATGATCAAGGACGCCGCCTTCGCCGCTTGAAACGAAAGACCCTCGCGAGTTTCTCCGCGAGGGCCAAGTTGGTGGGTGCGATAGGGTAGGCTTTAGAATGCGAACTGCGTGCGCATGCCGAAGATGTCGAGCTCTTGCCCGACGTCGGCGCCCGCCGCATTGAGGCGATCGACGTCGACCATCGAGTAGTCGAACATCAAGCGGATGTTGTTGTTGAGGTACCAGTTGACGCCGACGGTCCAGATCTTCTGCTCGCCGCCGCGGATGCCGCCTGCGGGCGTCGGCGCGCCGAAGACGCCCTCGTTCCAGTTCAAGTTGACGGTGCTGTAGCGGCCGGCAAGTTCCCAAGCGCCCCAGGTCTTGCCGTCGAACGAGAAGGGCAGGGCCACTTTCGGCGCGCCCCAAACGCCCATCGAGTTGCTGCCGCCGCTTGCGGCGTAGGGCTTCTTTTCGCCGGTGAGAATCCACGACGCTTGGACGTACCAACCGGAGAACTCCGGATCTCCGGCCGCGATCGCGGGGTCGCGGTCGGCGGTCCAATCGTAGTACTCGCCCGAGAGGTAGAAGTTCATGAATTGCGCGCCAGCTTCCAAACCCCAGAGCTCGGCACCCGTCGCCGGTATGTTGCCGGTGCTGATCAAGCGCGTGCCGTCAACGCGATATTCCGGGCGATCCTGGAAGTTCACCGTGTGCGCCGTGCCGGGCGTCGTGCCTTGGAAGTTCAGGATTTTTCCTGCATCGGCACCGATTTGGATGTTCGTGTCGGCGTCGGAGTAGACGCGATAGGCGAGGCGCCCCACAATGTGTGTTTCTTCGTCGTCGAGCGACGCGCCGCCGCTATGCGGGGAGTTGGTTGTTTGCCCGGTGAACGCGCTCGTCAGCACTATGTTGTCGCCGCCGAGAAGAAAGTCGGACTTCTGATAAGTCAGTTCAACACCGCGACGTTCATCAGAGCCGCCGAACGCGCCGAGGAACGCGTTGATGACCGATGCGCGTTCCATGAACGTGATTTCGTTCGAGGAGGTGGAGTCGTCCTGGGTGAAGATCGGCTGGATGATGCCGGCATTGATGCGGAAGTTGGGGATGCCAGTGTAGGCGACGCGCAGAATGTTTATCGTTGGGCTGGTTCCTTCGGCGTCGGAGCCGCCGAAGTTGAAGCGCATCTCGTAGTCGAAGTCCTTGAACACCTTGCCTTCGACGCCGAACTGGGCGCGCCGGATGACGGCGCCCGAACCCAGGTCGCGCAACGGGTCGCTCAAGCCAAGCCCGGCGCCGATATCGGCATTATCCTGGAAGTAGTTCACGAAGTCCGCGTGAAAGCGGCCGCGGAACGCCATCGTGAAGCGGCCGTCGCCGGATTTGACCGTCGGGCGGCCGTTGTCGAAGGACCACTGTGTCTCGTTCGCGCGGTCGGTGAGTTCGTTGACGCGTTGATTTTGACGCTGCGCCGCGATCTTGTCGTCTTCTTGCTCGCGCTCCAGCCGGTCCAGACGAGCCTTCAGCTCCTGAATTTCCTGATCACGCGTATCTTGTTTCGTCTTGCCCCCGGCATAGGCCGGAGCAACAACCATCGCAGCAGCCACGATCGCCGTGGACGCGAGCCAAAGCGTCTTCGTCATGAGAATTACCCCTTTGTTATCCGAAACAAGAGGTGCGCGTCGCCAACGCCGGTACCGTTTTTCTTCGTCGATACCGCGCTTGGGTCCGCGACCTCCGGCCCCTTCGCGGGGATACTCCCGGGGCTGCATGACAAATGAATGACAGCGATGTGACGGCTTTGAATCACGATCGGCTTTGCGCATGTGCAGTTGCGTCGAGGCGACATCTGCGCGTGCGCAATGTGTTCGCGTGTCCACAGACCTGTTCTTGATGCGGGCCGCTTTTTCGCCGCATGCGTGCGTCGGCGATCCGTCATGCTTTCATTCAGGTACTTCGACCTGATGCTTCCAAAATATGTGGATAGGCTGCGACGCGTTGCGCCGGCCTACGAACGCGAGGTAGGCCCCGTACATCGTTACAGCCGCCGAAGCCTAGGTGTGCGGCGTTTGCCACACGCCGCAGGGCAGCAGGCCTGCCCATAGGCCGTAAATCGTCCCGCCCGCGCCCAAAATCGCGCCCCAGACGCCGCGCGAGCGGTACCACGGCTTTGACCACACCAGTTTCGTTGCCATGACTGTTGTCCTCGGAGGGCT
>JBGOVA010000316.1:0-3107 GCA_041477875.1 Micropepsaceae bacterium | reverse complement strand
GGGCGACTTCTTCGAGATCCAGGAAAACTTTGCGAAGAACATTATCACCGGCTTCGGACGGATTGAAGGAATGAGTGTTGGGTTTGTCGCCAACCAGCCGATGGTCCTGGCCGGCGTTCTCGACTCCGACGCCAGCCGCAAGGCCGCGCGCTTCGTGCGCTTCTGCGATTGCTTCAACATCCCGCTGGTGACCTTCGTCGACGTGCCCGGCTTCCTCCCCGGCACCGCGCAGGAATACGGCGGCCTGATCAAGCACGGCGCGAAACTGCTCTTCGCCTTCACCGAAGCGACGGTCCCGAAAATCACCTGCATCACGCGAAAAGCCTTCGGCGGCGCCTACGACGTCATGGCTTCAAAGCACATGCGCGCCGACATCAACTACGCCTGGCCGACCGCGCAGATCGCGGTCATGGGCGCGAAGGGTGCCGTCGAAATCATCTTCCGCGCCAACATCGCCGATCCCGAAAAGATCGCCGCGCGCACCAAGGAATACGAAGACCGCTTCCTCAATCCGTTTGTAGCGGCCCAGCGCGGCTACATCGACGAAGTCATCATGCCCCACGGCACCCGCCGCCGCATCGCCCGCGGCCTGCGCTCGCTTCGCAACAAGCGCGTCGAGATCCCGTGGAAAAAACACGACAACATTCCGTTGTGACGATGAGAGATCACGAGCGCGGCCGCACTGACTCCCCCCTCCCCCTTGCGGGGAGGGGCAGGGGTGGGGGTCCCGCCGACGCCCCCGAACCAAACCACCGCGCCAGCGATCATATGATCGCCCGCGCGCGCGACCTCAGGAACAACGCGACCGAAGAAGAGCGCTGGCTCTGGTATCGCCTCCGCCAATTGCGAAAGTTCGGCTACCACTTCCGCCGCCAATCGCCGTTCGACCGCTATGTGCTCGACTTCGTCTGCCACGACGAGAAAATGGTGGTCGAACTCGACGGGTCGCAGCACGCTCTTCCCAAGAACGAGTGTCGCGACAAAGATCGTGACACGATCCTGCTCGCGCACGGCTACCGGACGATACGCGTCCCGAACTGGTGGGTGAGGGAGGACACCAATTGGGTCGCGCATCAAATCCTTCGCCAACTGCGCGGCGGGGACGCGGCGACCCCCACCCCTGCCCCTCCCCGCAAGGGGGAGGGGGAAAGGAAGCCGCGCGTCACACGCCCCAGCAAAGGCCGACCGCAGCCAAAGCCACGAGCAACTGCGTGGCCACACGCATCCAAGAACGGCGCCGAGAAAGAGGAAGACCAGAAATGACACGCACCACCCAACTTCTCGCCGCCGCGGCGCTGCTGGCGCTCGCCGCCTGCGCCGATATCGAGGTCGAGGGGCCGCCTTCGGGCGCGCCGTCGTCGTCGCCGTATCCCGGCCACGCCGACACCCAGGCCGCGATCAGGGGCGAGGATTTTGCGGGCCGCATCAAAGCGCTGGCCGACGATCGCTTCGAGGGCCGCGGCCCCGGCACGCGCAACGGCGAGGCCGCCGCCGACTGGCTCGCCGAGGAGATGCAGCGCCTCGGCCTGAAGCCGGGCGCGAACGGCGGCTACTTCCAGGACGTGCCCGCCGCCTCCATCACGCTCGATCCCCAGAAGTCGTCGTTCGAGATCACGGGGCCCAAAGGCACGCTCGCGCCGAAATTCGCCGACGAGGTCGCGTTCTGGACGCCGCGCTTCGACAAGGAAGATCAGGCGGTCAAGAACTCCGACGTCATCTTCGTGGGCTACGGCGTCAATGCGCCGGAGGAGAAGTGGGACGACTTCAAGGGCATCGACATCAAGGGCAAGACCATCGTCGTCTTGATCAACGACCCGGGCTTCATCGTTCACGACGAGAGCATGTTCAAAGGCCGCGCCATGACCTACTACGGCCGCTGGACCTACAAGTTCGAGGAGGCCGCGCGCCGCGGCGCCGCCGCCGTCATCATCGTGCACGAGACCGAGCCCGCGGCCTACGGCTGGCAGGTCGTGCGCAACTCGAATACCGGCGCGAAGTCCTATCTCGACAGGCCGGACGGCAACGCCGGCCAGGTCGTCGTGCAATCCTGGGTCACGGTCGACGTTGCCAAGGAGATGTTCGCGCGCGCCGGCCTCGACTACGAGAAGCTGAAGCTCGCCGCCAACAAGCGCGGCTTCAAGGCGGTGCCCATGAAGGGCCTGAAGTTCAACGCCGTCACGCATTCGGCCGTCGCGCACATGAAGACGCGCAACGTCATTGGCGTCGTGGCGGGGGCGCAGAAGCCCGACGAATACGTGCTCTACACCGCCCACTGGGACCACATCGGCATCAAGCCCGACGTGCCTGGCCCGGACAAGATCCACAACGGCGCCATCGACAACGCGACGGGCGATTCGGCAATACTGGAAATCGCCGAGGCCTTCGCCAAGGGCGCGAAGCCGCCGCGCCGCTCGGTCATGTTCGCGCTCGTGACGCTGGAAGAGCAGGGGCTCTTGGGCTCGGAGTACCTGGCGAAATATCCGCCGGTGCCGCTCAACAAGATCGTCGCCGGCATGAACTTCGACGGCCTCCTCGCCCGCGGCCCCGCGCGCGACATGAACGTCGTCGGCTCCGGCGCCTCGGACATCGAGGACATTTTGGCCAAGGTGTTGAAGGCGCACGACCGCGTCGCCGCACCCGATCCCGAGCCCGAGAAGGGTTCGTTTTACCGCTCGGACCACATCAGCCTGGCCAAGGTCGGCGTGCCGATGCTCTACGCCGGCGGCGGCGTCGACCTGCGCGAAGGCGGCATCCCCGCGGGCCAAGCGATCCGCGACGAATACCGCGCCAAGCACTATCATCAGCCGTCGGACGAATTCGATCCGAACTGGGACCTGCGCGGCCCGTTGGAGGACATGCAGGTGATGTACGAACTCGGCGCCGACATCGCCAACTCCGATGCCTGGCCCACCTGGCACGAGGACAACGAGTTCTATTCCATCCGCCAAAAGAGCCTGAAGACCGGCGGCGCCCCGACCACGAGCGCGCCCTAAGAGAGAGAATGTTCAACAAAATCCTGATCGCCAATCGCGGTGAGATCGCCTGCCGGGTCATCAAGACGGCCCGCAAGATGGGCATCAAGACAGTCGCGGTTTATTCCGAGGCCG
>JBGOVA010000291.1:0-4076 GCA_041477875.1 Micropepsaceae bacterium | reverse complement strand
GGCCTGGGCGATGTTCGGGCCGGAACCGCGGTTTGCTTTCGGCCTGGTCGCGGCGGTTAGCGTGCTGATCATCGCCTGCCCCTGCGCATTGGGCCTGGCGACGCCGATGTCGATCATGGTCGGCGTCGGCCGCGGCGCGCAAGCGGGCATACTGATCAAGGACGCCGAAGCGCTCGAACGGCTGGAAAAGATCGATACGCTCGTCGCCGACAAGACCGGCACGCTGACCGAAGGGCGCCCGAAAGTAGTGGCGGTCGAGCCCTTCGGCGCCAACGCGAAGAACGACGTGCTGCGTTTCGCGGCAGCGCTCGAGCGCTCGAGCGAACATCCCCTTGCGGCCGCCATCGTGCGCGCCGCGCAAGAGGCCGGCTTGACCATACCCAGCGTCGGCACGTTCGATGCCGTCACGGGCAAAGGCGTGACGGGCACGGTCGACGGCCGCAGAGTGGCCATCGGCAACGCAAGACTCTTCGGTGACCTGAAACTCGCCACCTCGGCCCTCGACCCCGTCGCGGATCGCTGGCGCGGTGAAGGCGCGACGGCGATGTATGTCGCGATCGACGGCGTGCCCGCGGGCGTTGTCGCCGTCGCCGACCCGATCAAGGCGACCACGCCCGACGCGATCGCTCAGTTGAAGGCAAACGGCGTGCGCGTCGTGATGCTGACCGGCGACAACAAGACCACCGCCGAAGCTGTCGCGCGCAAGCTCGGCATCGACGAAGTCATCGCCGACGTGCTGCCCGATCAGAAAAGCGCGATCGTGGAAAAGCTGCGCGCGCAAGGCCGTGTCGTCGCGATGGCCGGCGACGGCGTCAACGACGCCCCGGCGCTGGCCGCCGCAGAAGTCGGGATCGCCATGGGAACCGGCACCGATGTCGCGATCGAAAGCGCCGGCGTGACGCTCCTGAAAGGCGACCTCTCCGGCATTGCGCGCGCGCGCCGCCTCTCGCACGCGGTCATGAGCAACATCCGCCAGAACCTGTTCTTCGCGTTCATCTACAACACGGCCGGCGTGCCCATAGCCGCCGGCGTGCTCTATCCCTTCACGGGAACGCTGCTGAGCCCCATCATCGCCGCCGCCGCGATGGCGCTGAGTTCGGTCAGCGTGATCGCCAACGCGCTCCGCCTACGCAGCGTCGACCTCTCCTGAACGGACCAACCGGCGCGATGTCCATTTGAAAGCAAGGATCGGCACCGCGACCCACTGCAAGACTGGCGACAGCCCGGTGCCGAGCGGCGGCAGCTGCGGCATCCACGCGCTGTAGACCCAACTGCCGCGCACGTTCACGTTCAGCCACTCGCTGAAGACGGCGTAGCCGACGCCAAGAACGATCGCAGCCGCCATGACGTTGCGAAAGGCGGCCCGATCGCTCGGCCAACCCCGGCCGAACATCAACAAAGCCGCAAGCACGCTCAGGGCCGCGATCAGCACGTCGCCGCCTGTACAGTGCACAGCGGCAAACGCGATCTGCCACGCCGTGCCTTCGGCCCAAATTGTATAGAGCGGAAGCTGAGCCGCCTCCCAAATCAAATGCCCCAGCACCGACGCAATCATGAAGTTGCGGAGCGCCGTCAGCCGCGCCGCGGACTCAGCCACCATGCTGCGCGAACGCCGTGCGCTTCCCGTCCGCTTGGAACAGCCACACCGTGTAGCGCTCGTTGGGCTCGCCGGCGACCTCCATGCCCGGTGAATTCATCGGCATGCCGGGCACGGAAAGACCTTTGGCGACGGCGCGCGACGCGACCAGACGCTTGATGTCGGCCGCCGGCACATGACCCTCGATCACGTAGCCGTTGATCACACCGGTATGGCAAGAGGTAAGGTCGCTCGGCACGCCGAGCTGTTCCTTGAGGTCGTTGATGTCGTCGCGGGGCTCGATCGTCGCCATGAACCCCGCCCGCCTGAGATGCTCGACCCACGCCGTACAGCAGCCGCAGCTTGGGTCCTTATAAACCTTGATCGACATAGGAGCTGCCGGACTCGCGAGCCCTCGTTCCGTCGACCCACCGAGAGACGCTGCGCCGGCGGCGAAGAGAAGGTTGCGCCGACTGATCACGCTTTGCCTGGTCATGCTGGTCATGGTTGCCGCGATCCGTTCGTTTGGACATCTGCACGCTGTCGCTGACCACATCATGCGACACATCGTGGCGCTTCTCAACCGACAACCCACGCGGCCGATTGAAAAAGGTTGCGCGGAATAAGGTGCCGAGAAAGCTTTTAAAGACCGTCAATTGCCTTTTGCAGTTTCGCCCGTACCTTTTGCGCGGCGTCCTTCAGGAGAGGGTTTTCGATCGCGAGCATAGAGGCGACAGGATCGATCGCCGCGATTTCCGTCTTGCCCCCGCCAACGTCCTGCACGATGACATTACACGGCAACATCGCGCCGACCTTGTCTTCAAGTTTGAGCGCTTCGTACGCGAGCGCCGGGTTGCACGCGCCCAAAATGCGATAGCTCCTGAAGTCCACGTTGATCTTCTTTTTCAGAGTGTCCTTGACATCGATCTCCGTGATGATGCCGAAGCCTTCCTGTTTCAATGCCTCCGTGGCGCGCCGCACGGCTTCATCGAAATTGAGCGCCAGGGTCTTGCTGAAATAATACTTCATTGCCAGTCTCCCAACCGCCCGCCCGTTTGACACCACCACATCACTTTTCGCTACATCAGACCCATCGGCGACCAAAAAGTGCGCCCCACACAACCACGTCCGCGGGCGTCCGCATTGACCTGCCTCAAGCCCGCGGGAGCTCGCGACCCCATAGCGCCGTGCGCAGGCACGGTCGCGGCCGATGCCCATGCTCACTGCACCGTTATCTTCCCTTCCATGCCGAGATCGGCGTGGCCCGGGAAATTGCAAGCGAACTCCAAGGTGCCTTCTTTGGTGAACGTCCAGATCAGTTCCCCGGTCGTGCCGGGTTTCACGTGCACCGAATTGGAGGGCATGTCGTCATCATCGTCGTCGTGCGCCATGTCCGACATTTTGCTCATCATGCGCCGATGCTCTTCCTGCGTGGCGGCATCGCCGATCGTCAGTTCGTGCATGTGCTTGCTCGAGTTGACGACGACGAACTTGACCGTCTCGCCCTTGGCGAAGTTGAGCTGTGCGGGATTGAACTCGAAGTCGCGCGCCTCGATCTTGACGGTGCGGCTGATGTCCTTGGTCTTGCCTGGATGCCCGAACGCCGTTTCGCCGGTGCCGTGGTTTTCCCCGCCATGCGCGTACGCGGCGGTGACGCCGAGCGAGAACATAAAGGTCGCAGCCAAAAACTTGCTTGTAACACTCATCAAAGACACTCCACTTCCCTTGGTTTTTAGAGACGGATGCGCAGGCCGAGCCGCAGCGTGGTGTTCTCCACGTCGCCGCCGGCCGCACGCGTAATCAGCGCCGTTTCGCCCACGTCCCGCTCGTAGACGAGATCGACATAGGGCGCGAACTTGCGCGTGACTTCATAACGCAGCTGCAAGCCGAGCTCGATGTCGGAAAGCCCCGCGCCGACGCCGAGTTCGCGAACGTCTTGCGCGTAAGCGTTCAACTTGGCGTGCGGCTGGAGGATCAGCTGCTGTGTGAGCAACAAGTCGTAAGTCTGCTCGAAGCGAAACGCGACGTCCGCGCTCTCGCTGACGAAGAGGCGCGCCTCGGTCTCGAAGAAGTAGGGCGCAAGACCGTGCACGCCGAGGACCGCCCATGTGAGCGAGCGCGGCTCGAAGTCGTGGCGCACCCCGGCCTGGAGATCCCAAAAGTCGGCGACATTCCAACTGACGAGCGCGCGCAATTCGGATTGGCCGGCATCGCCGTCGAGCGCTTCGCCTTCCGCTTCCAAGCGCAGCTTCACATCGTCGCCGCCGTACCAGGCGAAGGCATCCCAGTTGATCAGCGTGCCCGAACCGTTTTCCAGCCAGTCAGTGTCGCCGCCGTCGACCGCCGCGCCCGCGCCCCAAAAGAGCAGCGGTTCGCCGTGGGGATCGTCCTTGCTGTGCGCCCCCATTGCCCAGGCGGCGCCGGTGACACTGAAGGTGAGAAGCAATGCCGGAATGGCGCGGTTCATTTCGCGGCCTCCGCGCTCATGCGCGCGACGACG
>JBGOVA010000260.1:0-5168 GCA_041477875.1 Micropepsaceae bacterium | reverse complement strand
GCACGTCGGCTTCGCTGCCGACCTCATTGTAACAAACGCCGGCATGGAAATCAGACAGCTGGTTTGTATTCGCCATGTACGATTTGAACTGCTCGAGTTCGGCATCTGGTGCGGCGAACGTTGGGAAAACCGCAGAAAAGTACTCGACGCTCAGGTCTTCGCTCCACCAGCCGCGACAGTAGGCGTAAGCCGAATTAGGCTCGGCGCGCGCTTCCTCCAACGCCTCTTGGGCGACAGCACCGAATAGAGCAAGTGCAAGGACAGCCTTACGCATCGCAGCAGCTTTCAGATACACGCTACCACTCCAGGGATTCGCTAACAAGGCGCGCGATCACGTGGTTGGAGGCCCTGTCCTGCTGCCAAACTACAAAAACGCTGTTCGCATCGTACTGGCGGCGCCGCCGGATGCGCGGTCGAAGATGCGCGTCGTGAGGAGACAGGAAATGTCGACGACCTGAGCGGCGATTCGCTGAGCGTCTCGGTCATTCCAATCCAGCGATCCGGCATCATTGTTGCGGCACGGTTTAAGCTCGCCGACAACGGACATTCGTTATATTGCATCGTTTGCAGCGAGCCGACTTAGCCTCCTTTTTCAACTGACCGCCACTTCAGTTATGAACTTATGAAACCTGGTCCGGCCTCCAACTAGATCACCGAGATCACGACGGGGATCCAGCTCGCGATCTCTGCGATCAGCGCCCAGTATTCCAGCGTCGTATGTTCGACATACGTTGCCTGAGATTCACTTTTAGGAGCATCACGCCACGACGACGGGATCGCCGACGCGCAGACGTCCAGGCGCGGCGACCACGGCGTAGACGCCCGCGCACGGATAGCGCCCGGCACCCGGGATTTCCAGCCTGTTGTGCAGCGTCAGCGTACGGATGATCTCGGTGTCTTTCGGCAGCTCGCCTTGGGCCAGCGTCGTCATCACGCAGCGCGCGTCGGGCCTGGCGACGGCGAGCTTTGCCTCGGTGCCGACGCCAAGCGCCTTGCCCACCCAACCGTTCTCGACGAAGCCCTTCTCCGGCGTCTCGACGATGAGGTTCATACGAAAGCGACGCTGGTCGAAGCGGCTTTGCGGTTGGAGTTCACCGAGCCTGCGTAGCGTCGACATCGTCATCACCGACATCGGGAAGAGATCGAAGAACGAGCCCTCGGGCACGGGCGAGGCGAGGCCTGCCGACTTGAAGAACGCGGCGCCGAGCCTTTGTTCGACGCTCTTGTTGCGACGGCCCGCCGGGTCGACGCCCTCCACGTCTGGGTGATATTGGTCGATCGTGAAGTGCTCCGGCGCAACGCGTGCGAGTTTGACCTTGCGTCCGAAGTGCGCCGAAAGGTCGTTCTCGGCGCTGGGCGCAGTGGTTGTGACCGATTTGCCGTTCGGCAGCGTGATCCGCACCGGCGGCGCCTCGCGCCCCGGCTGCGGCGGTTCGACGAAGGCCGCGCGGCATTCCATCATGCCGGGAAACAGCGCGACGCTCTTGGCGCTGACGACCTTTCCGGTTTCCGCGTCGATGAGCGCGTAGGCGCGATCGCCCAAAACGCCGGTCGGCGTCAGCTCTGCCTCCTCAAGCCGCTCGCCGGCCATCGACTTGACCGGAAACCTCCACAATTCGCTGACAGTCCCGGCTTGGGTCATGGGCTCGCCTCTGAAGAGTCTTTGAAGGCGAGCCTAGCGCGGTCTTTGGCTCGATGTACACCTACACTCGCTATCGTCGCCGTCTCCGCGATCTACTATGCACTTGAAGCTCGCAGACGCGGGGCCTGAGTGCTCCGAGGTCAGGAACGTTGATGACAAGGACACGCAACCTCGCAACAGCAGTGACCGCAATGGGCCAAAGACTGCCTGATGGAGAGAACATTACGGATGGCAGGAATGTCCTGCCATTCCAGACGATCGCGTGCGGCACACTACGAATTCAAGCCTTTGGCCCGTTCACCCGTCCCGCATCGATGACGTCGAAGTTGGCCTCGCTGATACGATACAGCGAGAGCGTACGGGCCTTATCGCTTGAGCCGGACGCCCGGCCCGCCGTTGGCGTCCCGGGGGATGAAGATCACGCCCCCCTTTCCCGTTATTCCCGTATTTGAAATCGGATGTAATCCGATCCATCACGCCATCACATTGGCGGAGATCGGCCGTTTCTGCCATCACGGATCCATCACATGCCATCACCTGCCATCACGGGGCCGAACCTCGAAAAACTATAGAACAAATTGGGAACTTTTTCAATTCCCGGGGGCGCGCGCGCTCGCGGTTTGCTTGCGTATCAACAGGGGCGCGAGGGGCGCGTGCGTGACGGGGGCGCGCGGTTCGCCGACTCTCACCCCATGCACATACTGATTCTCGGCAACGACCCCAAGACGCTGGTCAATTTTCAGGGGCCCCTGATCGAGGCGATGCAGGCGGCCGGTCATCGGGTGACGGCGGCGGGCTCAGGCGCCAGCGCAAGCGCGGACGCGTGGTTCGCCCGGCGCAACGTCGCCTATGTCGACGTGCCGATCGAGCGCGCGGGGCTGAACCCCATCGCCGATTGGCGGACGCTGAGCGCCTTCTTGGCGCTGATGCGCGCGGTCAAGCCCGATCTTTTGTTCGCCTACATGATCAAGCCCGTCGTCTATGGCCTGATCGCGGCGCGGCTTGCCGGGGTGAAGCGGCGCACGGCGATGATCACGGGGCTCGGCTATGCCTTCACCGACAGCCCGGACGAGAGCGCGGTCGCGCGGGCGAAACGCAAGGCCGTCAACGTGGCGGCGCGCGGCGCCTATGCCCTTAGCCTGCGCTTTGCCGACACGGTGATCTTTCAAAACCCCGACGACCGGGCGGCGTTCGCGGCGATGGGACTGACCGCGCGGGTGAGCCGCGTGGGCCTGGTCAACGGTTCGGGCGTAGACCTTGCGCATTTTGCGCCGGCGCCCATGCCCGAGGGGCCGATCACGTTCTTGATGATCGCGCGCCTTCTGCGCGACAAGGGCGTCTATGAGTATGTGGAGGCCGCGCGCCTGGTGAAGCGGGCGCAGCCGCAGGCGCGTTTCGTTCTGGTCGGGCCGTTCGACCCGAACCCGACCGCGGTGAAGCCGCACGAAGTGGACGCGTGGGTGGCCGAGGGCGTGATCGACTACAAAGGCGCGGTCGAGGACGTGCGCCCGCACATCGCGGCGTGCCATGTGTTCGTGCTGCCGTCTTATCGCGAGGGCACGCCGCGCACGGTGCTTGAGGCGATGGCGATGGGGCGGCCGGTGATCACGACCGATGTGCCGGGGTGTCGGGAGACAGTGCGCACGGGCGAAAATGGATTCCTCGTTACCGTACGCAACTCCGGCGCGATCGCAGCCGCGGCCCTTGCGCTCGTAAGCGACACAAGCGAGCGCAGAAAAATGGGTGGCGCGAGTTTGAACATGGCGCGCAGGAAGTTTGACGCGGCGGAAGTATCGTATACCGCCGTCAATGCGTTGAGCATTCCGTTTATGCTTCGCGCTGCTGCTTAGGTTGCGCGAACACGAAATAGGTCAGCGCAGCGACGCTTTGTCCCACTAGCGGCGCCAGGATCAAGTTTGGAGCGGTGAGAAGACCAAGTTGCGTCAGGGTCGTCATGACCGCCGCTATGGCGACCACGAAGGCTCCCAGGGAAATCGTCACCCGCAAAGGCTGCAGTTCCGCGTAGGCATCCGAGCGTCGCACCAGTTCGACGACATACGGATATATGAAGAGGCTCGCGAGAAAACTAAGGAGCACGAGCTCCTTGTCGAATCCGGTTTGCCCGCCTAGGAGCATGCTCGCGGCGAATGCCGCAATTTGACCTGCAATCGCAAGCAAGAGGAATTGTCGGGCGCGCGTCGGCTTGATTTCATGTCTTGCCGCGAAATTCGCCAGAAGCGCTTCCGCTACCCGTAGCTGCCCGCTCACAAAATCAAGGCCACGGTACGCAAGGAGATAGCGCGCAACCTCTGTCGTGTCAGGTACGAGAGCGCCACACAGTATCGGCATCGCGCTGTCGCGGACTCTCTTCAACGCGACGTTCAGATAGTAGGGAAAGTAACTTCGACGCATTTCGACTAGGCGGCGTGCGGAAGACCAATGGTCCGAGCGCAGGAAGGGCGCAATTTCACCTTGTCTGAGGGACACCCATAGGACGAGCGAGCCAACAGAGCCGACCGAGAGAGATGCCCAAATGACGTCCGACGATGAGTCGGCCGGGAAGAACACGAAGGCCGCGCCGAGAAGAACAACGCGGAAGGCAACTGCCAAAGAGGTTAGCTGAAAGTACTCTCGAAGCCTTCCTTCAGCCTGCAGCTTCACGTCGAAGTACCGCTGCATCGCAAGGTAGGCGGCGTAGAGCAACATCCAGTGGGAATACTTCGCGAAGAGGCCCGCGATCCCAAGCCCCGCGACGACGGTCAGCGAGAAGACGCCGCCGACGATTGAGAATGTCGCGAGGTCTTGCTTTAGGACGCTGTCCTGTTGCGATCGAATGATTGCGTAAGGGCTGGGAACTAGCTCCAGCACGAGCACTGCGAGAGAAAGCTTTGCTAGGTCGATTGCGTAGTGCGCGAACGCGGATGCTCCCGCGAACCATACGATCATCAACGTGGCGAGGAGCCCGAGACCGGCCGCCGCCATCGAGAAGACCCAGGGTAATCGCAAGCGCGCAAAGAGTTGCAAGATCGACTCCTACGCGGGAGTTTCGTTCGCCAGAGATCGGTAGAGATTCTGGTGGGCGGTGATCATGGCGGCAACCGAATAACGCGACGTGATGTGATCGAAGAGGCGCCGCCCACACTCTGCTGCTTCCCCCGGGAGGTCGGCGACGTGGCGAAGTGCTCTTGGCATGTCCGCCTTCTCCGACAGATAGCCTCTCCCATCTGCTAAGACATCGGGTATCGCCCCTACGGGTGTCGATACAACTGGCAGCGCCTCGGCCCCCGCCTCGAGGAGCGCCAACGGTAGCCCCTCATAATCGGAGTGTAAGACAAAAGCGTCGGCCGCTCGCAACTGCTCTCGTACGTCGTTCCGCAGGCCAAGCAGCGCAACTTGCTGTTCTAGCCCAAGCGCTTGGACTGAGGCGCGCACATCATCTTCGAGAGGCCCCGCACCAATGAAATCGAGTCGTGACTTCGGGATGGCGGCTCTCGCAAATGCCTGCACCAAGCCGACAGGATTCTTC
>JBGOVA010000249.1:0-5376 GCA_041477875.1 Micropepsaceae bacterium | reverse complement strand
GTGTTGCGCGGCGGCGGCGCGTTCCTCCCGCTTCTTGGCGGAGGCGACGCGGCGTTGCGTGCGCTTGCCGGGGGCCCGGTCCTTGCGCGTGATGTGCCTGGCCTTCACGCCCACGACCTTGACGCTGCCGCCGGCCTTCTTGACGGCCTCGATGGCAGAACCCGACGCGTGCGCGACTTCCAGAGTTAGTTGGGTCTTCAGTTCGCCTTTGCCAAGAAGGCGCACGCCGTCGCGCGCGCGGCGGGCGATGCCCTGTGTCGCGAGCGTCTCAGCGGTCACCGTCGAACCCTTGGCAATTTTGCCGCTTTCGACCGCTTTCTGGAGCGTCCCCAAGTTCACGATCGCGAATTCACGGGCGAAAATGTTGTTAAAGCCGCGCTTCGGGACACGCATGTGAAGCGGCATCTGGCCGCCTTCGAAGCCGAACATGCCGTGATGGCCGGTGCGCGCCTTTTGGCCCTTCACGCCGCGCCCCGAGGTCTTGCCCTTGCCAGAGCCCGTGCCGCGACCAACGCGCTTGAAGCGCTTGTGGGCGCCGTCGTTGTCGCGGATTTCGTTGAGTTTCATTGGAATCAGCCTGCTTTCCGAGCGGGTGCCGCGTCCACGACGCGCACCATGTGCCGCACCTTGCAGACCATGCCCCAGACGGCGTCCGTGTTCTGCAGGGTCTTGCGGCGATGAAGTTTGTCGAGGCCGAGGCCAACCAGCGTTTCGCGCTGAATCTCCGCGCGACGCGCGGGCGAGGCGATCTGCTCGAGCGTGATCGTCTTGGTCTTGGGCCGTCCGTCGAACGTGCGCATCGTCATCGTCGTTACTCCGGCGAAATCTCGGCGGTCGAGCGCCGGGCCGAAAGGATATCGGCGACCGACTTGCCGCGCTTGTTGGCGATCATCTTCGGGCTGTATTCGGCCTTCAGCGCGTCGAAGGTCGCGCGGACCATGTTGTAGGGGTTCGACGTGCCGACCGACTTCGCGACCACGTCGTGGACGCCGAGTGCGTCGAATACGGCGCGCAAGGGGCCGCCGGCGATGATGCCGGTGCCGACCGGCGCCGGGCGCAACACGACCTTGCCCGCGCCGTGCTGGCCGGTCACGTCATGGTGCAACGTGCGGCCTTCACGCAACGGCACGCGGATCAGCGACTTCTTCGCCGCCTCCGTCGCCTTGCGGATCGCCTCGGGCACTTCGCGCGCCTTGCCGTGGCCGAAGCCGACGCGGCCTTTCTGATCGCCCACGACGACGAGCGCGGCAAAGCCGAAGCGCTTGCCGCCCTTCACCACCTTGGCGACGCGGTTGATGTGGACGAGCTTGTCGACGAGTTCGCCGCGCTCCCCGCCGCCGCGATCGCCACCGCGATCACGGTCGCCGCCACCGCGCCTGCGCCGTTGTTCTCTTTCTTCCGCGACCATCGCCTAGTGCCCTTTTTTTCAAAAACTCAGTCCGCTTTCGCGGGCCGCATCGCCGAGCGCCTTGACCCGGCCGTGATAGATGTAACCGCCGCGATCGAAGACGACCTCTTTGATGCCGACCTTCTTTGCACGCTCGGCAACGAGTTTGCCGACGATGGCCGCCGCGGCCGTATCGGTGCCCTTGCCCTTTGCGAGCGATTTCTTGGCTTCCTCATCGAGCGTCGAGGCGCACGCCACCGTCACGCCCTTCGTGTCGTCGATGATCTGCGCATAGATGTGCTTCGACGAGCGGAACACGGACAGCCGCGGGCGCAAGCCCGAAACCTTGCGCAGCTTATAGCGCGTGCGCTGCCTGCGGCGCGCGAAAAGATCTTGCCGATTGAATGCCATGGCTGTCCCTTACTTCTTCTTGCCTTCTTTGCGCCGGATCTTTTCCTCGGCGTATTTGATGCCCTTGCCCTTGTAAGGCTCGGGCTTGCGGAAACCGCGAATTTCGGCGGCGACTTGACCGACCTTCTGCTTGTCGAAGCCCGAGACCAAAATCAGCGTCGGCTTTTCGCATTTGATGTCGATGCCGGTCGGGATCGGGTAGATCACGTCGTGGCTGTAGCCGAGTTGAAGCTGCAAGTTCTTGCCCTGGACGGCGGCGCGAAAACCGACGCCCGCGATCTCAAGCTGCTGCGAATAGCCCTTCGACACGCCTTGAACGAGGTTGTTCACCAGCGTGCGTTGCAGGCCCCATAGCGCGCGGCCCTTGTCCGTCAGGTCGTGCGGCTTCACCGTCACGGCGCCCTTGTCGACGGTCACGTCAAGACCTTCGACCATGCGGAGCGACAGCTCACCCTTCGGTCCCTTGACCTTGACTTCGCGGTCCTTGACCTGGGCGGTCACGCCCTGCGGCAAAGGCACCGGCTTCTTACCAATTCGCGACATCGTTTTCTTCCCTCGCGTCAGCGTTCGTCAGAACACGTGACACAGAACTTCGCCGCCCACGTTCTGTTCGCGGGCGATCGCATCGGACATGACGCCTTTCGGCGTCGAAATGATCGAAATCCCAAGACCGTTGCGGACCGGCTTCAGGTCCTTGATCGAGGAATAGACGCGCCGGCCCGGCGTCGACACGCGCCGGATCTCCTTGATCACGGGCTTGCCGTCGAAATATTTGAGCTCGATCTCGAACTCGGGCTTGGCCGCGGCGTGCGTCACTTCCGCATAGCCGCGGATGTAACCTTCGCCGACGAGCACGTCGAGGACGCGCTTGCGCAGGTTCGACGCGGGTGTTGCGACCTTGGACTGGCCGCGCATCTGCGCATTGCGGATGCGGGTCAGCATGTCACCTAAGGGATCATTGATCGACATTCTTTTGTTCCCCTACCAGCTCGACTTGACCATGCCGGGGATCAGCCCGTGATTGGCGAGTTCGCGCAGTTTGATGCGGCACATTTTGACCTTGCGATAGTTTCCGCGTGAACGCCCCGTCAGCTCGCAGCGATTGCGAATGCGCGACGGCGAGGAATTGCGCGGAAGCTCGGCGAGCTTCAGGCGCGCGGCAAAACGGTCTTCCGGCTGCAGCGAAAGGTTGTTCGCCGTCTCCTTGAGTTTCACGCGTTTGGCCGCAAAGCGCTTTACCAGCGCCGTGCGGCGCTTGTTCTTTTCGACCGAGCTTTTCTTCGCCATTTCGTCAAAGTCCTACGCTTGATTTCGTCATTTCTGGAACGGCATCTGGAAGGCCGCGAGCAACGCACGCGCCTCCTCGTCCGTGCCGGCCGTGGTGCAAATCGTGATGTCCATGCCCCAAACCGTTTCGATCTTGTCGTAGTCGATTTCGGGGAACACGATGTGCTCCTTCAGGCCCATCGAAAAATTGCCGCGACCGTCGAAGCTTTTCGCCGAGACGCCGCGGAAGTCGCGCACGCGGGGCAGCGCGATCGTGACCAGGCGATCGAGGAAGTCGTACATGCGGTCCTTGCGCAAGGTGACCTTGCAACCCAAGGGCATGTTCTCGCGCACCTTGAAGTTCGAGATCGCGATGCGCGCCTTGGTCACGATCGGCTTTTGGCCCGAGATCATGGTCAGGTCGCGCACGGCCGATTGGATCTTCTTGGTGTCCGCCGTCGTTTCGCCGACACCCATGTTGATCACGATCTTGTCGAGCTTGGGCACCTGCATCGGGTTCTTGTAGGCGAACTTGTCGATCAGTTCCTTGCGCACGACGTCGTGGTAGCGCTTCTTGGCGCGCGGCACGTATTTCTCATTGGCGCCCAAGGCAACCGCCTTCGCGCGCGTCGCTTCGCTCTGCGTCGACGTCGCGGGACCGGTCGCGGCGCCGCCCTTGCCGCCACGCGCCTTTTTCTCGGCGCGCTTTTCTTCGGTCTTGGAGGGCGGGGGTCCCTTCGGGCCCTTCGCTTCGCCTTCGGTCGCAGCCTTCGCCTTTTTCGGCTTTGCTTCTTTCTTGTCGTCAGACATCGATCACTTCCCCGGACTTCTTCGCAAAGCGGACTTTGCGGCCGTCCTTCAACAATTTGAATCCGATGCGCGTCGCCTCGCCCGTCTTCGGGTCGACATGCGCGATATTGGACATTTGGATCGGCGCTTCCTTGTTGATGATGCCGCCCTGGCTGCGCGCCGATTGCTTCGTGTGGCGCTTGACCATGTTCACGCCCGAAACCAGCACGCGGCCTTCATCGCGATAGACCTTCAAGATCTCGCCCACGCGCGGCTTTTGGTCCTTGCGCTTGCGCTCTTCGCCGGCGATCACCATCACGCGGTCGCCCTTTTTGAATTTCGTCGCCATCTAGAGAACCTCCGGCGCGAGCGACACGATCTTCATGTGGTTCTTGGCGCGAAGCTCGCGCGTCACGGGCCCGAAGATGCGCGTGCCGATCGGCTCGCCCTGCGGGTTGATGAGCACGGCCGCGTTACGGTCGAAGCGGATGCAGCTGCCGTCGGCGCGACGCACTTCCTTCGCCGTTCGCACGACGACCGCCTTCATCACGTCGCCCTTCTTCACCTTGCCGCGCGGGATCGCTTCCTTGATCGAGACGACAATGATGTCGCCGACCGTCGCGTAGCGGCGCTGGGCGCCGCCGATGACCTTGATGCACATGACGCGCCGCGCACCCGAGTTGTCGGCGACGTCCAAGTTCGTTGTCATTTGTATCATGGGCGTAGCGCCTTCGTTTCCTTCAGTTCTTCAAGCCTTCGCCGCGACGGCGTCGTAGACCACTTCCCAACGTTTCATTTTCGACATCGGGCGGCATTCCTGAATGCGGACCTGATCGCCCGACTTGAAACGCGCCTGCTCGTCGTGCGCGTGATAGCGTTTGGAGCGGCGCACGGTCTTACCCAACAACGGATGGGTAAAGCGGCGCTCAACCTCGACGATGACCGTCTTCTTGTTCTTGTCGCTCACGACGACGCCTTGCAAAATTCGTTTCGGCATTTGCTTTTCTCTCGCCTCAGGCCTTCGTCTTCGTCCGGGTCTTTTCGCCCAGGACCGTGTTGATCTTTGCGATCGTGCGGCGCACGACGCGCACGCGTGCGGTCTTCTCAAGCTGACCCGTCGCCCTTTGGAAGCGCAGGTTGAACTGTTCCTTCTTCAGCTTCGCGAGTTCATCGTTCAGCTGGTCGGGCGACATCGCACGAAAATCGGAGGCTACGGCGCTCTTCATCGTTCAACCCCTAATCCGCGTGGCCTAAGCGGGTGACGAACTTGGTGCGGATCGAAAGCTTTGCCGCGGCAAGGCCGAGCGCTTCTTTCGCTGTCGCCGAGTTCACACCGTCGACTTCGAACAGCACGCGGCCGGGCTTTACGCGGCAAGCCCAGAACTCGATGCCGCCTTTGCCCGCGCCCATGCGCACTTCGGCCGGCTTCTTCGTCACCGGAATATCCGGGAACAACCTGATCCAGACGCGGCCTTGGCGCTTCATGGCGCGCGTGATCGCACGGCGCGCCGCCTCGATTTGGC
>JBGOVA010000214.1:0-6978 GCA_041477875.1 Micropepsaceae bacterium | reverse complement strand
CGATTACCCGCTCGCGCAAATCCATCGAATAAGCCCGCGTCATGGCCTTGCCTCCGAATCAATCGATCCAAAGGCAGAATCCTCCTACCCGCGCGCTACGGGAATCCCCTCCGATTCATTGTCGGATCAAAATGCTCTAGGCCGCGCGGTCGTTGCGTGGAGACATCATGCTGGTTCGCAGGATTCTGTTGGTTCTGATCGTGCTGGGCTTCGCCGGTCTCGGGGCCTGGCTCTATTATTTCTACGAACCCGCGCCCGACGTGCGATTGACCTGCACCTACGGCGCATACGATCTGAGCGACGGGCGCGTCGTCGTCCTTTCGCCGTCGAGTGGCGCGCAGAGTTTGCGCTTCGTCTTCATGGACGGCGATACGGGCCGTCTGCTTCCCGTCGCGGGACAGAGCGGCGTCCCGAGGAAGTTCGCGGCGGGGCCAGGATGGGCGGGCGAAACGCCGGTTCGAGCGACGGCGGAGTTCGGCACTTGCGATGAAGGCAAGGTCACGCTCGCACTCGACGGCAAGCCGCCGCTCACCGGCACGCGCCAAACGTTCGACTTCACCGAAGCGACGTTCGACAGCCATGGGAAGAAACTATTCGGGCGGTTGGTGATGCCGCGGCTCGAGGGTGCCATTCCGGTTGCCGTGCTCGTGCACGGGTCGGAGGCCGATTCAGCCGTCGTGTTCAATCGGCTGCAATATCTGCTGCCGGCGAACGGTATCGGCGTCTTCGTCTACGACAAGCGCGGGACCGGGAAATCGCAGGGCAAGTATACGCAGGACTTCGATCTCTTGGCGGACGACGCGGCGGCGGCGTTGACCAAGGCAAGGGAGCTTGCTGGAACTCTTGCAAGCGAAGTCGGCTTTCAGGGCGGAAGCCAGGCGGGCTGGATCGAACCGCTTGCCGCCATGAAGGTGAAGGCCGACTTCGTGCTGGTGGGTTTCGGATTGGCGGAAAGTCCGCTCGCCGAAGATCGCGACGAAGTGTTCGACGATCTGCGGACTGCCGGATACGGCGAGGATGTCATCGCGAAGGCGCGCGCGATCACGCACGCCACAGGCCGCGTGGTCGCCACCCATTTCGCCGACGGCTACGACGAGCTTGACGCCATGCGGGCGAAATACGGTAACGAGCCGTGGTACAAGAAGGCGAATGGCGAATACACGGGCACGCTGCTTGCCTATCCCGATTGGCTCATCAGGCTCGTCGGTCCGATGTTCGATGTCGGAACGCCGATGGAATACGATCCGCTGCCGCCGCTGCAGGCCTATGAGGGTCCGCATCTTTGGATCCTGGCGGGGCGCGACAGCTCGGCGCCGAGCGAGAACACGCTGCGTGTTTTGCGCCAGGTTCAGACCACGCGAGCCAATCTCGATGTCGTGGTATTTCCGAACGCCGATCACGGCATCGTCGAATTCGAAGAGAAGGACGGCGAGCGCATCGATACGCATTTTTCGGACGGTTATTTTCAGCTGATGGTCGACTGGCTGCTGTTCAAAGAGACGAAAGTCCGCGTGCAAGGCCCGATCGTATACGAAGGCGGAGCGGCGCCGACCGCGAGCCCTTAGCCGTCGATCAGATTGCGCGCCGCTTCGAGCGTTGCCGCCACGCCGGCGCTTGTGTCGAGCCGATGCCATGTGATCGCACCGGTATCGTAGTCGAGTTGCCGGCGCAGGACGGCGCTGTCGGCGTCCGACGCATCACCCGCGCGGCGGTCGAGGCGGGATTCGAGCGCCGGCACGGGTGCTTCAAGCCAGAGACCGACGAACGGCGCGCCGTGCGCGGCGGCAATGTGTTCGATCGCTTGACGCTCGTTCGCGGCGGCGAAGACGGCGTCCGCGATCACGGTTTGGCCGGCGCGCAGGGTCGATGCCGCCAGGTCCTCGATCGCCGCATATACCTTCGCCGACGCTTCCGGCGTGTAAGACGCCGCGGGCAAGCGCGCGTCCATGTCGACGCCGGCAAGGCGTTTGCGAATTTCGTCGGTGCGAAGGTGGATGGCGCCGGGCGCGCTTCCCAGTCCGGGCGCGAGGGCGCGGGCGAGCGTCGACTTGCCGGTGCCTGAGAGTCCGCCAATGGCGATCAGGCGCGGTGGCTTCTCTCCGAGCAATGTCGAGGCGAGTTGCAGGTAGCGCTGCGCGCTTGCCCGCGCGCCAGGCTTGCGCCCTTCGGTCTTGGCGCGAACCTCGGCGCGAAGCGCCAGATACAAGGACAGCGCCGCGAGATCTGCGAGCGCGCCGATCCACTGCGTCGGTTCCCGAGCGACGAGCCAAGCGTTCAGCGCGCGGTTTGCAAGCGCCGTCAAGTTGCGCGCGCATAGATCCATCAGCAGGAAGGCGAGGTCGTAGAGCGGCGGGATCGTCGCATAGAAGTCGTCGAACTCGATGCAGTCGAACAACACGGGCTCGCCGTGATCGACGAAGGCGTTCGCAAGATGCATGTCGCCGTGGCAGAGGCGGACGGTTGTCGACTGACGAGCGAAAACCACGCGGTGCTTCGCCATCGCAACGTCTCTTCGTGCGATGTACCGGTCCAACTCTGCCGGATCGAAGGTCGCAGGCGCTTGGGAACGCAAGTCGCGCGCATTTTCATCGCCGATGCGCCGGACCGCCGCCGGCCAATCGACACCGGCAATCATCTCGGCATGGTCGTGAAAAGACACGACGTGACGCGCGAACTTCTCGATCAAGGCGGCGTCGAGATGCCCTTGTTCCGCGACCTCGCTGAGCAATGCACCCTTCGCGAAGCGCTTCATTTCGAGAAGGTGGTCGACGGGTTCACCGTCGCCGTCGATCGTGATCTTGCCGTTCGTTTGAGTGATGGGGACGACGCGCCGGTAGATATGCGGCGCGGTCCGGCGGTTCAGCGTCAGTTCGCGTTCGAGCGCGCGGCGGCGCTTGTCGGCGGTCGAGAAATCGAGATAGCCGAGGTTGACCGCTTTCTTGAGCTTGAACGCCTGCTCGCCGGTCAAGAACACGTAGGCCGCGTGCGTTTCGATCACCTCGGGTGCACTGCCCCAGGGAGCGGCGGACTTCAGCCAGGCCACGAGCTTCGCCTGGTTCATTGCGGCTTATTTCTTCATTGGCGGTGGCGTCATCTCGACGCCGGCGGGGTCCTGGTGGATGAGGACCTCGGCATCGGGGAACACGCGCATGATCGCTTCTTCCACTTCATCGCTGATGCGGTGTGCCTCGACGAGCGCCATCGCCGGCGGCAACTCGAGATGCAGCTGAATGAAGGCGCGATGGCCGGCGCGGCGCGTGCGCAAGTCGTGGAGGTTGATCACGGCGCCGTGCTTTTGCACGATGTCTTTGATGCGCGCGCGATCAGCGTCGTCGAACTCATGATCCATCAGCTCGTCGTAAGAGCCGCGCAAAATCTTGTATGCGCCCCAGGCGATCACCGCAGCGATGGCCAGGCCGATCAATGGGTCTGCGGCATGCCAACCCCACAGCCCCGCCACGACAAGCGCGACCACCACGCCCGCATTCGTTATGACGTCGGTCACATAGTGCAGATGATCGGCGCCGATCGCGAGCGACCTTGTCCGGCTTATGACGTGGCGTTGAAAGGCGACCAAGGCGATCGTCAGCGCCATCGAGATCCCCATCACAACCAAACCCGCCACGGATTGCTCGACGGGATGGGGATCGATCAAACGTTCGAGCGACTGAAAAAGAAGAAACACGGCCGAGCCGCCGATGAAGGCCGCCTGGCCGAGGCCGGCCAGCGCTTCGGCTTTGCCGTGGCCGAAGCGGTGCTCGCGGTCGGCCGGCGTCAATGCGTGGCGCACGGCCAGCAGATTCAGTCCCGAGGCAACGAGATCGAGCGTCGAGTCGACGAGGGAGGCCAACATCGCGACCGAACTCGTCGCGAGCCAGGCCCAGAGCTTGATCGCGATCAGCGTTGCGGCAACCGTGACGGCGGCGTAGGTCGCAAGGCGCTTCAGGCGCTCGGCTTCGGCGCCGGTCGCGCGCTTGGTCACTGCGTCGATGACGTGCGCGCCGGTCATGGGAACAGGCGCTCCGTGCGCCACGGCGCGTTTGCGCCTTCGCGGCGATAGACGAGGCGGTCGTGCAAGCGGAACGGGCGGTCGCGCCAGAATTCGATCTCGACCGGCGTTAGGCGAAAGCCGGACCAATGCGGCGGGCGCGGCACTTTGGTCAGTGCGTAACGCGCGGCGAAGCGGGCGACCTCGGTTTCAAGTTCGAAGCGGCCTTTGAGCGTGCGCGATTGGCGCGAGGCCCAGGCGCCGATCTGACTGTCCTTCGGGCGGCTCGCGAAATAGGCGTCGGCTTCGCCGTCGCTGACCGTGCTTACGGATCCGCGGATGCGTACCTGGCGGCGGATGCTCTTCCAATGAAAGCAGAGCGCGGCCTTGGGATTCGCGAGCAGTTCCCTGCCCTTCGCGCTTTCGAAGTTCGTGTAGAAGACGAATCCTTTCTCGTCATATCCCTTGAGCAGGACCATGCGCACGTCGGGCAAGCCCGTCGCGTCGACCGTCGCCAGCGCCATGGCGTTCGCGTCGTTGGGTTCCTTGGTTCCCGCGAGCGCAAACCACTGCGCGAATGTCGCGAGCGGACTGTCGCCGGCGGCAATTTCGGACGGGGCGTCTTCAATCGGCTTCGTCGTGGTCATGCGTTTTGGCGCTGCGCTGTGTCGGGGAACCTGCGTATTATAGTGCGTGCCATGTGCGGCGCGGGCAAATTCTTCGCTGCGTTCCTTGAGATTGAGAGCCGCTTGCAGGGACCATGACCGCTACACTCCGCCTTATGATTCTGTTCGCTCTGGCCCTCGTGGTTAGCGCCTGCGCAACCAATGTGGTGGCGGAGAAAGCGTCGCGTTTCGATCAAGGCATCGCCGCCTATGACTCGGGCGACTATGCGGCGGCCTATCGCATTTGGGCGCAGCTCGCGCGAGAAGATGACCTCGGCGCGATGCGCAACGCCGCGCAGCTTTTGCGTCAGGGCAAGGGCGTCGAGAAAGACAGTGTTCAGGCGTTCAAGCTTTTCAGGGGAGCGGCCGAGAAAGGCCTCGTCACCGCGATGGCGAACGTCGCGGACATGTACCTGAGCGGCGAAGGCACCGAGAAGAATCCGGAAGCGGCCGCGGCGTGGTATGCGCGGGCCGCGACCGCCGGTCTTTCGATCGCGCAGATGAAGCTATCGGAAATGTACGAGCAGGGCGTTGGGGTTGAGCGCGACCCGGTGCGCGCGCGCGCCTTGCTCGAGCGTGCGGCGCGCAATGGATATGCGCCTGCGCAAACGAGGCTGAAGGCGATGGGCGCGATTGTTTTCGACGACAGCGCCTCCGCGCCGAGAGGGGACGTCAATCTCGACGATCCGTGGCGCGGCGGTGGAAAGGTGACGGGCGAGCGTTCGGCCAGCGATGCGGCGACCAACTCCACGTCGGCGGCACCGTCAGCTGCCGGTCAAACCGCGAGGGCACAGCCGGGCGAGGCGTTCGCGGCCGACGCCTGGGCCAAGATGTCGGTCGAAGACCGGGCGCAAATGAATGCGGGGCTGACGGCCTATGCGGCACAGAACAAGGCTCTTGCCTTTGCCACTTGGCGAAATGTTGCAGGGCGCGGGAACCCGGAGGCCCAGTTGCGCGTTGGGCTGCTCTACGAACTTGGAGAGGGTACGGGGCAGGACATGATCGAGGCTTATCGCTGGCTGCGATTGGCCTCTCAGCAGGGCCACCAGAGGGCACAGGCCGAGCTTTCGTTCGTGGCTGCGCAACTTGCGCCGGCCGAGCGGGCGATTGCGGAATCCTTGGTCAGGCTGCCTGCTAACGATGCGACGAAAGCACCGTAAGCCATTGCCCTGACTGGTTATTTGCCAATCCTAGCTGCGACGTAGTATGGCAGTGTGCAGCGGCGGGATGACCTATACAATCTACAACTAGGCCATGAATCCGGACGCCCCTGCCCGGCGTATGAGCGCGTTTGCCGATGTATGACCCCTATTCAGTGCTCGGCGTTCCGCGGTCGGCCACGGAGGACGACGTCAAGCAGGCGTTCCGTTCGCTCGCGAAGCGATTCCATCCGGACACGCCGGAAGGTGCCGCCGACAAGGGCCGGCGCTTCAAGGACCTTTCGATCGCCTATGAGATTTTGGGCGATGCCAACAAGCGGCGCTCCTACGATCGCGGCGAGATCGATGCGCACGGCAATCCGCGCGCGGGCTATGCGCCGCGCGCCGAACGCGAGCCCGAAGCCGCGCACGCGGAGACCACGACGAAGAGTGCCAAGAACGGCGCGCACGTCAACGGCGAGAGTACAAGCTCGGCCTTTCGAAGCGCGTTCGAACGCGCGTTCGGCGGCGGGACCGCAAACGATGCGAAGAAAAGCCGCGTCGAGGATCTGTTCTCGGAATTCTTCGGCGAACGTTCGTCGGGGCGCAAACGGCCTGCGCCCGGCAAGGGACTCGACAGTCATTACGATCTGGCGGTCACATTCGAAGAAGCGGCGCTCGGAGGCACGCGGCGCGTAAAACTGCCCGGCGGAAAGCGTTTCGACGTGAAGGTACCGATCGGCGTGCGCGAGGGGCAGACGATCCGCTTGCGCGGCCTCGGCGAGCCGGGGATTCCCGGCGGACAAGCGGGCGACGCGATGATCACCATCACGATCGAGCCGCATCCCTACTATCGGCGCGAAGGACGCGACATCCATCTCGATCTGCCGATCACGCTGAACGAGGCGCTGCACGGGGCGAAGGTGAAAGTGCCGACCTTGCACAGCTCGGTCACGATGGTGATCCCGCCGGGCGCCAATGCGGGGCAACTCTTTCGTTTGAAGGGCAAGGGCATCCCTGCACATTCGATCAACCCGGCGGGCGATCAATTCGTGACGCTGCAGATCGTGCTGCCTGACCAGGCCGATCAGAATTTGAGCGACATCGTGAAGCGCTGGGAAGCCGCACACCCGTACGACCCGCGCAAGAAGTTCGGCGAAGTCTGAGCCTTGCACGGCGCATCGAT